>NZ_JBIWJF010000018.1:0-108445 GCF_044764985.1 Kitasatospora sp. NPDC093550
GCCGACTCTGTGGGATGAGTGCTGGGCGCCGTTGGCAGTCTGAAAATCACCCGCAACGCCCCTCTCCGGGCCACCCCCTGCGCCGCCCCTTCCGCAGCACTCCCTCTCGCCTCGTCGGGTGAGGGGGAGGTGGGGTGGGGAGGTGAGGTGAGGGGGTGGGGTGGGGTCTGCGGGTGGGTGCTGGGGGGTGGCGCTGGGTGGGGTCAGGCGGGGGTGCCGAGCCAGGTGGTGAGGGCGGTGGTGAGTTCGTTCTGGCCGGGGTCGACGGCGGCCCAGGCGACGTAGCCGTCGGGGCGGATCAGGAGGACGGTGTCGCGCAGTTTGCCGTGCGGGTCGGCGGGGGCGGTGGCGACCATGTGGTCGGCCCAGGGTTCGGCGGCGGCCAGTTCGTCGTTGCTCACGAGGACGAAGGTTCCGGCGCGGAGGGCCTCGTAGAGGCGCTCGGGGGCGGCGGGGGCGCCCTCGACGGGCTTGCTGAGGGCGGTCAGGCGGAGGTCCGGGACGCGCTTGCCGACCTGGGGGTGGGCGCCCTTGGGGGCGGGGTAGGAGATCTCGATGCCGGAGACCAGCCGGGCGCCGCGCTCGGTGATCAGGTCGAGGTGGCCGCCCAGCGCGGTGAGCGCTCCGCGCAGGGCGCGGGTGGGGGCGGACTCGGCGAGGGCGAGCCTGATCAGGGCGCCGGAGGTGCGCAGGACGGTCTTGCCGACCGGGTGGCGTTCGGTCTGGTAGGTGTCCAGGAGGGCGTCGGTGGCCCGGCCGTTCAGGGCGGCGGCGAGCTTCCAGGAGAGGTTGGCGGCGTCCTGCAGGCCGGTGTTCATGCCCTGGCCGCCGGCCGGGGAGTGGCAGTGGGCGGCGTCGCCGGCCAGGAAGACCCGGCCGGAGCGGTAGGTGGGGACCTGGCGCTCGTCGCTGTGGAAGGTGGAGCTCCAGCGCACGTCGTGCGGGCCGTAGTCCTCGCCGAGGACGCTCTCCAGGAGGGCGGCGAGCTGCTCGGTCGAGGGGACGGTGCCGTCCTGGTGGCGTTCGTTGCGGTCCCACGCGATGACCCGGTACCAGCCGTCGCCGAAGGGGGCGATGAAGGCGAAGCCGGTCTCGTTGGCGCCGCCGGTGATCGCCTCGGCGGGCTCGCGCTCCAGCCGGACGTCGGCCAGCACCACGGAGTCCACCACCGACTCGCCGGGGAACGGGATGCCGAGCAGGTCGCGGACCGCGGAGTGGACGCCGTCGGTGCCGACGGCGTAGGCGGCGCGGTGGGTGTGCCCGTCCGCGGTCTCCAGCGTCACGCCCTCGGCGTCCTGGCGCAGGCCGGTGACCTCGGCGCCGCGCAGCACCGTCGCGCCGGCCTTCTCCGCGCGCTGCAGGAGCAGCCGTTCGACGTTGTACTGCGGGGTGATCAGGACGAACGGGAAGCGGGTCTGCAGCGAGCCGAGGTCGATGCGGAAGCGGTTGAACAGCTTCAGCGAGTCGAGCGGGCGGCCGGTGGCGATCAGGTCCTCGGCCAGGCCCCGGGCGTCCAGCAGCTCCAGGGTGCGGGCGTGCACGGCGAAGGCCCGGGTGAGGTTGGACTCGGCGGCCCGCTTCTCCAGCACGGTGACGCCGACGCCGGCGGCGGCGAGGTCGCCGGCGAGCAGCAGTCCGGTCGGTCCGGCGCCGACGATCAGGACGTCGGTTTCGGTCGTCGGCTTCACGGCCATGTATTCAGCTCCCGGTGTTCGGAGGGCGGTTGGACGCCGTTCCCGGCGTTCTCCCAGCCTCCATCATCGCTGGCCCGGGCGTGAGCTGTGAACCGCCGGGCCCGGCGGTCGGTGACCGCCGGGCCCGGGTGGTGGTGCGGGGGGATCAGCTGTGCCGGCGGATCTCCACCGTGCGGAACCGGTTGGCGACGAACGCGCCGTCGCAGTAGGCCGAGTTGGCGGCCGGGTTGGCGCCGGTGCCGTGCAGGTCGGAGAAGGCGGCGGTCTGGTTGGGGTAGACCCCGCCGGTCAGGTTGAGCGAGAGCGAGACGCCGGAGTCCAGCGCGGCCTCGACCAGCAGGGCCTCCACCTCGGGCGAGGTGGTGTAGCCGGAGGCCGTCATGGCGCCCTTCTCGCGGACCGTGGTGCGCAGCAACTCGACGCCGGCGGCGGTGGATTCGACGGCGACGGCGAAGGAGACCGGGCCGAAGCACTCGCTGCGGAAGACCGAGCGGTCGTCCGGCTTGTCGGCGTCCAGCTTGACCAGGGCGGGGGTGCGGACGGTCGCGCCGGGGAAGTCCGGCGACGTCACCGCGCGGGGGGCGAGGGCGAGTTCGCCGTACTCGCCGCCGGCCGCCGCGGCCGAGCGCTGCAGCACGCCCGGGTTGACCACGGCGCCGAGGATGGCGGCGGCGCGCGCGTCGTCGGAGAGCAGGCCCTCGATCGCGCCGGCGAGGTCGGCGACCACCTCGTCGTAGGTCTTGTCCCCCTGGTCGGTGCTGATGCCGCCGCGCGGGATCAGCACGTTCTGCGGGGTGGTGCACATCTGGCCGCTGTAGAGCGAGAGCGCGAAGGCCAGGTTGGACAGCATGCCCTTGTAGTCGTCGGTGGAGTCGATCAGGACGGCGTTGACGCCGGCCTTCTCGGTGTACACCTGGGCCTGCTTGGCGTGCTCCTCCAGCCAGTCGCCGAAGGCGGTGGAGCCGGTGTAGTCGATCATCTTGATCTCGGGGCGGACCGCGAGGGTCGCGGCGACGGTGCCGCCCTCGTGCTCGGCGGCCAGGCAGACCAGGTTGGGGTCGAAGCCGGCCTCGGCGAGCACCTCGCGGGCGATCGCGACGGTCAGCGCGAGCGGGAGGACGGCGCGCGGGTGCGGCTTGACCAGCACCGGGTTGCCGGTGGCCAGGGAGGCGAACAGGCCGGGGTAGCCGTTCCAGGTGGGGAAGGTGTTGCAGCCGATCAGCAGCGCCAGGCCGCGCGGGACGACGGTGAACTCCTTGGTCATCACCAGCGGGTCGCGCTTGCCCTGGGGCTTGGTCCAGCCGGCCTGCTTCGGCAGCCGGGTCTGCTCGGCGTACGCGTAGGCGACGGCCTCCAGGCCGCGGTCCTGGGCGTGCGGGCCGCCGGCCTGGAAGGCCATGCCGTAGGCCTGGCCGGTGGTGTGCATGACGGCCTGGGCGAACTCGTGGGAGCGGGCGTTGATCCGGTGCAGGATCTCCAGGCAGACGGCGGCGCGCTCCAGCGGGGAGGCGGCGGCCCAGCCGGGGCGGGCGGCGCTGAGCGCGGCGATCAGGGCGTCCGGGTCGGCGTGCGGGTAGGTGATGCCCAGCTCGACGCCGTACGGGGAGGCCTCGCCGCCGACCTGGTCGCCGTCGGTGGGGTGGCCCGCCAGGGTGAAGGGCTTGCCGAGCAGGGCGTCGAAGGCGGCCTTGCCGTCCGCCGGGCCGCTCTCGCCGTACGCCTTGGGGAACTCGGGGTAGGGCGACCAGTAGTCGCGCTTGGCGGCGGCGTCGAGCGCGGCGTCCAGGGTGGCCTGGTGGCGCGCGACCAGCTCGCTGACGAGGGGGTGGGTGACCGCTGCGGACATCTGTGCGCTCCTCAGAGGGGAGGACGGGACACGTCACAGAGTAACCGAACGATCGGTCGGCTCAAGAGGGTGTGGGGAGGGGAATCCGCCCGGACGGACGGAGGGCGCGTCCGTGGCGGACGCGCCCTCCGGGGCTTCGGGTGGTCCCGGTTTACGGCACGCCCAGCTCGAACAGCACGTACCCGCCGTACCAGCCGGAGGCGAGCGCGCCGGTGCCCAGCACGGCCGCCAGCACCGGCCAGCTCAGCTTGCGCATCCCGATCGCGAGCGCGACGAGCAGCGGGAACGCGGGCAGCAGGTAGCGCGAGGTGTTGCCGAAGATGCCGAGGCTGCCGAGCACCGAGACGATCGTGGCCAGGGTGTAGGCGGTCAGCACCAGCGGCGGGCGCAGCCGGACCAGCAGCACGATCAGCACCGGCAGGGTGAGCACGATCAGGGTGGCCAGCAGGTCCGGCACCGGGAAGGCGAAGGGGTAGTCGTTGCGGCCGAGCAGCACGCCGCGGATCGCGTGCCAGGTGCCCTGGCCCCAGTCGAAGTAGTGCAGCCAGGCGTCGTGCTGCAGCCGGAAGTAGCCGCCCCACTCCCCGGTCTTCCAGCCGACCCAGCCGACGTAGCCGAGCAGGCCGACCGGGGCCATCAGCATCGCGGCCAGCGGGCGCAGCACGCCGCTCTCCCGCCGGTACAGCTCGACCAGCGCGGCCAGGCCCACCGCGCCGATCAGCGCCGCGGCGGTCGGCCGGTTGAGGCCGGCGACCAGGGTGATCGCCCCGGCCGCGATCCACCGCTTGGTCATCACGCAGTAGCAGGCCCAGGCGGCCAGCGCGACGAAGAGGGAGTCCGAGTAGACCGCCCACTCGGCGCCCGAGCCCGGGGCGATCGCCCAGAGCCCGGCCGCGATCACGCCCGCCCGGACGTCCCCGGAGAGCTTCTCCACCACGGCGTAGATGCCGGCGGCGGCGAACAGCGAGGCGACCACCGAGACCAGCATCCCGGCGCCGTACAGGCCGAAGGGGGTGACCTCCGAGGTCAGCCGCATCAGGCCCGGGTAGAGCGGGAAGAAGGCGGCCGAGTTCTGCTCGACGTTGAAGCCCTCCGGTCCCGGGATCTGGACCAGCGCGGGGTGGTAGCCGAACTGGGCCACCTGCTGGTACCACCAGCCGTCCCAGCTGGCCAGCACGTCCCAGGGGTTGGCGCCGCCGCCGAACCGGGCCGGCTTCTTGGCGTAGTCGCCGGCGAAGGTGAGCAGCTTCATGAACGCCGTGAAGCCGACCAGCTTGAGCACCGCGTAGCACCACACCGCCGGGCCGAAGCGGACCACCAGCACCTGGGCGCGCTCCTGCCAGGTGCGCCCCTCCTCCGGCTCCCCGCTGCGCTGCTCGGGCGCGTCGGAGGCGACTGCCGGTATTGCGTTCATCAGCCGTGGACCCCAGCCTGCTGGACGTGGACGGATCGTCCGGAGAGTCTAGGGCCTGCGGCTTCGGGCCGGGGTGGGCCGGACCGGGCCCGGTGGGAGCGGACCCGATCGCGTACCGCGCGGTACGGCCGGGGATACTCGGAGGATGGCCGATCACACCACGCGCACCACCTACACCGTGGAGTCACTGCTCGCGGTGACCGTCGACGTCTTCAACGAGCGCGGCTACGACGGCACCTCGATGGAGGACCTCTCCCGGGCGGCCGGGATCTCCAAGTCCTCGATCTACCACCACGTCCGCGGCAAGGAGGAGCTGCTGCGGCTGGCGGTCGGGCGGGCGCTGGACGGGCTGTTCGCGATCCTGGCCGAGCCGGCCGCGGTCGAGGGCCCGGCGGTGGAGCGGCTGGAGCACGTGGTGCGGCGCACCGCCGAGGTGCTGCTGGCGGAGCTGCCGTACGTGACGCTGCTGCTGCGGGTGCGCGGCAACACGGCCACCGAGCAGTGGGCGCTGGAGCGGCGCCGGGACTTCGACCACCAGGTCGCCGAGCTGCTGCGGGCGGCGGTCGCGGACGGCGCGCTGCGCGGGGACGTGGAGCCGCGGCTGGCCACCCGGCTGCTGTTCGGGATGATCAACTCGATCGTGGAGTGGTACCGGCCGGGGCTCAAGGCGGCCGACGGGGTCGCGGACGCGGTGGTGCACCTGGCCTTCGACGGCCTGCGGGCGCGGTAGGCGCTCCCCAGCCCGAGCGGCCCGGAGGTGAGTGGGCGCTCGTCAGATCTGCGGATCGGGGGGGACCTGGTCGGTTTCCTCGAAGACCAGCATGGTGCGGGTGCCGAGCACCTGGGGGATGGACTGGATGCGGTTGAGCACGAGCTCCCGCAGTGCCCGGTTGTCGGCGGTGTGCACCAGGAGCAGGACGTCGAAGTCGCCGCCGACCAGCGCGATGTGCGCCACCCCGGGCAGCTCCAGCAGCTGCTCGCGGACCGTGCGCCAGGAGTTCTGGACGATCTTCAGGGTGATGTACGCGGACGCGGCCTGACCTGCCCGTTCGTGGTCCACCCTGGCGGTGAAGCCGCGAATGACGCCGTCCTCGACCATCCTGGAGATCCGGGCGTACGCATTGGCCCGGGACACGTGCACCCGCTCGGCGACCGAGCGGATCGAGGCGCGACCGTCCTGCTGCAGCAGCCGCAGGATCGACCGGTCGACCCGATCGAGTCTGGACATCTGTTCAGCCGACATGACCCCCCACCCTCACCGATTGGACGTACTGCCACCAGTCGACCGCCGCTCAGGCCGAATGTCCACCACCTTGTCACGCTTCTGGTCAAGATGAACAGACGACCGAACAATCGGTAGGGAGCCCCCGCCACCCCTGGAGGTGCCCCGAGATGACCGTTCTCGACCACAGACACCACACGGGCGTGCCCGGTTGGGCGCCCGGAGCCACCGCCCCGCGCACCGACCCGGCCCCCCTCCTCCCGGACCTCTCCCCCGTTCGGGTGCTCGGCACCCCCGCGTTGGAGAAGTACGAGCCGGCGCTGCTGCGCGAGCTCTACCGCCGCCTGGTCGTCGGCCGCCGGTACAACCAGCAGGCGACCACCCTGACCAAGCAGGGCCGCCTCGCCGTCTACCCGGCGTCCACCGGCCAGGAGGCCTGCCAGATCGCCGCCGCGCTGGTGCTCGGCGAGCAGGACTGGCTGTTCCCCAGCTACCGCGACACCCTCGCCGTGGTCTCCCGGGGCGTCGACCCGCTGGAGGCGCTGACCCTGCTGCGCGGCAACGCCCACACCGGCTACGACCCGCGCGCCAGCCGCACCGCCCCGCTCTGCACCCCGCTCGCCACCCAGGCCCCGCACGCCGTCGGGCTGGCGCACGCCGCCCGGCTGAGCGGCGAACCCGCCGTCGCGCTGGCGATGCTCGGCGACGGCGGCACCAGCGAGGGCGACTTCCACGAGGCGCTGAACTTCGCCGCCGTGCTCAACGCGCCGGTGGTCTTCCTGGTGCAGAACAACGGCTACGCGATCTCCGTCCCGCTCAGCGCGCAGTCCGCCGCGCCCAGCCTGGCGCACAAGGCGGTCGGCTACGGCATGCCCGGCCGGCTGGTGGACGGCAACGACGCCCCCGCCGTGCACTCCGTGCTGGCCGAGGCGGTCGAGCGGGCCCGCTGCGGCGGCGGCCCGACCCTGGTCGAGGCGCTGACCTACCGGATCGAGGCGCACACCAACGCCGACGACGCCACCCGCTACCGCACCGACCCCGAGGTGGAGGCCTGGCGGGAGCACGACCCGATCCTGCTGATGGAACGGGCGCTGCGCGGTCTCGGCGTGCTGGACGACGCCCTGGTGCGGGAGGCGGCGGACGAGGCGGAGGCGCTGGCGGACCGGATGCGGACCGAGTTCCACGCCGACCCCGAGCTCGACCCGATGTCCCTGTTCGCCCACGTTTTCGCCGAGCCGACCCCGCAACTGCGGGAGCAGGCCGCCCAGTTGTCCGCCGAGCTGGCTGCCGAGGCCGAGGTGCAGCACTGATGTCGACCGTCCTCACCTCCGGTGCCCGTACCGCCTCCATGGCGCAGGCACTCAACTCCGCGCTGCGGGACGCCATGCGCGAGGACCCGGCGGTGCACGTCCTCGGCGAGGACGTCGGGGCGCTCGGCGGCGTCTTCCGGATCACCGACGGGCTGACCGCCGAGTTCGGCCCGGACCGCTGCCTGGACACCCCGCTGGCCGAGGCCGGCATCCTCGGCACCGCGATCGGCATGGCGATGTACGGGCTGCGCCCGGTGGTCGAGATGCAGTTCGACGCCTTCGCCTACCCGGCGCTGGAGCAGCTGTTCTCGCACGTCGCCAAGATGCGCAACCGCACCGCGGGCCGGCTCCCGCTGCCGATCACCGTCCGGGTCCCGTACGGCGGTGGCATCGGCGGGGTCGAGCACCACAGCGACGCCTCCGAGGCGTACTACACCAGCACCCCCGGCCTGCACGTGGTCACCCCCGCGACGGTCTCCGACGCGTACGGGCTGCTGCGCGCCTCGATCGCCTCCGACGACCCGGTGGTCTTCCTGGAGCCCAAGCGGCTCTACTGGGGCAAGGCCGAGCTGGACCCGGCGGCGGCCGTCGAGCCGATCGGCAGGGCCGTGCTGCGCCGCCCCGGGACGTCCGCCGTGCTGATCACCTACGGCCCCTCGCTGCCGGTCTGCCTGGAGGCGGCCGAGACGGCGAAGGCCGAGGGCTGGGACCTCGCGGTGCTGGACCTGCGCACCCTGGTGCCGTTCGACGACGAGACGGTCTGCCGGGTGGTGCGCTCGATCGGGCGGGCCGTGGTGGTGCACGAGGCGACCGGCTTCGGCGGCACCGGCGCGGAGATCGCCGCGCGCGTCACCGAGCGCTGCTTCCACCACCTGGCGGCGCCCGTGCTGCGGGTCACCGGCTTCGACATCCCGTACCCGCCGCCGATGCTGGAGCACCACCACCTGCCCGGGGTGGACCGGATCCTGGACGCGGTCGCCCGACTGCAGTGGGAGGACTGAGCATGATGCCCGTCGTGCGGGAGTTCCGGCTGCCCGACCTCGGTGAGGGGCTCACCGGGGCGGAGGTGGTGCGCTGGATGGTCGAGGTCGGCGAGGTCATCGCGGTCGACCAGCCGGTGGTGGAGGTGGAGACCGCCAAGGCGGTGGTCGAGGTGCCCTGCCCGTACGGCGGGGTGGTCACCGCGCGGTACGGCGCGGAGGGCGAGGAGATCGCCGTGGGCGCGCCGCTGGTGACGGTCGCGGTGGCGTCGACGACCGGGGGCGCCCCGGAGGCGTCCGGTGGCGGGGGCGGTTCCGCGCCCGCCGTCGCGGTCTCCGCCGAGGTCGAGCGGCCGCTGGTCGGGTACGGCGTCGCGGAGACCGGGAAGGGCGGGCGGCGGCGCCGGGTCGGGGTGGCTGCGGTCGCGGCGGCTCCGGTTGCTCCGGCTGCTGCTGCCGCGGTCGCTCCGGTCGTGCCCGCTGCCTCCGTCGCGCCCGCCGCCCCCGTCGTGGTGCCGGTGATCTCGCCGCTGGTGCGGCGGCTGGCCCGGGAGCAGGGGGTCGACCTGGCCGCGCTCACCGGGAGCGGGCCGGACGGGCTGATCATGCGGGCGGACGTCGAACGCGCGGTCGCGGCGAAGGTCGCGGCCCCGGCGGCGCCGGCGGTCGGTCCGGCGGTCGGTCCGTCGGTCGCCCAGGACGGCGTGGTACCGCTGCGCGGGCTGCGCAAGGCGGTGGCCGAGAAGCTCAGCCGGAGCCACCGGGAGATCCCGGCCGCGACCTGCTGGGTGGACGCCGATGCCACCGAACTGATGGCACTGCGCAGGCAGTTGAACGCGACCCCGGGCCCGAAGGTGAGCGTGCTGGCGCTGCTGGCGCGGATCTGCACGGTCGCACTGGCGCGCTTCCCGGAGCTCAACTCCTCGGTGACCGAGGATGGTTCGGGCATCGTCCGGCACTCGGCGGTGCACCTGGGCTTCGCGGCGCAGGGCGAGCGCGGTCTGGTGGTCCCGGTGGTGCGGGATGCGCAGAACCGCAGCACCGAGCAACTCGGCGAGGAGCTCGGACGGTTGACCGAGTCAGCGCGCAAGGGATCGCTCACCCCGGCCGAACTGGCCGGCGGCACCTTCACGTTGAACAACTACGGGGTGTTCGGCGTGGACGGGTCCACCCCGATCCTCAACCACCCCGAGGCGGCGATGCTCGGTGTCGGCCGGATCGTGGCCAAACCCTGGGTCCACGGAGGCGAGTTGGCGGTGCGCGAGGTGACGCAGCTGTCCTTCACCTTCGACCACCGGGTCTGCGACGGCGGGACGGCGGGCGGCTTCCTGCGGTTCGTCGCGGACTGCGTGGAACAGCCGGGGATGCTGCTGCGGCAGCTCTGAGGGCTCCGGCGGCGCTCCGGACGGGCGGCCGCCGGCGTCGAGGGCGACCGCCGTGAGCAGGCCGCGGTCGCCCTGGGTGGACGGGGGGCCACTCAGGGCGACCGCGATCGAGTGAGAGTAGCGCGTTCCGGGCCCGGGCGTCCGGGCTTCGCGTGATTTGTCGGATGAGCAGTTCGGGCGTGCCACGCTGCCTAGGCGTCAGCAGAGACAAGCCAGGTGGTGGCGCAGGCCGGCCGGAGGCGAAACGATTCTCTTGGGTACTCGAAACGTAGCGGTGAAGTCCCGCAGAACACTTCTGGTCCGCACCGGGCACGGCTCGGCGGGCGCGGCCTCCGTCCCGGGCCTGCCGGAGCTCCCGCCCGAGGCGGCGCAGGCGTCGGCCCGGGTTCTCGGGGCGCCGGCGCGCGAGGCGTTGACGCCGGCGCCCTCCCCGGAGGAGACCCTGCGGCCGCCGATGCCGCTGGATCCGCCGGACCTGCCGCCGGTGGCGGCCGCTCCCCTGCCGGAGGCCGTCCCGGTCGTGCTGTCCGTCCCGGCGATGCCGACCGAGCCGCCGGCCGTTCCGGCGCCGAGCCACCCGGAGGCCGTCTCGGTCACCGGAAGCTCGCCGGCCTTCCGTCCGCTGTTCGCCGACGCACCCGGGCTCAACTGGGCAGGACCCGGGGACAGTTGGAGTGACGCCTGGAGCATGCAGGCGGCCCCGGTGCAGACCCCGGCCGCGCTTCCCGAGCAGGAGGCACCCGCCGCCGCACCCACCGCACCCACCGCCGCCCCCGACGCCTCCGCCGTCGAACTGCCGCTCACCGCCCGGGACATCGAGCTGATCCGGGCCAGCCTCGCGGCCGTCGAGCCGGTCGCCGACCGGGCGACCGCGCACTTCTACGCGCTGCTGTTCCTGCAGCACCCCGAGGTCCGCTCGCTCTTCCCCGCCGCCATGGACGTCCAGCGCGACCGGCTGTTCCGCGCCCTGCTGGACGCCGCCCGCGGGGCCGAGGACCCGGTGGCCCTGACCGCCAAGCTGGCCGGGCTCGGCCGCGGCCACCGCCGCTACGGCACGCTGACCGGCCACTACGCCCCGGTCGGGGAGTGCCTGGTGCAGGCGCTGGCCCGGTACGCGGGCGGCCGCTGGGACGCCGACACCGAGCTGGCCTGGCGCCGCGCCTACCGGCTGATCTCCTCGATCATGATCGAGGCCGCCGAGGAGGCCGCCCGCACCTCGCCGCCCTGGTGGCAGGGCGAGGTCGTCCGGCACGAGCGCCGCACCCGGGACATCGCGGTGATCACCGTCCGCCCGGACCAGGCCTACCCGTACCGCGCCGGGCAGTACACCAGCCTGGAGACGCCCTGGTGGCCGCGGGTCTGGCGGCACTACTCCTTCGCCACCGCGCCGCGCCCGGACGGGCTGCTGACCTTCCACGTCAAGGCCGTCCAGGCGGGCTGGGTGAGCAACGCGCTGGTCCACCGGGCCGCTCCCGGCGACGTCCTGCGGCTGGGCCCGGCGGCCGGCTCGATGACCGTCGACCACACCGCCGGCCCGGACCTGCTCTGCCTCGGCGGCGGCACCGGCATCGCCCCGATCCGCGCGCTGGTCGAGGAGGCCGCCGAGCACGGCGGATCCGGCCGCCGGGTCGAGGTGTTCTACGGCGCCCGCAGCGCCGCCGAGCTGTACGACCTGGACGGGCTGCGCGAGCTGGCCCGGCTGCACCCCTGGCTCACGGTGCGGCCGGTGCTGTCCGGCACCGGACCGGCCGAGGGCGCGCTGACCGGCGAACTGCCCGAAGTGGTCAGCCGGTTCGGCCCGTGGGCGGGCCGTGAGGCGGTGCTCAGCGGACCGCCCGCGATGGTGCGCCGGGGCGTCGGGGTGCTGCTGCGCTCGGGGGTGCCGGCCGAGCGGATCCGGCACGACCTGGTCGGCGACCTGGCGGCGGGCTGAGCGGCCGGGTGATCACCCGAGGTCGGGCGCGAGCAGCGCGCGGATGCCCTCGATGTTGGCCGCCAGGTACGCCCGCAGCCGGGGCGGCACGACGTTGACCGAGGTGACGCCCTCCCGGGTGAACGGCAGCCGGACCACCTCGTACTCGCCGTTCGGGTCCGTCACCTCCGGGCCGTGCCGCCGGCTGAGGTCCATCGAGACCAGCCGGCAGACGAAGAAGTGCTGCACCTTCACCCCGTGCGGGTGCAGCAGCGTCCCGTCGTCGTGGAAGGGGTGGCTGATGGTGTCGACGAAGGCGGGCACCACGTCCACGATCTTGCCGCCGAGCTCCTCGTCCACCTCGCGGTGCAGCGCCTCGACCACCGTCCGGTCCTCGCGCTCGACCCCGCCGCCGGGCGTGATCCAGTACGGGTGCGGCGCGTCCGGCCGGACCCGCCGGATCAGCACGATCGAGGCCGGGCCGTACGGATCGTCCGGGTCCAGCTCCAGCAGGATCGCCCGCGCGGTGCGCTTCACGACCGGGCGCGGTGGCGGGGTGCGGTTCTCGGGGTCCATGGCCACCTCCGGGGCTGGAGCGTTGTGCGGGAGTCTCCCGCGCCGGGAATGCGTCGAAACCCGGGGATTGGGCCGAAACGTCGCCCCGGTCACCGCCCGGGAACGGGCCGCCGGCCACGAACGAGAGGTAGTGGAGCATGCAGCACGGCACGGTCCGGATCCGTCTGGCGATGGACCTCGTGGTCTCGCCCGAGCTCTCCGTCCGCGTTCCGACGGACGTCGGGTACGAGGCCGCCGACCCCTACGCCGTCCGGTTCACCTTCCACCTGCCCGGCGACGCGCCGGTCACCTGGTTCTTCGCGCGTGAGCTGCTGCTCGACGGGACCGGTGGCCCGGCGGGCGAGGGCGACGTGCGCGTCCGCCCGGTCGGCGAGGACCGCGCGGAGCTGTGCGTCGTCCTGCGCTCCCCGGACGGGCGGTCCGTGCTGCGCGCCCCGGCGGCGCCGCTGGTCGCGTTCCTGGCGCGCACCGTCGCGCTGGTGCCGATCGGGCGGGAGTGCACCGGGCGGGAGCTCGACGCCCGGCTCGCGGAGATCCTCAGGGGGCGGGAGAACGCGGGGTGACCGGTCAGCGGGGAGTCCTGCAGGGGGAGTCCTGCGGGGAGCCCTGCAGGGGGGAGTCCCGGCCCGGACGACGAAGGGGCCCGTACCCGGGTGGTCCACCGGGGCGGGCCCTCTCGCGCGGGCGGGCACGGCGCCGTCAGTCGTCGTCCAGGGCCAGGTGCAGGCCCCAGGCCACCAGGCTGATGATCAGCGAACCGATCAGCGCGGCCCCGAAGTTGGTGACGTGGAAGTCCAGCTCCAGCCTTCCGGACGCCCACGAGGTCAGCATCAGCATCAGGGCGTTGATCACGAAGGTGATCAGGCCCAGCGTGAGGATGAACAGCGGGAACGAGAACAGCTTGACCACCGGCTTGATCAGCCAGTTGACGAGGCCGAACACGACGGCGACGCCGAGCACCGTGAGCGCCTTGTGCTGCCAGTCGGCCCCGCCCTGGGCGAGTTGGATGCCGCTGACGATCCAGGCGGCGACCCAGATGGCCGCCGCGTTGATCAGTGTCTTGATGACGAAACCCTTCATGCCGCCCAAGCCTGGCAGGCGGACCGGCCGCGGGGAACCACCACACGGCGGTTTTGGTGTTGAATGCCCCTGGTCCCGGAGGCGGACGGACGAGGGGAGGACGGCGGCGGTGAAGCTGTTCCGGCTGGACGAACTGGACGCCGAGCGGGCGGCCAACGACGGCGCGTACCTGCGGTTCCTGCGTGAACCGCGGATGTCCGCCGGGCTGTACGCGCTCTCCCCCGGCGACACCGACCCGCAGACCGCGCACGACCAGGACGAGATCTACCAGGTGATCAGCGGCCGCGCCGAGCTGACCGTCGGCGCCGAGACCGCGGCCGTCGGGCGCGGCACCGTCGTGTACGTCCCGGCCGGGACCCCGCACCGGTTCCACCACGTCACCGAGGAGCTGCGGGTGCTGGTGGTGTTCTCCCCGCCGGAGGACTGAGCAGCCGGAGGACTGAGCAGTCGGGCGGGACCGGACCGGGCGGCCCGGTCCGCGCGCGGCCGTTTAGGGTCGGCGGCATGACCCGCAGCCTCACCGAAGAACTCTGGTCCGCCATCGAGCCGGTCTACGCCGAGATCCTGGCCCACCCCTTCCTGGCCGGCCTCACCGACGGCACCCTGCCGCGCGAGGCCTTCCGCCACTTCGTCGTCCAGGACTCGCACTACCTGCGCGACTACGCCCGCGCCCTCGCCGTCTGCGCCGCCAAGGCGCCCGGCGAGGAGGACGTCCGGGCCTTCGCCGACGACGCGGTCGGCGCGCTGGCCGCCGAGCAGGGCATGCACGCCGAGTTCCTGACCGCCTTCGGCGGCACCGCCGAGCAGGCCGCCGCCGAGCCGGTGCTGCCCACCACCCGGGCCTACACCAGCTACCTGCTGGCCACCGTCTACGGCGGCTCCTTCGCCGAGGCGGTCGGCGCGGTGCTGCCCTGCTACTGGATCTACGCCCGGGTCGGCGAGGCGCTGCTCGCCCAGGGCTCCCCCGACCCGCTCTACGCCCGGTGGATCGCGACCTACGGCGACGAGGCGTTCCAGTCGGTGGTCCGCCGGGTGCTGGCCCTCACCGACCGGATCGGCGAGGAGCTCTCGACGGCCGAACGCCGCAGGGTGGTGGAGCACTTCGTGACCACCTCGCGCTACGAGTGGATGTTCTGGGACGCCGCCTGGCGCGGCGAGCGCTGGCCGGTCTGACCGGCGGCGGAGCCGGCCGGTGCGGGTGTCCGACGGCTCCCGGGGACCTGCTCCGGGGAGCTTCCCGGGGTTCTTCCCGGAGGTCGGCCGGGGGTGTTCCCGGGGGTCGGGCTCGGGGTGATCTCGGGGTTCTCTCCGGGCCGTTGGGCCTCGTTCCGGCACTCCGGCCCCCGTACGATCGACGTATCGAAAGCAAGCGGGATGCGGCTCCGGACGGCGGCCGACCCGAGGGGAGAAGAGGATCCGACATGGCTGAGCTCTGGAAGTCGCTGCCCTCCTGGGTGCGCAACATCGTCATCCCGGTGCTGGTCCTGGTGCTGGCCTGGAACATCGTCGCCTTCGTGTTCGGCGTGGTCGGGTTCCTGCTGGGCATCGTGATCAAGCTGCTGGTGGTGGTGGGCATCGCGGCCGCCGTGGTGATCCTGGTGAAGAAGGCGGCCAAGAGCTGACCCTGCTCCCCCAACCGCCGCCCTGAGGCCCGGCCCCCGTCACGGGGAGCCGGGCCTCGGCCGTTCCCGGGCGTCGGTCGCCGTTCCCGGGGCCGGGGGACGGACCCGCTCTGGACCTGCGGCAATCGGCTCGCTACGGTGTTGGGCGTCATGTGCAGGCAACCGCCTGCGACGCGGGAGCTCGGAGCACCGGGCTGAGAGGGCGCTGACCGGACCGTCGACGGACGGACCGACGGCTGCGTCGACCGCAGGAACCTGGACCGGGTAATGCCGGCGTAGGGAGTAGAGGTCAGATGACCACGTTCGAAGCACAGCCGCAGTCTGCCCAGAGCGCCCCCAGCAGTGAGCGCACCGGCTACCCGACCCCGGCCTGGCGCAAGGCGCACCGCGAGGGATCCCGCCCCGACCTGCGGGTCCCGTACCGCGAGGTGCTGCTCACCAACGGCAGGACCGTCCCGCTGTACGACACCTCCGGCCCGTACACCGACCCGTCGTACGAGCCCGACGTGCGCCGCGGCCTGCCCGCGCTGCGCGACGCCTGGATCCGCCAGCGCGGCGACGTCGAGGAGTACGACGGCCGCGAGCCGCGCCCCGAGGACGACGGGATCAAGCACACCGCGCCGCGCGGCGGCAACCTGCGCAACCTGGACGCCGTCTTCCCCGGCCGCCCGCGCCGCCCGCTGCGCGGCCGCGGCGGCGTCGCCGTCACCCAACTCGCTTACGCCAAGCGCGGCGTGGTGACCCCGGAGATGGAGTTCGTGGCGCTGCGCGAGGGCCTCGCGCCCGAGTTCGTGCGCGAGGAGGTGGCCCGCGGACGGGCCGTCATCCCGGTCAACGTGAACCACCCGGAGGTGGAGCCGGCCATCATCGGCACCAACTTCCTGGTGAAGATCAACGCCAACATCGGCAACTCCGCCGTCACCTCCTCGATCGAGGAGGAGGTGGAGAAGATGACGTGGGCCACCCGTTGGGGCGCCGACACCGTCATGGACCTCTCCACCGGCCGCAACATCCACACCACCCGCGAGTGGATCCTGCGCAACTCCCCCGTGCCGATCGGCACCGTGCCGCTCTACCAGGCCCTGGAGAAGGTGGACGGCAAGGCCGAGGAGCTGAGCTGGGAGGTCTACCGGGACACCGTCATCGAGCAGTGCGAGCAGGGCGTCGACTACATGACCGTCCACGCCGGCGTGCTGCTGCGCTACGTCCCGCTGACCGCCCGCCGCAAGACCGGCATCGTCTCGCGCGGCGGCTCGATCATGGCCGCCTGGTGCCTGGCGCACCACCGGGAGAACTTCCTCTACACCAACTTCGAGGAACTCTGCGACATCCTCGCCGCCTACGACGTGACCTTCTCGCTCGGTGACGGCCTGCGCCCCGGCTCGATCGCCGACGCCAACGACGAGGCGCAGTTCGCCGAGCTGCAGACCCTCGGCGAGCTCGGCCGGATCGCCCGCGAGCGCGACGTCCAGGTGATGATCGAGGGCCCGGGACACGTCCCGATGCACAAGATCAAGGAGAACATGGATCTCCAGAAGGAGATCTGCGACGAGGCGCCGTTCTACACCCTCGGCCCGCTGACCACGGACGTCGCCCCCGGCTACGACCACATCACCTCGGGCATCGGCGCCGCGATGATCGCCTGGTGGGGCACCGCGATGCTCTGCTACGTCACGCCCAAGGAGCACCTGGGCCTGCCCAACCGCGACGACGTCAAGACCGGTGTGATCACCTACAAGATCGCCGCCCACGCCGCCGACCTCGCCAAGGGCCACCCCGGCGCCCAGGAATGGGACGACGCCCTCTCCGACGCCCGCTTCGAGTTCCGCTGGGAGGACCAGTTCAACCTGGCCCTCGACCCGGAGACCGCCCGCGACTTCCACGACGAGACCCTCCCCGCCGAACCCGCCAAGACGGCCCACTTCTGCTCCATGTGCGGCCCGAAGTTCTGCTCGATGAAGATCTCCCAGAAGATCCGCGACGAACACGGCGACGGCGCCACCGCCGTGGCCTCCGGCTACGACGCCGAGGCCGAGGCCGGCATGCAGGCCATGTCCGAGGAGTTCAAGGCCCAGGGCAGCCGCGTCTACCTCCCCCTGGCGGACTGACCCGCCGGTCTCCCGTACGGCGCTGCTCCGGGAAGTGGAGGGGGCTTCCCCGCGCGGCGTCCGGGTCACCGCAGCGTCCGGGCCACCGCGGCGTCGGGACGCCGCGGTGGGCCTGCCCCGGCCCACCCCCGTGGGACCGGGGCAGGCCGGGATCAGGCGGCGGGGGGCTCGGGGTACCAGCGGAGTTCGACCGTGTTGCCGTCGGGGTCGCGGACGTAGACCGAGGTGGCGGTGCCGCGGGCGCCGTAGCGGGGGACCGGGCCTTCGAGGACGTCGAAGGTGCCGGAGTCGATGACCTCCTGCCAGTCGAGGGGCTCGACGGTGAGGCAGAGGTGGTCGACGTTGGACTCCTGCCGGGGGCGGGCGGTCAGGTCGATGATGGTGTCGGGGGTGACCCGGACGGAGGGGAAGGACACCTCTCCGGCGCGCCACTCCTCGACGCGGACGGGCTCCAGGCCGAGGAGGCCGGTGTAGAAGGCCAGGGAACGCTCGACGTCCGAGACGTTGAGGACGAGGTGGTCGAAGGCCACGACGCGCATCAGGGTCTCCTTGGGTGGGGTCATGGGGGATCCCGGCCGCGGTGCGTGCCGCGGGCCGTTCCTCGCGGGCGGTGACGTGTTCCACGATCCCTCGGGCCGGCCGCTCCATCAACGGCGAACGGCCGTACGATCGTTGAGCCTGATTCAACGATCGAGGGGCGGCGGGCGGGTTGCTGGAGCGGTTGGAGATCGAGGTCTTCCTCGCTCTCGCGGAGGAGTTGCACTTCGGCCGGACGGCCGAGCGCCTGCACCTGACCACCGGGAGGGTGAGCCAGGTGGTGAAGAAGCTGGAGCGCCGGATCGGCGGCCCGCTCTTCGAACGCACCAGCCGCTCGGTCCGACTGACCGCCGTGGGAGGGAAGCTGGCGGACGACCTGGTCCCGGTGGTGGAGGCGATGGCGGCCGCGCTACGGCGGGCGGAGGACGCCGCCCGGGGGGTCACCGGGGAGCTGCGGGTGGCGTTCCTGGGCGAGTGGACGGCGCCGGTGCTGCTCAGGGCGGTGGCGCTGTTCGGGGAGCGGCACCCGGACTGCCGGGTCGACGTCCGGGAGGTCCAGCTGGGCAACTCCCGGACGAGTCTGGAGGACGGCTCGGTCGACGTGCTGATCGCCTCCTACCCTTTCGACGGGATGGCCAACGGCCCGGTGCTGCTGAGCGAGCGGCGGGTCCTGGCAGTGGCCGCCGGGCACCCGCTGGCCGCGGAGTCCTCGGTGTCGGTCGAGGTCCTGGCCGACCACCCGGTGGTGCAGTACCCGGCCGTCACCTCGGCGTCCTTCAAACGGGACCGCACCCCCGAGCACACCCCGTCCGGCCGCCCGGTGCCCAAGGGCCCGTCCGGCGGGACGTTCTCCGAGATGCTCAGCCTGGTCGCCATGGGCCGTGGCGTCCTGCCGGTCGGCGAGCACTCGCGCCGCTACTACCCCCGCCCGGACGTGGCCTACGTGCCGATCCACGACGCGTCGCCGATCCTCCGCGGGCCGGTCTGGCGGGAGGGGAACTCGACGGCCCGGGTCCTGGCCTTCGTCCGGGCGGCGGCGGACGCGGCCGGCCCCGGGGGCGGGCGTAGTACTCCGGTATGACGGCGAGGGCGGCTCCCCGGTGTGACGACCGGGGGCACTCCGACGGGCGAGAGTGAGGACGTCGAACGAACGAGCGTGAAGGAGCCGACGATGTCCCCGATCCACCGTCAGATCAGCACCGACGTCCGTGCCGCGGTCCGGGCCGGCCTGGCACTGCCGGCCGGTGCGGTCGGCGCCGCGCTGGTGCTGGCCGGCCGGCCCGGGAGGGCGGGCCGGTGGCAGCAGCGGGTGTCGGGCGGCCGGGGCTGGACGGGCGGGCGGGTGCTGGCCCGGGCGGTGCTCGGTCTGCCGCTGGACGCGCTCGCGCTGCTGCTCACCGGGTACGCGCTGTTCAACTCGGTGCGGAACTTCGGCTACCCGGTCTGGTACCTGGACACGGACTACCACCAGGCCTGGGGCGGGCCGACGATGGCCGGCGTGTGGGCCGTGCACGCGGCGGGCTGGGGGCTCTGCCTGTACGTGCTGCTGCGCTGGCCGGTGCGGTGGATCGCGCGGGGCCAGCGTGCGCTGACCGCACGGCTGCTGGGCGACGGGGCGCGGGCCTCGCTGCGGACGGTGGCTCCGGCGCCGGTGGGGTGACCGGGGCCGGGGGCCCGGGTCGGCGGCCCCGGGCGGGTCAGGTGACGTCGTCGGGGCTGGTGAACGCCGGTGGGGTGTAGCCGGGGCCGGTGAAGTCGGGGGTGGTGAAGGCGGCGGGGCGGGGGGTGCGGCCCTCGGGGTCGGTCAGGCCGTCGGGGCCGGGGCTGCTGAAGGACGGGGAGGTGTAGCCGGGGCTGCTGAAGTCCGGGCTGCTGAACTCGGGGCCGGTGGACTCGGGGTGGGTGGACTCGGGGCCGGTGGACTCCGGGTCTTCGGCCGCAGCCGTCCGGGAGGCGCCTTCGGCGCCCGGGACCGGGGGGAGCGCGGCGTGCAGGTAGGGCAGCAGGCCCCGGTCGCGCAGGGCGGTGCGCCATGCGGCGCGGGCGTCGGAGAGTTCGGCGGCGAGCTCCGGGTCGGTGCCGGCCGGGGCGGCGGCGGTGCCGTCGCGTATGGCGGTGAGGAGCAGGCCGACGATGCCGATGGCCATCGCGGCGACGCCGGCGGCGAGCGCGACCCAGCCGGCGGTGACCAGGGAGCGGGCGAGGACGAGGTCGGGGTCGGCCGCGCGCAGCAGGTAGCCGATGAGCAGCAGGAACACGGCGGCGGCCCAGGCCAGGATCGGGGTGAGCACGGTGAGGACGGGGAACAGTCCGGCGCCGCCGTTCGCGGAGCGCAGCTGGGTGAGCAGGCCGGGGGCGGTGGGCTCGGTGCCGGGTGGCGGCGGGGGCGTGGCGCGCAGGCTGTCGCGCAGCCGGGTGTAGTGGGCGTACTCGGTGGCGGCCGCCGCGTTGACGGCGTCGGCGTCGCGCAGGGCGCGGATGCGCAGCTGGTCGGTGGCGAGCGCGCCGGGGGCGCGCAGGGCGGTGAGGACGGTGCGGTCGCGCAGGGCTTCGGCGAGGAGGCGCTCGTACTCCGGGCGGTCCTCGGCGAGCAGCGGCGGGGGGTTGGACATGGGGACCCCGTTCGTGCGGACCCCGGTTCGCTCCGCCCCGGGGGCGCGGGACGCCCTCAGGACGCCGAACCGGGCGCGGAGGCGGGCCGCCGGACGGGCGGCCGGGTGTGGTGTGCCTCATGGTAGGGGCGGGTGTGCCCGGGCTGACAGTCGGTTTCCGGAATTTCGCGCCCCGGGCCGCGCGCGTGCGACGGCCCGGGCGCCGGGAACAACCGTTCGGCGTGGGTCCTCAGTTGATGGGAAGTCGGGCGACGAGCAGGCGCCCTTCCATGGTGACGCCGCCGTCCATCGCCACCGCGAGGTCGTCCGCGTACACGTACGGTCCGGGGATGTGCGGCGGCTGGCCGTCGTCCGCGTGCACCGCGCCGGTGAGGTACGGGATCGGGCTGTGCCCGTGCACGATCCGTCCGCCGCCGTAGGTGCCGAGCAGCTCGTGGACGGCCGTCGGGCCGGCGTCGCCGCGGAAGGCGAAGCGCTTGGTGAAGCGGCGGAAGCAGTCCCACCACTCGTCCACGCTGCCGTCGGCGAGCAGGGCGTGCACGGCGTCGTTGACGTCGGGGATGGACTCGCCGTACTCCAGGTAGGCGGTGGTGTCGGAGTGCAGCAGCAGGTGGTCGTCCTCCAGCGCGATGGCGGGGAGCCGGGACAGCCAGCTGATGTGGTGCGCCTCCAGGCGGTCCAGGTCGTTCTGCTGGCCGCCGTTGAGCCGCCAGGCGGCGAGGAAGGAGGCGGTGCCGGCGGTGGACTGGACCGGCTCGTCGCCGTACTTGGCGGCGCCGAGGAAGAGCAGTTCGTGATTGCCCATCAGGGCGCGGCAGTAGCCGCCGGCCGCCGCGGCCTCGGCGGCGAGCTGCATGACCAGGTCGATGACGCCGATGCCGTCGGGGCCCCGGTCGGTGAAGTCGCCGAGGAACCAGATCCGGGCGCGGCCGGCCGACCAGTGGCCGTCCGCGTCGATCAGGCCCTGGTGGTGCAGTTCGGCGCGCAGCTCCTCCAGGTAGCCGTGCACGTCGCCGACGACGTAGACCGGGCCGGGCGGCTCTCCGGGGCCGGGGGCCGGGTACGGGTAGGTCGGCGCGGCGGGGTCGGGCAGCGGCAGCGGCGGGCCGAGTTCGATGGTCGGCGGGTCGTCGCGGCCTTCGAGCTGCAGGGCCGGGGAGGGCTGGTCGGGCAGGGTGGGCTCGTAGCCGGCGCGGTCGTCGTAGCCGCCGTCGTCCTCGTAGGCCGCGTGGTCCTGGCCCTCGTACGGGGCGTGGTCCTGGCCGTCGTAGCCGGGGTGCTCCTCGTAGCCGGGCCGGCCGTCGTAGCCGGTGTGGTCCTGGTGGGAGAAGGCCGGGGCCTGGCCCACCGCGTTGCCGTGGGCGTGCACGGTGTGGCCCTGTCCGTCGGAGGTCCAGTGCTGTTCCAGGTAGCGGGCGCCGCCGTAGCCGCTGTACGTCTCGGCGTCGTACGGGGTGCCCGGGTAGCCCTGCGCGGGCTCCGGTTCGTAATAGGTGCCGTACGGCAGCACATCGAGGTCCGGCTGGTGGCGGGGGCCCGAGTGGGGGTGCTCGGGCCCGGGGAAGCGGTCCTCGGGTGTCATTCGCCCATCATAGGAAGACCACTCTCCCGCCGTCGTCACCTGGTGGGCATCCAATCCTCCGGAGCGTCAGCCGGGCGGCCCCGCAGGGTCCGGTTTGTCCTGGCTCGGTATGGTCTCGTCGGCTCTGGCCGGGCGTCCTTCGTGCTCACCCGGCCTCGGTCGGTGGTCGATCGGGGCGTTGATCGGGGGGGTCGGCCGGGGTCCCGGCCGGGGGTCGGCGTGCGCCTGTCCGGCGCCGGGCGGCGTGCGGGGTCTAGACCTCGCCCGGGGGGCGGGGCGGGCTGACGGTGGTGCGCGGGCTCCGGCGCTGGGAGGACGCGCGGACGATCAGTTCGGTCGGCATCAGGGTGCCCGGCGGCGGTCCGTTGCCGGCGGTGCGGAACCTCGGCGGGAACAGCCGGGCGATGTCGACGCCCGTGCCGGAGTCCACGCCCTCGATGGCGTCGATGAGCAGGTTGACCACGGTGGTGCCGATCTTGCGCGGCTTGAGCGAGAGGGTGGTGATGGGCGGTTCGGTGGTCGCGTAGACGTCGCTCTCGCTGCAGGTGACCAGCAGCAGGTCGTCCGGCACCCGCAGGCCGTACCGGCGGGCGGCGGCGAGCAGGTCGGTCCCGTTGGGGTCGAACAGTCCGTAGACGGCGTCCGGCCGGTCGGGGCGGGCGAGCAGCCGGTCGGCGGCGACGGCGCCGGCGGCCGGGTCGTGCGCCGGGTAGGCCTCGTACACCGGCTCCTGCCCGACCTTGGCGCACCAGGCGAGGTAGGCCTCGGTGGAGAGCCGGGTGTAGGTGTCGGTGCTGGTGCCGGTGAGCAGGCCGATCCGGCGGGCGCCGGCTTCGGAGAGGTGGTCGAGGATGCCGAGCACGGCGGCCTCGTGGTCGTTGTCGACCCAGGCGGTGACCGGGCAGTTGCCCGGCTTGCCGTCGCTGACCACCGGCACGCCGGACCGGTACAGCTCACTGACCAGCGGGTCCTGGTCGGGCGGGTCGATCACCACGGTGCCGTCCAGGGCGATGTTGCCCCAGACGTCGTGGCGCGAGGAGGCGGGCAGCACCACCAGCGCGTAGCCGCGGCCGAGGGCCGCGCTGGTGGCGGCCCGGGCCATCTCGGCGAAGTACGCGAACTCGGTGAAGGTGAAGGGTTCTTCGCCGTAGGTCGTGACGGTCAGCCCGATCAGGCCGGACCGTCCGGTGCGCAGGGTGCGGGCCGCCGCCGAGGGGCGGTAGCCGAGGCGCTCGGCGACTTCGCGCACCCGGCTGCGGGTCTCGTCGGGCAGGCGGCCCTTACCGTTCAGCGCGTCGGAGACGGTGGTGATCGACACTCCGGCGGCTGCCGCCACATCCCGGATGCCGGCCCGCTCCAGACGCCGTGAGGTGGTGGGACGCCGACCGCTCTGGTTGGCTGCTGCTGTCATGGCGGACCGATCGTATGGCTCCTGACAAGGGTCTGTGACCGGCGCATCGGGAGCCTTCGGAGATACGTTTCTCCAAGAGTGAGCCGGGGTGCGCCCCTTCGATACCCGTCTGAAACCAGGCCTCTTACCTCTGACATGTGCCAAAGGAACCCGGCAGAATGGCTGATCTGAGCCGGTAAGCCGTCCGGGCATCTCACTCCTACGGGTGAGGGCGGTCGGTATCGTGCAAGGCACCCGACCGGGGTGGTCCGGGCGCGTCAGGAGATCCCGGGCACGGAGGGCGAACCCGTCCGTGGCGGGTCGGCGCACCGGACAGTTGTGCAACTTCTGGAAACGGAGTACGACCGTGAGCAGTGGTACGTCAGCGCAGGGCCCGCGCCTGCGGCCGACCCTGGACGGCATCCCCACCTACAAGCCCGGCAAGCCGGCCGGCGCCGACGCCTACAAGCTGTCCTCGAACGAGAACCCGTACGAGCCGCTGCCCGGCGTGCTGGAGGCCGCCGTCAAGGCCGCCGGCTCGCTCAACCGCTACCCCGACATGGGCGTCACCGAGCTGACCGCGGTGCTGGCCGAGCGCTTCGGCGTGCCCGCCGAGCACATCTCCACCGGCACCGGCTCGGTCGGCGTCGCCCAGTCGCTGGTGCTCGCCACGGCCGGTCCGGGCGACGAGGTGATCTTCGCCTGGCGCTCCTTCGAGGCCTACCCGATCATCACCCAGGTCGCCGGCGCCACGCCCGTCCCGGTGCCGCTCACCGCGGGCGGCGACCACGACCTGGACGCGATGCTCGCCGCGATCACCCCGAACACCCGGCTGATCTTCGTCTGCAACCCCAACAACCCCACCGGCAACGTGATCCACCGCGCCGAGCTGGAGCGCTTCCTGGACGCCGTCCCCGGCGACGTCCTGGTCGTCGTGGACGAGGCGTACATCGAGTTCATCCGCGACCCCGAGGTGCCCAACGGCATCGACCTCTACCGCGACCGCCCGAACGTCTGCGTGCTGCGCACCTTCTCCAAGGCGTACGGCCTGGCGGGCATGCGGGTCGGCTTCGCGATCGCGCACGAGCCGGTCGCGAACGCGCTGCGCAAGACCGCCGTCCCGTTCGGCGTGAACCAGCTCGCCCAGAACGCCGCCGTCGCCTCGCTGCGCGCCGAGGAGGCGCTGATGGAGCGGGTGGAGGCGCTGGTCGAGGAGCGCACCCGGGTGGTGACCGGGCTGCGCGCCCAGGGCTGGGAGATCCCGGACTCGCAGGCCAACTTCGTCTGGCTGGGGCTCGGCGAGCGCTCGCAGGAGTTCGCGGCCGCCTGTGCCGCGGCCGGCGTGATGGTGCGGCCGTTCCCGGAGGGCGTGCGGGTGTCGATCGGGGAGGCCGAGGGCAACTCGATCTTCCTGTCGGTGGCGGAGGCGTTCCGCAAGTCGCTCTGAGGTCCGTTGCGGCGGCGCAGGGGCGTGCCGGGTTCCCGGTGCGCCCCTGCGGCGTTCCCGCAGCCGCCCGTACTGCTGTCCGGCCTGTCGTGCCCGCTGCCGTCGCCGACGCGTCACCGGCGCGTCACCGGAGTGTCCCGGTGCGTTCCCGGCCAGCTCCCGGATGGCTGTGGATCGCTGGGAGCCCGCTGGGAGTTCGGCCAACGGCGGGTCACGGAGCACCCAAGCGGGCCGCGCTGAGCGGCTGTTCCGCCCGTCATGCCCGGATCCGCCCGGTCAGTCTTCTCCCAGCGCGCGCCCAGGGCGCCGCAAGAGCGCCCCGCGAAGCTGTCCGGCATGAAGGTGCTCCCACGGCGGCGCGGTGCCGTCCTCCTCAACTCCGCGCTGGGTGTGGCCCTGCTGGGCGGTGCGGCCCTGGTGTACACCACCGTCAGCGGCAGCTCCGGCCCGGCCTCGGCCAAGCCCGCGGCGCGGACCGCGACGGTCGCCAAGGGCACCGTCCTGGCCACCGTGTCCGGAACCGGCACCCTGGTGTCTCCCACGGACGCGGCCCAGGACTTCACCACCGGGGGCAAGCTCACCGCGGTCAAGGTCGCGGTCGGGGACGCCGTCAAGAAGGGCCAGGTGCTCGCCACCGTCGACACCACGGCGGCCCAGCAGCAGGTGGACGCGGCCAGGGTGGCCCTCACCACGGCCAACGCCAACCTCACCAAGGCGGAGGCCGGGGTCACCACGACGACCACCGAGCCGCTCCCGGCACCGACGACCGGGGGGTCCGGCGGCGGGACCGGGTCCGGCGGCGCGACCGGCGGCGGGTCCGCGGCCGGTGGCGGCGGTGGCGGACGCGGGGCGGGCGGGAGCAGTACGCCCGCCCCGCAGACCACCACCATCACCACCACCAAGGTCGACGACGCGGCCGTGGCCCAGGCCCAGCAGCAGGTCGCCACCGCGCAGACCAACCTCGCCAACGCCCAGGCGGCGCTGGCCGGCACGACGCTGACCGCCTCGACGGACGGCACCGTCGCCTCGATCGCCAACAAGGTCGGCGACACGGTCGGCGCGACCGCCTCCGGGTCCACCGGCGGCGGCTCCGCCAAGTCGACCGGGGCCGGCACGGGTTCGGCCGCCCCGAGCGGCTTCATCGTGCTCACCAACCCGACCGGGATGCAGGTCACCGCGAACTTCTCCGAGCTCGACTCGCTGAAGCTGAAGAAGGGCGAGGCGGCCACCGTCACGCTGAACGCGCAGTCCGACACCAAGCTCAACGCGACCGTCCTGTCGGTCAGTTCGCTGCCCGTCAGTAGCGGTTCCGGCGGCGCGGCCGGCTCCTCCGCCGTCCAGTACGCGGCCACCCTGCAGCTGACCGGTGACACCAGCACGCTGCGCACCGGCCTCAGCGCCACCGTCCAGGTGATCACCGGCGAGGCCGACAACGCGCTCTCGCTGCCCGCCTCCGCCCTGTCGGGCACCGGCACCTCCCGCACCGCGACCGTGGTGCACGAGAACGGCGCCACCGAGCGGGTCACCGTCGGCGTCGGCGTCGAGGGTGACAGCACGGTGCAGGTCGTCTCCGGCCTGCAGGAGGGCGACAAGGTCGAACTCCCCACCACCAGCGGCACCAACGGCTTCCCGAACGGCTCCTTCCCGGGCGCGGGCGGCGGCGGCCGGGGCGCGGGCGGCAACGGCGGCGGTGCGGTCTTCCCGGGCGGCGGTGGCGGCACCGGTGGCGGCGGCGCCGGCCGCGGCGGCAGGGGCTGATCGTGCGTCACGTCATCGACAAGCGCGTCCCCGCGGCGCCCGTGCCGGTGATCCGGATCCGCCGGCTCACCAAGGCGTACGGGCACGGCGACGCCACCGTCCACGCGCTGCGCGGCCCCTCGGATCCGGAGACCGGCGAGCCCCAGGGCGTCAGCCTGGACATCGAGCAGGGCGACTTCGTCGCCGTGATGGGCAGCTCGGGCTCCGGCAAGTCCACCCTGATGAACATCCTCGGCTGCCTCGACGTCCCGACCTCCGGCCGCTACCTGCTGGACGGCGTCGACGTCGGCCACCTGGACGAGCAGCAGCTCTCCCTGGTGCGCAACCGCAAGATCGGCTTCGTCTTCCAGTCCTTCAACCTGATCCCGCGCACCACCGCCCTCGCCCAGGTCGAGCTGCCGCTCGCCTACGCGGGCGTCCGGGCGGCGGAACGGCGGCGCCGGGCGCTGGCCGCGCTGTCCCTGGTCGGCCTCGGCGAGCGGGCCGGTCACAAGCCCAACGAGCTGTCCGGCGGTCAGCAGCAGCGCGTCGCGGTGGCGCGGGCGCTGGTCACCGCGCCCGCGATGCTGCTCGCCGACGAACCCACCGGGAACCTGGACAGCCGCTCCACCGAGGAGGTGCTGGCCCTGATCGACGGGCTCAACGCCACCGGCCGCACCGTCGTGCTGATCACCCACGAGGACGAGGTCGCGGCGCACGCCAAGCGGGTGCTGCGGCTGGTCGACGGGCAGATCGTGAGCGACGTCCGGCAGGCCCCGGTGGACGGGCCGCCGCCCGCCCTCGGCGCGCTGGGGGTGTCGGCGTGATCCTCTGGCAGACGCTCCGCTTCGCGGTCGGCGGCCTGGCCGCCAACAAGGTGCGCTCCGCGCTCACCATGCTCGGCGTGCTGATCGGCGTCGCCTCGGTCATCCTGCTGCTGGCGGTCGGCAACGGCTCGTCGGTCGCGGTCAAGGAGTCGATCACCTCGCTCGGCACCAACGCGCTCACCGTCAGCTCCGGTTCGGCGGCCGGCGGGGCGCGGGCCGCCTCCTCGGTGAAGAAGCTGACGGTGGCGGACGCCAGGGCGCTGGCGACCGACGCCGACGCCTCCGCCGCGATCAAGTCGGTGGCCCCCGTCGTCACCACCAGCGGGACGGCTCTGTACGGGAACATCTCGTACAGCCCGGGCTCGATCGTGGGCACCTACCCGGCGTACTTCGAGACCGCCAACCAGAAGGTCACGAAGGGCGAGTACTTCACCGACGACGACGTGCTCGGCTCGCGCAAGGTCGCGGTGCTCGGCGCCACCACGGCGAAGCAGCTGTTCGACACCGAGGACCCGGTCGGCAAGCGGATCGTCCTCGGCGGCACGCCGTTCACCGTGGTCGGCGTGCTGCAGGCCAAGGGCGGCAGCGGGTTCACCGACCCGGACGACGTGGTGATCGCCCCGCTGCCGACGGTGCAGAACGCGTTCACCGGCTTCGGCGCGGTCAACCAGATCCTGGTGCAGGCCGCCTCGGCGGACAGCACGACGGCGGCCCAGTCGGAGATCACCCGGGTGCTGCTCGCGGCGCACGCGATCGCCGACCCGGCCAAGGCCGACTTCCGGATCACCAACCAGGCCTCGCTGCTCACGGCGCGGGAGAGCACCACCAAGACCTTCACGGTGCTGCTCGGCGCGGTCGCCGCGATCTCGCTGCTGGTCGGCGGGATCGGGATCACCAACATCATGCTGGTGACGGTCACCGAGCGGACCCGCGAGATCGGCATCCGCAAGGCGCTCGGCGCGCCGCGGGCGGTCATCCTCGGGCAGTTCCTGACCGAGTCGACGCTGCTGTCGGTGATCGGCGCGGGCCTGGGAGTCGCGGCCGGGATGGTCGGCTCGCACTTCAGCATCGTCGGCATCAAGCCGGTGGTGATCCCCGAGTCGGTGCTCGGCGCGTTCGGCATCGCCGTCGCCATCGGGCTGTTCTTCGGCAGCTACCCCGCCAACCGGGCCGCCTCGCTGCGGCCGATCGACGCCCTCCGGCACGAATAGGGACTCCTCCACACCATGAGCAAAGAGATCGCCACGGTCAGCGGCACCCCGGCCGAGCAGGTCGCCCTGCTCTCCACCCCGCCGGACGCCCGCGACGTGAGCGCCGAACTGGCCGCGCCGCCCCGGCGGAAGCTGCCCTGGCTCAGCCTGGTGCTGGCCGGCGGGGTGGTCGCGACGACGGCGTTCGCGGGCGGGGTCTGGTACCAGAAGGACAACGGGTCGTCCTCGGGCGGGAAGTCGTCCCGGCCGGTCGCGGCGGGGGCCTCCGCCGGGCAGCAGCGGGGGGCCGGCGGGTACGGTCAGGGCGGGGGCTACGGCCAGGGCGCGGGGGCCGGGCAGAGTGGCCGCCGTGGGGGCCAGGGCGCCGGGCCGGGTGCGGGGCCGGGTGCCGGTCAGGGCGGGCAGGGGCAGGGCGGACAGCCCGGCTTCGCCCGGGGCACCGTGAAAGCCGTGGACGGAAACGTCGTGTACCTGACAGACTCCAATGGCAACACCGTGAAGGTCACCACCGGCGACGCGACGAAGGTCCAGCTCAACAAGGAGGGCAAGGTCTCCGACCTGCAGCCCGGCCAGAGCGTGACCGTCGTCGGCACCCCCGACGCCAACGGTGGCTACGACGCCAACCAGCTCGTCGAAGGCAACGCCGCCGGAGGTTTCGGCGGCGGAGGCTTCGGCGGTGGTGGCGGCAACCGGAACCCGTCCGGCGGCTGACCCGGACGCGCCGGACGACCGCGAGGCCCTCGCCCCTGGAAAGGGGTGGGGGCCTTCGCGCGTGCTCATCGCGGGTGCCGCTCCCACACCTCGTTCCGGTCCAGGTCGCGCAGCAGGTGGAGGAGGTTGAGCAGCGTGCTCACCGGCGCGTTGCCGAAGTCGACCAGCAGGCGCCCGTCGAGGGTGTCCTCCCCGGCCGAGGCGGAACCCCAGAGCAGCCCGTACGGCAGGCCCCGCCGGTGCAACTCGCCGAGCAGCGCGGTGATCTGCGGCGCGGAGTAGTCGAGCATCCGCGGGTCGTCCGGCTGGACGGGTTCGCGGATCACGCGACGGAATCCAGCTCGTACCAGACCGTCTTGCCGTGCTTCTGCGGGTCGACGCCCCACCGGTGGGTGAGGCCGGAGACCAGACGCAGCCCGCGGCCGGACTCGGCGGTGAGGCCGGGCGCCCGCTCCTGCGGCAGCGCGTCGCTCCCGTCGGAGACGCAGACCCGGAGGGTGCGGTGGAGGAGCGAGAAGTGGACGACGGGCGAGGCCGTGCCCGCGTGCCGCCAGGCGTTGACGACCAGTTCGGCGAGGGCGAGTTCGGCGTTGAAGATGGCCTCCGGGTCCCAGTCGCACCGGACCAGGGCCTCCCGGAGGGCCTGCCGGCTGAGGATGAGCGAGGGGGTGGCGTCAGGGGTGCACACGGGGACCTCCGCGAGGCTGTGGTGTGGGAGGGGGAGCCGTTCGGCGGGAAGGCGGAAGGGGCCTACTGCCGGGAACGGGAAATGTGCTGACGGACCGTAGGATCCATCTGGGAGTGACCATAGCGCGGCTCGCCACAGATTTGTGGCGGACTGCGAGAAGTTCCCCCGAACGTGGTCGCCACACTGAGGCAGACTGGTCCCCATGGCTCTTCGATCGAACCCAACTCTCCGCCAGCTGCGGTTGGGTGCCGAGCTGCGCAGGATGCGCGAGCAGGCCGGCCTCGGCGGCAGCCAACTCGCCCGTTCGCTGGGCATCAACCCCGCCCATGTGACCCAGATGGAGAGCGGCAGGACCGGCATCAGTGTCGAACGCCTGCGCACGATCGCGGCGCTGTGCATGTGCGTCAACGAGCCGCTGATCGACGCACTCGCGGAGATCATCACGGATCGCGACAAGGGCGGCTGGTGGGAGGAATACCGAGGGCGCCTCTCACAACACTTCCTGGAAATGGCCGAGATGGAGGGGCGCGCCCACGGACTCTCGACCTACACCATGGCGTTCATTCCTGGACTGCTGCAGACCAACGCTTACGCCTCTGCGGTGTTCGCCCGGGGTTACCCGCTCCTTCCCCCGCACGAGGTCGATCTGAGGACGGCCTTCCGAATGCGGCGGCAGCAGGTGGTCCGGTCCGGCGAGACTCCGTACTCCGCGTACATCCATGAGGCGGCTCTGCGCATGCAGTTCAGCGGCCCTGGAGTTCAAGCCGATCAGCTCGGTAGTCTCATCGAGGACTCCGAGCGGTCGACCATCTCGATCCGAGTCGTGCCGTTCACCGTGGATGCGCTCCCGATCAACCATGAGAACTTCACGTACGTCGAAGGACCGGTTCCTGAGCTGGACACAGCGCAGATGGATTCAGGTCTCGACAGCGTGCTCTTCGATGCGCCGGCCCATATCGCCCAGTTTCGCTCCCTGCTTGAGCGAATCGATTCGGCGGCGCTCTCGGCGGAGGAGTCCCGGGATTTCATCCAATCCATCAAGAGTGATATGGAAAGCAATAATGCCTAAGTCCACCTGGCAGAAGTCGAGTTACTCGGCTGCGAACTCCGAATGTGTCGAGGTGCGTGCCGTCGACGGGGTGATCGAGGTCCGTGAGTCCGACGAGGGCGACGTGATCGTCCGGACCTCCGTTCCCAGGTTCGCCGCCTTCCTCCGGGGCGCGAAGGCCGGTGAGTTCGACCACCTGACCACCGCCTGACCGCAGCGCTCCCGTGCCCCCCGCCGCTCGCGGCGAGGGGGTACGGGCTTTTCTGGATGATCTTCATGCTGTAGATCTGACGATCATGAGAAAAGACCAGATCGGCCGGCTCATCGGTGGCAGTTTCGGGTTCGTCTTCGTGCAGGCGAACGCCGGGGCGTTGCCGACGCCCGCGGCCATCCCGTTGCGGGTGCTCGCCATCCTCGCGTTCCTGCGGATCGTGTTCGCGGGCCGTCGTGCCGCCGTCCCCGCTCCGGCGGGCGACTCCGACGCCACCGCGTCGGGCGGAGTGGGCTTCGGGCGGGGGTACTGGTACGTCGTGGCCGCCGAGGCGGTCGGGCTGCTGGCGGGCCTGATGCTGATCAACAAGGTGCTCCACACCGGGACGGTCGCCTGGATCACCTTCGTGGTGGGTGTGCACTTCTTCGGGCTCGCCGTCGTCTGGAAGCGGCCCGATCTCCACGTGCTCGCCGGGACGATGGCGGCGTGTGGCGTGGGCGGGTTGGTGCTGGCCGCGTGCGGTGCCTCGGCTGCCGTGATCGCGGTGGTCGCCGGGGTCGCCCCCGGCGCGCTGCTGCTCGGGTCGGTGCTGTGGGCCGGGCGGGCGGCCGTCAAGGGTCAGCCGGTTGATCCGGGCGGGGCCGGATAATCGATGGCGGGCCCGGCCGTGCGTGGCGAGGATCGCGGCATGCCATCCTTCCCGCCGCCCTTCCTGCGGACCGAACGCCTGGTGCTGCGTCCCTTCACCGAGGCCGACGCCGACCACCTGTACGCGCTGGACGACGACCCCGAGGTCACGCGCTTCATCAACGGCGGCAAGCCGGCCGACCTCGACGCGATCCGGACCCGGATCCTCCCCCGCCTCCTGCACGACCACCCGTGCACCGGGACCCGCGGCTGGTGGGCCGCCGAGGAGCAGGCCGCCGGCACCTTCCTCGGCTGGTTCGAACTGCGCCCGCTCTCCGACCACGACCCCGCGGTGGTCGAACTGGGCTACCGGTTGAACCGGGCGGCCTGGGGCAAGGGGTACGCCACGGAGGGCTCGCTGGCCCTCATCGACAAGGCGTTCACCGACCTGGGCGCGGAGCGTGTCACGGCGAACACCATGGCGGTGAACACCCGCTCCCGGCGGGTGATGGAGAAGTCGGGCCTGACGTTCCTGCGGAACTTCTCCGGTGACTGGCCGGAGGCCATCCCGGGCTCCGAGCACGGCGAGGTCGAGTACGAGCTGCTCAAGGAGGACTGGGAGCGGCGGCGCTCCCGGTGACGCGGGGAGTGGGTCCGGCCCCACCCGGCCGTGGGGCCAGACCCGTATGGCGCCCGCCGCGCGCTCCGTAGCGTCGTTCCCACCACGACACGGAGGGAACAGAACCATGGCGACCGCGACCGTCCAGACCGTTCAGCGCACGTTCACCACGGTGCGGAAGTACCTCGCGCTCTTCGGCGCCGTCAGCGCCGTCGTCCTCGGCACCGTCGCCGTGATGGCCTCCACCGGCCACGAGGCGACGCCGTTCATGTGGATCCGCGGCGCGCTCCTCCTCGGGATCGCCCCGCTGGTCCACCGGATGGCGGCCCGCGCCGCCGCCGGCGACCACAAGGCCTTCGACCGCGTCCGCACCCTGGCCACGATCATGCCGATCGCCATCATCGGCGTCGATCTGGTCCCCGGCCTCTGCCCCGCCTGGTACGCCGTCCTGCAGGGCCTCTCCGCCCTCGCCCTGGTCGCCGTCGCCGTCCTCACCCGCACCGGGCCGCTGAAGGCCGCCTTCCCTTCGATCCAGGGGTGAGAACCGCGGCACCGGGGCGGGCGTGGGAAGTCGGCCCGGCCGACTTCCCACGCACTTCCGTGTCCTCAGTACCCGATGGCCTCGCGCAGGAGGAGGACGGTGCCCGGGGTCATCCGGGCCGGGGCGTTGAGGACCAGCAGCTGGTTGACCGCGCTGGGCTGCCCGTAGGCGGCCCGGGCGCGGGTGGTTTCCAGGGGGAGGGCGTGCTCCTCCACGCGGCGCAGGGCGGTGGGCAGGTCGGGGACCACCTTCTGGGCGCCGACCACCCAGATGGCCCGGGCGGCGCCGCCGGCGTAGGCGGGGAGCTGGCTGCCGCTGGCGGAGGCGACGACGAGGGTGCCGGTCTCGGTGACGGCGGCGACGCTGCCGATGACGACGTCCGGGGTGGCGACCAGCCGGCGGAGCTCGTGGGCCTCCAGGACCCGGTCCATCGCCAGGGCACGCGACTTGACGGACCGGTAGCGGTCCTCGGCGTTGACGTCCTCGTCGATGCCGGAGAGCCGGAGGGTCTCGCTGGCGCTGGTGAAGACGCTCGCGCCCTCCCCGATCAGCTCCTCGATCCGGGCCCGCGCGGCGGCGGCGTCGGCCAGGACCTCGACGGTGAAGCCGTTGGCGGTCAGGGCGGCGGCCGTCCGCTCCAGGCGCTCGGCCGGGGCCGGGTCGGTGAAGGGGAGGCGGGAGGGGCCGGGGGCCGCGCCGGTCAGCGGGGTGGTGTCGAGGTACCGGACCTCGTAGACCCGCTCGGCGAACCGCCAGCCGTCCGCCGTGCGGCGGTAACGGTCGTGGTAGACAGCGTAGTTGAGCCCCTCGGTGCCGTTCTTCAGGCGGGCCAGTTCGTGCATCGAGGCGCGGCCGGTCGCGGTGTCGCCGTCGATCTCGATGCTGCCCGGGTGGGTGGTCTGGATGAAGAAGTCCCACTGCTCCTGCAGCTTCTCGCCGCCGACGCGGATCTGCTCCGGGCCGACCAGCTCGATCGGCACGGCGGGCATCCGCAGCACGCCGTCCGGGGTGAACAGCCGTGAGAGCCGGGCGCGGTCGCGCATCATCACGGCGTCGGTGAACTCGTACTGCAGGGCCTGGATCTCGACGCGGTCGGCGACCGCCTGGAAGTCGTTCATCGGGTCCTCCGTTTTCCCTCTGCCCGCAAGGACCGCGCGGCGCGCCGGAATGTGACACGGCGGACGCAACGGGTGGCGGCGCGGTGGACGTCACACCCCTGGGACGTCACAATCCGGCGCGCCGCGCTGTCGAAGAGTGAGCGGGCCGACGAGACGAAGGGGCGGGGCGGGATGCGAGGGGACGAAGCGGTGGAGCGGCCCGATCCGGGCCTGGGCGCGATCATGGGCGAGCGGCGCCAGGTGGCCGACCTGGCGTACCGGCTGCTCGGTTCGCCGGCCGACGCCGAGGACGTGGTGCAGGAGACGTACGCCCGCTGGTACGCGCTGCCCCGGCGGGAGCGGGAGGCGATCGGCTCGCCCGGCGGCTGGCTGACCACGGTCGCCAGCCGGATCTGTCTGAACGTCCTCGCCTCGGCCCGGGTGCGGCGGGAGCGCCACGTGGGCGAGTGGACCCCCGAGCCGCTGCCGGAGCGGCGGGAGTGGACGTCCTCCGCGACGTCCGGCGCGACGTCCGGCGCGACGTCCTCCGCGACCTCCGGCACCACCGCGGCGGATCCCGCGGATCCGGCGGACCGGATCACCCTGGACGAGTCGGTCGGCTCGGCCTTCCTGGTCGTCCTGGACTCCATGACCCCGGCCGAGCGGGTGGCCTTCGTCCTCCACGACGTCTTCCGGTACCCGTTCGCGGAGGTGGCCGCGATCGTCGGGAAGTCGCCCGCGGCCTGCCGGCAGCTGGCCGCCTCCGGTCGTCGGCGGATCCGCGCCGCGCAGGCCCCGGTGGCGCCGACGGACTCGCAGCCGGGTCCGGAGCCGGGCTCGCCTTCCCACCCGGATCCGGTCGTGCCGGAGGGAACCGCGGCCACGCGGGAGTGAGGTACGTCATACCGGTCGCGGCGCGGGGGCGGGCAGGGTGGCCCGGGGGCGCACTGGGCGTGTCCACGCCCATCCGCACACCACCGAGCGCCCGTCCAGGGGCTTGTCGTCGCAAAACCGACCGATAAGGTGTTAATCCAACATTCATCCATGCCGCATAGCCTCCCGGGGCTAGCCTCATGCTGAACGTCATCGTCCGACCGGGAGGCGAAACCCCCGTGCAAGGCACTGTCACCACACCAGGCGGCTCCACGGTGGCCGGGGGCCAGGGCGAGGCGTTCCTGCTCGTCGTGGACGACGAGCCCAACATCCGCGAACTGCTCGCCGCCTCGCTGCGCTTCTCCGGCTTCCGGGTCGCCTCCGCCGCCAGCGGCACCGAGGCGCTCGAACTGATCGCCGCCGAGCGGCCCGACCTGGTCGTGCTCGACGTCATGCTCCCCGACCTCGACGGCTTCACCGTCGTCGAGAAGCTGCGCGAGCGCACCAACCGCGGCCAGATAGCCGGGCCGGCCCACGGGCACCCCGGTGACCACCTGCCGGTGCTCTTCCTCACCGCCAAGGACGGCGTCGGCGACAAGGTGCAGGGCCTCGCCGCGGGCGCCGACGACTACGTCACCAAGCCCTTCAGCCTGGAGGAGCTGATCGCCCGGATCCGCGCCATCCTGCGCCGGGCCGGCGGGCCGGCCGAGGACGGCCGACTGCTCGTCGCCGACCTCAGCCTCGACCCGGTCGCCCACGAGGTCACCCGCGGCGGCATCCCGGTCTCGCTCTCCCCGACCGAGTTCAAGCTGCTGCACTACCTGATGGCCAACGTCGGCCGGGTGGTCTCCAAGGCGCAGATCCTCGACCACGTCTGGGCCTACGACTTCGGCGGCGACCTCTCCATCGTCGAGTCGTACATCTCCTACCTGCGCCGCAAGCTCGACTCCGGCCCGGCCCACGGCCCCAAGCTGATCCACACCGTGCGCGGCATCGGCTACGCGCTGCGCCGCCCCCCGCAGGCCTGACCGGCACCGCCGCCCGTGTTCGCCCGCTTCTCGTCCCGGCTGTCGCTGCGCGCCCGGCTGCTGGTGCTCGCCGTCGCCCTGGTCACCACCGGGCTCGTGGTCAGCGACACCTTCGTCGTCGGCACCGTCCGGGCCCAGCTGGTGGAGCAGCTGGACGAGCAACTCCAGCGGTACGGGCCGCCGCTGTCCCGCAAACCGCCGGCCCGGCAGGCCACGCCCGACCCGAACCGGCCCAGCGTCACCGGGCGGCGGATCAGCCTGCCCAGCCAGTACCTGGTGGAGTACCTGTCCTCGGACGGCAAGGTCCAGGCCGTGATGCGCCAGCCCGTCTCGGACAGCGACCCGGCGCCGCAGCTGGCCGGCCTGGACCCGACCCGGACCGCCCCCGACGTCCCCTTCGACCTGCCCGACCAGCGCGGCCACCACCGCTGGCGGGTGCTGGTGCTGCCGCTCCAGACGCCGCACGGGCCGGCCCCCGGCCCCAGCGCCTTCGCCTCGCCCGTCACCCCGACCCACGTCATGGTCGCCGTCTCCCGCGAGGACATCGACGCCACCCTCGGCAAGCTGCGCACCTCCTTCCTGGCCATCGGCGGCGCCGTGCTGGTGCTGATCGCCGGGCTCGGCTTCTTCGCGGTACGGGCCGGGCTGCGGCCGCTGCGACGGATCGAGGAGGGTGCCGCGCGGATCGCGGCCGGCGAGCTGTCGCACCGGATGCCCGAGCTCTCCCCGGGCACCGAGGTCGGCCGGCTGTCGGTCGCGCTCAACGGGATGCTCACCCAGATCGAGGCGGCCTTCGCGGCCCGCGCCGAATCCGAGGCCCGGATGCGGCGGTTCGTCGCGGACGCCTCGCACGAGCTGCGCACCCCGCTGGCCGGGATCCGCGGCTTCGCCGAGCTGTACCGGATGGGCGCGCTGCCCACCGAGGCGGACGTCAAGCGCACCATGACCCGGATCGAGAGCGAGGCCGACCGGATGGGCGCCCTGGTCGAGGACCTGCTGGTGCTCGCCCGGCTGGACGAGGAACGCCCGCTCGACCTCGCCCCGATGGACCTGCGCACCCTCGCCGCCGACGCCCTGCACGACCTCACCGCACTCGACCCGAGCCGCCCGGTCGCGCTCACCGGCCCGGCCGGGACCGGCGCGCCCGGCGCGGCGACCGTCCTCGGCGACGAGGCGCGGCTGCGGCAGGTGGTGACCAACCTGGTCGGCAACGCGGTCAAGCACACCCCGGCCGGCACCCCGGTGCGGATCGGCGTGGGCGTCCGGCCCGACGGGACCTGCCTGCTGGAGGTCGCCGACGCCGGCCCGGGACTCACCGAGGAGCAGGCCCAGCGGGTCTTCGACCGCTTCTTCCGGGTCGACGCCTCGCGCAGCCGGGACAACGGCGGCGGCGCCGGACTCGGCCTCGCCATCGCCACCGCCCTCACCCGGGCGCACGGCGGGACCCTCAGCCTGGAGACCGCCCCGGGCGAGGGTGCGACATTCCGGGTCGAACTTCCCGATCACGGCGACCGGGATTCCTGAGGAAAAGTCGACTCGTCAATTCTGTTGCCGAACAGGAAATTCCGGGGCGCGCTCATTGCCGGAAACCGGCATGGAGCGTCAAGAAAGCGTCTGCCTATGATCGGCTCTGCCTGGCCGGCACGACCTGTCCGGACCAAGGCTTCTGCTTTCCTACCGACCCGGAAGGGGTCATCGTGAAGCTCCGCCGTTCCCTGGTTTCGGCCGCCATCATCGCCGCCGTGATCTCGCCCGCAGCCGTGGTCTCCGCGGCACCGGCCTTCGCGGAGTCGGCTCCGGCGGCCCGGGCCCACACCAGCAGCGGCTCGATCGCCGAGTTGGAGAAGGCGGCCGCCGACGCCGCCAAGGCCCTTGAGCAGGCGAAGGCCCACGAGGCCGAGCTCAGGGCCAAGTTCGACGCCTACACCTTCCCGGAGGCGCTGCGCGCCGGCTACGAGAAGGCCAAGGCCGCCCTGGCGAAGGCCACCGCGACCCGGGAGGCCCTGGACAAGGCGGCCGGGGAAGCCGCCGCCGCCTACGGCCGGGCCAAGGAGGAGGACCTGGCCAAGGCCAGGGAGGTGATGCTGAAGGCCTTCGACGCCGCCAACGCCTCCCACACCGCGGAGACCGAGGCCAAGGCCGCGGTCGAGGCGGCCCAGCGGGCGATGGACGACGACCGGATCGCCGAGATGAAGAAGGTCATCGCCGCCCAGGACGCCACCGAGGCCGCGGCCGCGGCCAAGGCCGCCGCGGACAAGGCGCTGGCCGAGGCCAGGGCGGCGGCGGAGAAGCCGGTGGAGAAGCCCGTGGAGAAGCCGGTCGAGCAGCCGGTGGAGAAGCCGGTGGAGAAGCCGGTGCAGCAGCCCGTCGCGCAGCCGGTGCAGCAGCCGACCACCGTGACCCCGGCCTCGGACACCACCAAGGCCTCGACCACGGCCACCACGACGACTGCCACCACGACCGGTTCGACCACCGCGACCACCTCGCAGGCGGCCACCACCACCGGGGCCACCACCGGCTCGTCCACCGAGCTCGCCGAGACCGGCTCCAACCCGGCCACCCCCTACCTCGCCCTGGGCTCCGGCCTGGCCATCAGCCTCGGCGCCGCCGCCCTCCACGTCTCCCGCCGCAAGCCGGCCACCCGCACCACCCGCTGACCCACCCCGGTTCGCGCCCGCTCGGGAGGAGGCCGCGAACCGCCACCCGCACCCACCCGGAACCGCAGGACAGGCCCCGGCCGTCCTGCGGTTCCGGCGTTTCCGGCCCCGAAACTCCTCGATAACTCCTCGATCGGGTGAACCGGAGCCCGTTCACCCGATCGGCCGCTGGGTCGGGTGCGACCGTGCAGCCGTTGCTTGTGCGGACTCGCGCGGGCTGATCAGACTGGACGGGAAAAAGGTGTCTCAATGTGTGCGCTCGTTGCCGAGGAGACCGTCGTGAACCTGGACCAGTTGCTGTGGCAGGCGTGGAAGTCCATGGATGTGCCCGAGGGCTTTCGCGCGGAGATCATCGAGGGGACGATCACGTTGTCACCCACCGGCGGAGTTCGTCACTTCACTGTCAACAGGCGGCTGGGGCAGGCTCTGTACGACCATCTCAGGGGCACCGGGTACGGGCCGGCGCAGGACGGCAACGTCATCGCCGGCCTCAAGGTACTCATTCCGGATGTCTTCGTGGCACCGGACGATGTCGATGAGATCGAGCATCCCGAGGGCGTGGGGGTACTCGCTTCCGGTGTGTCGCTGGTCGTCGAGACCGTCTCTCCCGGTGCGGAGGCGCGTAAGCGCGACCATGTCCTCAAGCTTCGCGCCTACGCCGCCGCAGGCATTCCGGTGTACGTGATCATCGACGACCACGATGACGGTGGCATCGTGACCATCCTCACCGGGCCGGACCGTGAGCGCCGCGCCTACGAGTACTCGGCCCGCATCCCCTACGGCAAGGAAGCCGTGATCCCCGAAGGCCCGGCCAAGGGCTTCGTGATCGGCCCCGAGATCACCGGCGAGCGCCGTGACTGACCGTTCGGCGTCGTTCAGGCGGGACCTGTCCGAGTGGCGGATCGTCCTGGTGGCGTGGCGGCTGCTGGTGCTGCAGGGAGCGGATCCGGTGGTCGGGGCCGGGATGGCGGAGCACTCGACGTACCGGGCGCACCCGTGGCGTCGGGTGGAGCACACACTGGGGAGCGGGCGCCGGCTGTTCTACCAGGACGCCGAGGCGCTGCGGCGGGAGGTCGCGCGGCTGGAGCGGGCGCACAAGCGGATCCGCGGCACGGGGCCGGACGGGCAGGCGTACGACGCCCGGGACGCGGCCACCAGAGCGTGGGTGCTGCTGACCCTCTTCGAGTGCGTGGTCGCCATGCGCCGGCTCGGCGGGGACCCGTACGACTCCGCCCAACTGGAAGAGGCCTACGCCGAGTTCCAGGAGGTGGTGGCGGCCTTCGACCTCCCGGAGGGCGAACTCCCCGCCACGGTGAAGGACCTGCCGGCCTACTTCGCCCGGTACGCCCGGGAGCGGCTGGAGTTCACCGAGGCGGCGCGCTACCTGATGGGTGACCTGGTGCGGGAGGCACCCCGGCCGCAGCGGCTGTGGTTCCTCGGGGACGCCGGCTGGCGGGTGGTGCGGAGCCTCGCCGCGGCCGTGATCGCCGAGCTGACGGTGGCGGACCTGCCGCCGGTGGTGCGGGAGCGGTTGGGACTGAGGGCCACCCGGCGCGGCGCGCTGCTGTCGGTGGTGCTGCACCGCGGCGCCGGGGCCCTGGTGCGCCGGCTGCCGGACCGGCTGCGCTACCGCTCCCCGGAGGAGCCGGGCCCGTCCGGGCGCCGGCTGCCCCGCCCGCGCCGCGACACCCGCGGGCCCCGGCTGGACCGCTTCTTCCGCGAGGTGCTCGACCAGACCGGCGACGGCTTCATCACCGCGCACGACCTGCGGGCGATGGCGCACAACGTGTGCTGGCAGCTGGAGCTGGACGAGGACGCCGAGGACCGCGTCCACCGGGCCTTCGAGGGCTGGTGGGAGCAGCTGCGCACGGCGATGGACGCCGACGGTGACGGGAAGGTCAGCCGGGAGGAGTTCGTGGCCGCGACCGTGGCGGGCTGCGACCGGGACGGCGCCTACCTGGAGCAGGGGCTGCTGCCCGCGCTGCGGGCGGTGTTCACCGCCGCCGACACCGACGGCAGCGGCTTCCTGGAGTTCGACGAGTACCGCGCGGTGTTCGGCGGCCCGCGGGTGCACCCGGCCGAGCTGTCGCACGGGTTCCGTCAGCTGGACGGGGACGGGGACGGGCGGATCACCCGGGAGGAGTTCCTGCACGGCTTCACCGAGTTCTTCACCGCCCGCGCCGGTTCCACCGGCGGCACCCAGCTGCTCGGCCGCGCCTGATCGGGCCGCCCCGCCGCCGGCGCGCCCCGCTCGCCAGCACGCCCCGCTCGCCGACGCGAGCGGGGCGTCGGCCTGTCAAGCGCCGGTTCGGCCAAGAGCGCGGCCGCGGGCGCCCGGTCGTTCGTTGCCCCGGCCGGGGCCGGATCCGCAGACTGTGCGGACCGCCCCGCACACCGTGACGCACCGCACAGGTCCGTCTGCCCCACCCCACCTGCTGTTCCCCCGTAAGGATGGTGGATACTGGCCCTTGTGAACGTGTTCACGTTCACAAGCGGACAAGCTTGCACGGCTTGGCGACGGTCTGCGGCTACAGAAGAAGTTTGTCCGGAATGCGCCCGCCGAACGTGCGGGCCGGTTGGGAGAGAGGGCGACGTGGAACTGGCAATCGCTCACGAGACCATCGCGCGGTGGCAATTCGGCATCACCACCGTCTACCACTTCCTCTTCGTACCGCTCACGATCAGCCTGGCCGCCGTGGTGGCCGGGCTGGAGACCGCCTGGGTGCGGACGAACAAGGAGAAGTACTTCCACGCGACCAAGTTCTGGGGAAAGCTCTTCCTCATCAACATCGCGATGGGCGTGGTCACCGGAATCGTCCAGGAATTCCAGTTCGGCATGAACTGGTCCGACTACTCCCGCTTCGTCGGCGACGTCTTCGGGGCCCCGCTGGCGATGGAGGCGCTGATCGCCTTCTTCTTCGAGTCCACCTTCATCGGCCTGTGGATCTTCGGCTGGGACAAGCTGCCGAGGAAGATCCACTGCGCCTGCATGTGGATGGTCGCGCTGGGCACCGTGCTCTCCGCGTACTTCATCCTGGCCGCCAACTCCTGGATGCAGCACCCGGTCGGCTACGCGATCGACCCGGCCACCGGCAAGGCCCGGCTGACCGACATCGCCGAGGTGCTGTTCCAGAACACCACCCTCACCGTCGTCGCCCACACCCTGACCGCCGCCTTCCTCACCGGCGCCGCGTTCATGGTCGGCATCTCCTCCTTCCACCTCTGGAAGACCAAGCGCAAGCCCGAGACGGCCGACCCCCGGAAGACCGCCTCGATGCGGACCTCGCTGCGGCTCGGCCTGGTGCTCGCCGTCGTCTTCGGCGCCGGCACCGCGCTCAGCGGCGACGAACTCGGCAAGGTCATGTTCGAGCAGCAGCCGATGAAGATGGCCGCCGCCGAGGCGCTGTGGGACACCCAGGCGCCGGCGCCGTTCTCGATCTTCGCGGTCGGCGACGTCGGCAAGGGCCACAACTCGGTCGAGCTGGAGGTCCCCGGGATACTGTCCTTCCTCGCCCACAGCGACTTCAGCTCCTCCGTCCCCGGCATCAACGACACCGCCGCCGCCGAGGCCGCCCAGCACGGCGGCGACCCCAAGGACTACATCCCGAGCATCTTCGTCACCTACTGGGGCTTCCGCCTCATGATCGGCTTCGGGATGACCTCCTTCCTGGCCGGCCTGGTCGGACTCTGGACCACCCGGAAGAAGCTCTTCCTGCGCCCCGGGTTCCGCACCGGCGAGACCGAAGTGCCCCGGCTGATGCTCACCCCCGGGCGCGAACTCGGCCCGCTGCTGACCGCGTGGAGCTGGCGGATCGGGATCCTGACCATGGGCTTCCCGCTGATCGCCAACAGCTTCGGCTGGATCTTCACCGAGATGGGCCGCCAGCCCTGGGCCGTCTTCGGTCTGATGACCACCGCCAGCGCGGTCTCCCCCAACGTCGGCGTCGGCACCCAGATCGGGGCGCTGGCCACCTTCACCACGCTGTACGCGATCCTCGCGGTCATCGAGGTCCGGCTGCTGGTCAAGTACGCCAAGGCGGGCCCGGTGGTGACCGAGCAGCCGCCCACCGAGGACCCCTCACTGCGCGGGCCGTCCTCGGACGAGGACGCCGACAAGCCGCTCGCCTTCGCGTACTGACGCACACCGCAGGGGAACTGAGGATCTGACATGCAACTCCACGACGTCTGGTTCGTGCTGATCGCGGTCCTGTGGATCGGCTACTTCTTCCTGGAGGGCTTCGACTTCGGGATCGGCGTCCTGACCAAGGGGCTGGCCCGCGACACCGCCGAGAGACGGGTGCTGATCAACACCATCGGCCCGGTCTGGGACGGCAACGAGGTCTGGCTGCTGACCGCCGGCGGGGCCACCTTCGCGGCCTTCCCGGACTGGTACGCGACGCTCTTCAGCGGCTTCTACGTCCCGCTGCTGGTGATCCTGGTCTGCCTGATCGTGCGCGGCGTGGCCTTCGAGTACCGGGCCAAGCGCGACGGCGCCCGCTGGCAGCGGAACTGGGAGGAGGCCATCTTCTGGAGCTCGCTCCTCCCGGCCTTCCTCTGGGGGGTGGTCTTCGCCGACATCGTGCGCGGCGTGGACATCGACGCGCAGAAGAACTACGTCGGCGGCCTCGGGGACCTGCTGAACCCGTACGCGCTGCTCGGCGGCCTGGTGACGCTCGCCCTGTTCACCTTCCACGGCGCGGTGTTCGCCGCGCTCAAGACGGTCGGCGAGATCCGCGAGCGGGCCCGCGCGGCCGCCCTGCGGGCCGGGCTGGCCGCCGCCGTGCTGGCGCTGTTCTTCCTCATCTGGACCCAGCACGACAGCGGCAACGGCCGCAGCCTCGCCGCGCTGGTGATCGCCGTGCTCGCCCTGCTCGGCGCCCTGGCCGCCAACCAGCGCGGCCGCGAGGGCTGGGCGTTCGCCCTCTCCGGGGTGACCGTCGCGGCCGCGGTCGCGACGCTCTTCCTGGCGCTCTTCCCGAACGTCATGCCGTCCACCCTGAACGCCGGCTGGAGCCTGACCGTGGGCAACGCGGCCTCCTCGCCGTACACGCTGAAGCTGATGACCGTCGTGGCGGCGGTGTTCACCCCGCTGGTGCTGCTGTACCAGGGCTGGACGTACTGGGTGTTCCGCAAGCGGATCGGCGTCCAGCACATCCCCGGGCACGCGCCCGCCGCGCCCGGCGACCCCGGCGCGCCGGCCGGCCGCACCGACCGGGCCTGACGCGATGAAGCCGGTCGACCCCCGACTCCTCGGGTACGCCCGCACCACCCGGGTCTTCCTCGCCGGATCCGTGCTCCTCGGCGCGGCCGGCGCGGCCCTGGTGGTCGCCCAGGCGAGTCTGATCGCCGAGATCGTCGTCCGCGCCTTCCAGCGCGGGGCGACGCTCGCCGAACTGACCACGCCGATGCTGCTGCTCGCCCTGACGGCCGTCGGGCGCGGGCTGGTCGGCTGGCTCACCGAACTCACCGCGCACCGGTCCGTCGCCCGGGTGAAGTCCACCCTGCGGCGCCGGCTGCTCGACCACGCCACCGCGCTCGGCCCGGCCTACCTGGCGGGCCGGCGCACCGGCGAACTCACCACCCTCGCCACCCGCGGCGTCGACGCGCTGGACGACTACTTCGCCCGGTACCTGCCGCAGCTGGCGCTGGCCGTGGTCGTCCCGGTGATCGTGCTGCTGCGGATCGTCGGCGCCGACTTCACCTCGGCCGCGATCATCGCCGGGACGCTGCCGCTGATCCCGCTGTTCATGGTGCTGATCGGGATGGCCACCCAGGCCCGGATGGACCGGCAGTGGGACACCCTGGCCCGGCTCTCGCACCACTTCCTCGACGTGGTCGCCGGGCTGCCCACCCTCAAGGTGTTCAACCGGGCCCGCGCCCAGGCCGCCGGCATCGCCCGGATCACCGCCGACTACCGCCGGGCCACCCTGCGCACCCTGCGGATCGCCTTCATCTCCTCCTTCACCCTGGAACTGCTCTCCACCCTGTCCGTCGCCCTGGTCGCGGTCACCGTCGGCTTCCGGCTGGTGGACGGCACCCTCGACCTGGAGACCGGGCTGCTGATCCTGGTCCTCGCCCCCGAGGTGTACGCCCCGATCCGCCAGGTCGGCGCGCTCTACCACTCCAGCGTCGAGGGCCTGACCGCCGCCGACGAGCTGTTCCGGGTGCTGGAGACCCCGCTGCCCGCCGCCGGGACCACCCCGGCGCCCGCGCTCGCCGGGGCCGAGATCACCGCCGAGGGCCTGGTCGTCCGGCACCCCGGACGCGCCGAACCCGCCCTGGACGGCGCCGGACTGACCCTGCGTCCGGGCTCCGGCACGGCCCTCACCGGCCCCAGCGGTGCCGGCAAGTCCACCCTGCTGGCGGTCCTGCTCGGTCTCACCGCCCCCACCGCCGGCACCGTCCGGATCACCGCCGCCGACGGCCGCTGCTACGACCTGGCCGAGCTGGACCCGGCGAGCTGGCGCCGGCAGATCGCCTGGGTGCCGCAGCACCCCCACCTGTTCGCCGGAACGGTCGCCGACAACCTGCGGCTCTACCGGCCGGACGCCTCCGACGAGCAGCTGTGGACGGCGCTGGAGGCCGCGCACGCCCTCGACTTCGTGACCGACCTGGCCGCCGGACTCGGCGAGGACGGCGCCGGGCTCTCCGCCGGCCAGCGCCAGCGCCTCGCCCTCGCCCGGGTGCTGCTCGCCGACGACCGGCCGCTGGTGCTGCTGGACGAGCCGACCGCCCACCTGGACGGCGCCTCCGAGGAGGCCGTCGTGGACGCCGTCCGGACCCTCGCCGAGGACCCGGCCCGCACCGTGCTGATCGTCGCGCACCGGCCCGCCCTGCTGGCCGTCGTGGACGAGCGGGTCCGGCTGGCCGGACCCGCCACCGTTCCGGCCGCCGGGCCGGTGGCCCCGCTCGCCCACAGCGGGCAGCCGACGGCCGCCCCCGAGGTACCCGAGGAGGCCGAGGACTCCGGGACCGGTGCGACGCCCCGGCTGGCGCTGTCCGTGCTGCTCGGCGCGCTCGCCCTCGGCTGCGCCGTCGCGCTGATGGCCACCTCCGGGTACCTCATCTCCCGCGCCTCGCAGATGCCGCCGGTGCTCTACCTGATGATGGCCGTCACCTCGGTGCGGGCCTTCGGCATCGGCCGCAGCGTCTTCCGCTACGCCGAACGGCTGGTCTCGCACGACGCCGTGCTGCGCACCCTCGGCACCCTGCGGGCCGCCGTGTACCGGCGGCTGAGCGTGCTCGCCCCGGCCGGGCTGCCCGCCTTCCGCCGCGGCGACCTGCTCTCCCGGCTGGTCGCCGACGTGGACGCGGTGCAGGACCACTACCTGCGCTGGCGGCTGCCCGCCGCCGTCGCGGGCGTGGTCGGGCTCGCCTCGACGGCGGCCCTGGCCGCCTTCCTGCCCGCCGCCGGGGCGGTGCTCGGCCTGGGGCTGCTGCTCGCGGGCGTGCTGGTGCCCGCGCTGGCCGCCCGCTGGTCGGCCGGCGCCGAGCGGCGGCAGGCCCCGGCCCGCGGCCGGCTCGCCACCGCCGTGGTGGACGCCTTCACCGGCACCGCCGAACTCACCGTGGCCGGCGCGCTGCCCGGCCGGCTGGCCGCGGTCCGCACCGCCGACGCCGCGCTGACCCGGCTGGCCGCCCGGTCGGCCGCCACCACGGCGCTCGGCACCGGGCTGATCACGCTGCTCACCGGCTTGACCGTGACCGCCGCGGCGGCCGTCGGCGTCCAGGGGGTGCGAGCCGGGTTGCTCGCGCCGGTCTGCCTGGCCCTGGTGGTGCTGACCCCGCTGGCCGCCTTCGAGGCGGTCACCGGGATGCCGCTCGCCGTGCAGGCCCGCCAGCGCAGCCGCGCCGCCCGGGCCCGGCTGGACGAGGTGCTCTCCGCCGAACCCTCGGTCCGCGAACCCGCGGAGCCGGCGCGGCTGCCCGAGCGGCCGCTGCCCGTCGCCGTGCGCGGGCTGACCGTACGGCACCCCGGGCAGGCGGTGGACACGCTCACCGGGGTGGACCTCGACCTCGCCGCCGGGCGCCGGATCGCCGTGGTCGGCCCGTCCGGCTCCGGCAAGACCACCCTCGCCCAGGCGTTGCTGCGCTTCCTGGAGCCGGGCGCCGGGTCGGTGCGGTTCGCCGACGGCCGTCCACAGGCTGTGGACAGCCGCGCGCTCGCCGGGGAGGACGTCCGCCGGGTGATCGGGCTCTGCGCGCAGGACGCCCATGTCTTCGACAGCTCGCTGCGGGAGAACCTGCGGCTGGCCCGGCCGGGTGCGGGGGAGGAGGAGCTGCGCGCCGCGCTGGCCGCCGCCCGGCTGCTGGAGTGGACCGAGGGCCTGCCGGACGGCCTGGACACGATGGTCGGCGAGCACGGCGCCCGGCTCTCCGGCGGCCAGCGTCAGCGGCTCGCGCTGGCCCGGGCGCTGCTCGCGGACTTCCCCGTCCTGGTCCTGGACGAGCCCGCCGAGCACCTCGACCTGCCCACCGCCGACGCGCTCACCGCCGACCTGCTGGCCGCCACCGAGGGCCGCACCACCGTGCTGATCACCCACCGGCTGGCCGGGCTGGACGACGGCACGGTGGACGAGGTGCTGGTGCTGGACGGCGGCCGGGTGGCCGAGCGGGGCCGCTGGTCCGAGTTGCTCGCCGACCCGGACGGGCGGCTGCACGCGATGTGGCGGCGGGAGCGGGAGGCGGACGGCCTGCTGGAGCCGGCCGGGGCCCGCTGACCCGGCCTGCCGTCGCGCCGCCCTTCGCCTCGACGTCGCGCCGCCCTTCGCCTGAAAAGCGTACAAACTAGGCTTTCTTCATGGACCCCACGCCGGACCTCCCCGAGGCCACTCCCGAGCCGACACCCCACCGGGTGCCCGAGATCGCCTCGCTCGGCCTGGACACCCTGGTCACCGAGGTCGCCGAGCGCCTGCAGTCGGCCGCCGCCGTCACCGACCGGATGCAGCGGCTGCTGGAGGCGGTGGTCGCCATCGGCGCCGGGCTGGACCTGCACGCCACCCTGCACCGGATCGCTACCGGCGCCGCCGAACTGGTCGACGCCCGCTACGCGGCGCTCGGCGTGATCGCGCCCGGCGGCACCGGCCTGGCCGACTTCATCCACGTCGGCGTGGACGACGAGACCCGCGCCGAGATCGGCGAACTGCCCGACGGGCGCGGCATCCTCGGCGTCCTCATCGACCGCCCCGAGCCGCTGCGGCTCACCGACCTCGGCGCCGACCCGCGCTCCTCCGGGTTCCCGTCGCACCACCCGCAGATGAGGACCTTCCTGGGCGTGCCGATCCGGGTCCGCGAGGAGGTCTTCGGCAACCTCTACCTCACCGAGAAGAAGGGCGGCGGCGCCTTCACCCCCGAGGACGAGCAGGTGGTGCACGCCCTCGCCGCGGCGGCCGGCGTGGCGATCGAGAACTCCCGGCTCTACGAGGAGGGCCGCCGCCGCGAGCGCTGGATCGCGGGCGCGGCAGCCGTCACCACCGCGCTGCTCTCCGCCGAGCAGGCCGAGGCCGCGCTCACCGTCGCGGCCGAGCAGGTACGGGAGCTGGCGGACGCCGCGCTCGGCATGATCCTGCTGCCGACCGGTCCGGAGGGCGACGGCGACGGGCAGATGCGGGTCGCCCACGCCTCCGGCGAGGTGGCCGAGTTCGTCCGCGGCGAGCTGCTGCCCAAGGAGAGCTTCGGGGCCCGGTTGCTGGCGGGGGAGAGTGTCTACCTGGACGACATGTCCACCGACCCGACCGTGGTGATGCGCCTCGCCCGTCGCTTCGGCCCGTCCATGGCCGTGCCGATGGTCGCCGCGGGGCGGGTGCTCGGCGGCCTCTGCGTCTGGCGCCCGCTCGGCGCCCTGCCGTTCACCGACACCGAGAAGCAGCTCGCCGGGACCTTCGCCTCGCAGGCCGCGCTGGCCCTGCGGCTCGCCGAGGGCCAGCGGGACCAGCAGCGGCTGGCCGTCTTCCAGGACCGCGACCGGATCGCCCGCGACCTCCACGACCTGGTGATCCAGCGGCTGTTCGCCACCGGGATGATGCTGGAGAGCGCGGCCCGGCGGGCCGTCGTGCCCGAGGTGAGGACCGGCATCGGCAAGGCGGTGGACGAGCTGGACGCCACCATCCAGGAGGTCCGCACCACCATCTACGCCCTGCAGCACGACAACCACGGTGACGCGCCCGACACCCTGCGCACCCGGGTGCTGCGGGAGGCCAGCCAGGCCGCTGCGGCGCTCGGCTTCAAGCCCTCGGTGAGCTTCGTCGGGCCGGTGGAGAGCCTGGTCGGCGAGCAGACCGGCCGTCAACTCCTGGCCGCGCTGCGGGAGATGCTCTCCAACACGGCCCGGCACGCGCGGGCCTCCCGGGTCGGCGTGGAGGTCGACGCGACCGTCCACCTGGGCGACGACGGCCGGCCGGTGGGCGGCGACCCGGAGTCGCTGGACCGGGGCGGGCGGCCCGGCGTGCTGCTCAGCGTGACCGACGACGGCGTGGGCATCCCGGAGGGCGGCCGGCGCAGCGGACTGCGCAACCTGACCCGGCGCGCCGAGGCGCTGGGCGGCGACGCCTGGCACGAGCGCGGGCCCTACCGGAAGGGCACCGTGGTGCGCTGGACGGCCCGGCTCTGACCTGGTTCGCAGCCCGGCTGGGTCCGGGACGTCCCGGACCGGACCTGCGCGTTCTTCCTGGCCACCCACGACACCCCGGGCCGGATCGTCGAAGCCGGGCCGACCGAGCAGGTCTTCGGCGGTCCGCGCGACCAGCGGACCTCGGACTACGTCAACGGGCGCTTCGGATAGGGCACTTCGGGCAGGGCGCCTGGGGCGGGGCGGGCGCCTGGGGTGGGGCGCTTCGGCGGGCCGGTCGGCTCGCCCGGGTGCGTCAGCCGAGCCCGAGCAGCTCCTCCAGCACCGCCGCGACGCCGTCCTGCTCGTTGCTCACCGTGTGCTGCGCCACCGCCGCCAGCACCTGCGGGTGGGCGTTGGCGACGGCGTACGCGGTGCCGGCCCAGGCCAGCATCTCCAGGTCGTTCGGCATGTCGCCGAAGGCCACCACCTCGGTGCGGTCGATCCCGTGCCCGGCGCACCAGCGGGCCAGCGTGCTGGCCTTGGTGACGCCGGGCGCGCTGATCTCCAGCAGCGGGATCGGCGCCGAGCGGGTGATCTCGGCCAGGTGCCCGGCCGCCGCCCGGGCCTCGACCAGGAAGGTGTCCGGGTCGAGCTCCGGGTGCTTGGCCAGCAGCTTGAACAGGCCCCGGACCGGACCGTCGGGCCCCAGCAGCTCCTCGGCCGAGCCGACCGCGTGCTCCAGCTCGTCGCCCCACATCGGCACCACGTAGTCGTCCTCGCGGGCCCAGCCGTCCGGGTACTCGAAGGCGAAGGCGGTGCCGGGCAGCTTGGCCCGCAGCACCTCGACCACCGCCAGGGTGGTCTCCACCGGCAGCGGGAAGGACTCCAGCAGCTCGCCGCGCCGCACGTCCACCACCGCGCCGCCGTTCGAGCAGATCGCCACGCCGTGGCCGCCGATGTGCGGGCTCACCTGCTGCATCCAGCGCGGCGGGCGCCCGGTGACGAACACCACCTGCACCCCGGCCGCCTCGGCCGCCGCCAGCGCCGCGGCGGTGCGGTCGGTCACGGTGCCGCCGGAGCAGAGCAGGGTGCCGTCCAGATCGGTGGCGACGAGACGGGGAGCGGTGCGGGGTTCGGTCACCGGTCCATCTTCGCCCATCGGCGCCACCCGGTCACCGGCGCGGTCGGGGCCGGGGCACCGGGCGCTCCCGGGCGTTCCCGGGTGCCGTGGGGAGCCGTGCGCGGCTCGATCCGGCCCTTCGTACGAGCTTTCCGGCCGATCCGCCGCCACCCGGGGTGTCCCGGCGCGGTACGGAGGGCAGGACTGCCCACGGCCACCCCGTCGGCAGGAAGAGCCATGCCCACTCGCCAGCTCCGTGACCAGCCGCCCCCGACCGTCCGCCCCGGGTCCGTCCGCCCCGGGTCCGTCCACTCCGGGTCCGTCCACTCCGGGTCCTCCGGCCCGGACGCGAGCGACGCTGCGCGCGACCCGGTCCTGCTCGGTGACGTCCTGTTCCACACCCTCGCGGACCTCGCCCGCCGCACCGCCGCCCCCGGCCTCCCGGCCCAGCGCACCCGCCCGCACCCGTAGCCGCGTCGCCGGACGGGGGCCGGCCTGGGGAACGCCGGGGGCCGGGAGAACGCCGGGGCCGGAAAACGCCGGGGGCCTCCCGGCAGCCCGCGGTGCGAGCTGCCGGGAGGCCCCTTCACGGGCCCCGCGGCGTCCTTAGTGGAGCGCCAGCGACAGGGCCGTCGAGCCGGAGCTCGGGACGGGCAGCGCGCCCTCGAACCAGTAACCGTCGGCGCTGTGCACCTCGTGCAGCTGGCCGTCCATGATCGCCTCGATCACGCGGTCGTTCTTCGGGTTGATCTTGCCCGACAGCGCGGTGATGTTGCCGCCGATGCCGGGGATCACGCCGTCGTGCCAGCCGTCGGAGGCGCTGTAGACCTCGTGCAGCTGGTTGTTCTTGATGGCCTCGATCACGCGGACACCGGACGCGTTGTAGTTGAAGCTCAGCGTGGTGATGCCGGACAGGCCGGGGATCACGCCGTCGTGCCAGCCGTCGGCCGCGCTGTAGACCTCGTGCAGCTCGCCGTTCTTGATGGCCTCGATGACGCGGGCGCCCGAGGGGCTGTAGCTGAAGCTCATCGCGGTGATGCCGGACAGGCCGGGGATCACGCCGTCGTGCCAGCCGTCGGCCGCGCTGTAGACCTCGTGCAGCTCGCCGTCCTTGATGGCCTCGATGACGCGGGCGCCCGAGGGGCTGTAGCTGAAGCTCATCGCGGTGATGCCGGACAGGCCCGGGATCGCGCCGTCGTGCCAGCCGGTCGCGTCGGTGTAGATCTCGTGCAGCTCACCGTTCTCGATGGCCTCGATCACCCGCGCGCCGTTGGCGTTGTAGGTGAAGCTCAGCGCGGAGACGCCGGTGACGCCCGGAACGGTGCCGTCGTGCCAGCCGGTGGTGTCGGTGTAGACCTCGTGCAGCTGGCCGTTCTCCACGACCTCGATCGTCCGGTCCATGCCGGCGTCCGGGTTGCAGACCAGCTTCATGACCTTGTCGGCGTTCGGGGTGCCCAGGCCGGTGGCCATGTCGTAGCCCGAACCGGCCCAGTACAGGCCGCCCTGGATGCCGATGTCGTTGTTGCCGGAGGTGACGTCGCGCAGCGCGCCGAGACCGTGCTTGGCGGCCCAGTAGAACGCCGGGGCGATGAAGCCCACGCGGCCGGAGCAGCCCGGGTTGTTCTGGTGCGCCGTGATGGCGGCCCAGAGCGGAGCGGCGCCGCTGGTGCCGCCGATGATCATCCAGGAGCCGGCGCCGGTGGCGACCATGTAACCGGTCGCCGGGTCGGCGTCGGCGGCCACGTCGGGCACCTGGCGGCAGATGTTGGTGCCGGTGGCCTGGCAGTTGGTGGTGGTGTAGCCCGGGCCGGTGAAGCCGCCCTGGTAGGCGTTGGCCGCGAGGGACCAGCGGGAGACGCCGCCGCCGCTCGCGCCGCCGTTGCGGTTCCACACCGTCTCGGTGACGGTGCCGCCGTTGCTGCTCAGGCTGGTGCCGCCGACGCCGGTGACCAGCGGCTGGCTCGCCGGGTCGGAGGTGCTCAGCAGGTTGGTGATGTTCGCCGGAGCGCCCATGTTCTTCAGGTAGTTGCAGCCGCTGGAGCCGTCGTCACCGGAAGCCGCCACGACGGTCTGGCCCTGCAGCGCCGCCTGGAGGAAGATGTCCCGCTCGGCCGCGAGGTCGCTGCCCGCCATCACCTGGTCGCAGACGCCCCAGCTGGTGGAGACGACCTGGGCGCGGTTGTCCGAGACGATCTGGCGGTAGGTGTTCTGGATGTCCGCCTGGGTGGCGCGCGAGGCGTCCGGGCCCTGGTAGACCAGCACGTTCGCGCGGGGCGCGAGGCCGATGACGGTGTCGAGGTCCAGCGCGGTCTCGACGCCGACGCCGTTGTCGCTCGGCGGGGCCTGGACACCGCTGTTGACCCGGACCCGCTGCACCGAGGCGTTGGTGCCGTAGCAGGACTGGAAGGCGCTCAGACCGGCGTCCGAGTAGTCCTCCAGGGCGAAGATGGCGACGGTCGTGCCGTAGCCGCCGTCGGTCAGGCCGTTGAGCCCGTAGGCCGAGGCGAGCGCGGCCGGGCTGAAGTAGTCCTTGCCGTCGGTCTTGCCGCCGAACTGCATGGCCACGCCGCCGCACAGGGTCGGGTAGCCGGAGGTCGCGGCGGGGGTGGCGGCCGGGTGCGCGAGCCCGGTGGCGCCGGCGCCCTTGGCCCCGATCACGTGGTTGCTGTGCGCCTGCGCCAGGGTGTTCAGGCCGACGACGCCGGTGATCGCCCCGGCAACGTCCGAACGCACCGCGGGGGCCGCGGTGTTCAGGAATCCGGTGCGGCCGTCGGAGGTCTGGTAGCCGGCCAGCTCGACGTCGAAGGCGCGCTTGGCCTGGGCGACGGTGGTGGAGACCGGGATGGTCAGGCCGTCGGCGGCGAGGTCGCCGGGCTTCAGGCCCTGCGCGGTGAGGGCCTGCTTGACCTTGGCGACGGTGGCCGGGTCGGCGCCGAAGCGCTGCGCGAACTCACCGGTCTTCAGGAAGCGGTGGTACAGCGGCGACGACTTGTCGCTCACCGCGGCGGCCAGCGCGTTGGCGCCGGCCTCGTCACGCGACTTCAGGTGCACGCTCAGCTGCACCGGGGTGTCGTCCGCCGGAGCGGCGGTCTTGGTCGCGTCGGCCGGGATCGCGTTCGGCACGCTGCCCACGCGCTGCGTCGTGGGCGCGTCGGCGTGCGCGGCCGGCAGGCCGGCGTAGGTGACCAGAGCCGCGGTGGCTATGGCCAGGGTGGCCGCACGGGACAGCGGGTTCGCCGTCCAGAGGGGCCGGGCGTGTGGCGCCGGATGAGACATCCGCGCTCCCCCCAATGTGGATGATCAGAGGAACCCTCGAACGAGAGCCCGACGGGTGTTCTATCAGGCCGTGCCGACGCCTCCGCAAGCGAATACCCCGTTGACCCCGTCCGCGGCCGCCGGCCGTGGGTCCGGCCCCGGCGCCGCGTCCCCGTATGTCCGCTCAAGTCCCTTTGGTGACCGCGGTGGGAGCACCTCCCCCGTCGGATCGGCGGGACGAGGGGCCTTCCCCGAACCACGGCGGGGCCGCAGGCAGTCGTGCCTGCGGCCCCGCTCGGGTTCCGGGGCCGGCCCGGGATCAGGACGTGGTCAGGACGGGTCGCCGTACTGGAGACCGCGTCCGTTGGTGCCGACGTAGACGCGACCGTAGACGTCGGGGTCGCCGGTGACGAGGGCGGTTCCGGCGAAGTTGCCCCACTGGTGGGCGTCGTCGTTGACGCGGACCCAGCTGGCGCCCCCGTCGGTGGAGCGGAAGACGCCGGCGACCCCCTTCACGTGGCCGATCAGGTAGAGCGCCTGGTACGAGGCGCCCGGCGCGGCCTTGCCGAAGCCGAGGCCGGAGGCGGACTCCACCGAGGAGACCGTGCTGAAGCTGCGGCCGCCGTCGGTGGAGTGCAGCAGGCCCCTGCCGCCGGCGGAGATCCACAGGTCACCCGCGACGCCGGGGACGGCGCTGAGCTTGCCGCCGGGCAGGTTCCCGGCGCGGGCGCTGAAGTTCGCGCCACCGTCGGTGCTGGCGTAGAGGGTGCCGTTGGACAGCGAGTAGAAGGTGGCCGCCGAGGACCGGTCGGCGACGACCACGGCCCCGTTGCCCAGGCCGTTGACCTTCGACCAGCTCGCGCCCCGGTCGGTGGACCGGTACGGGGCCTGGCCGGCCTCGGTCCAGACGAAGCCGGAGCCGTCCGCCGCGATCGCGATGTGGCCGCTGTCCGCACCGGGCACCGGCTCGCCCTTGAAGCCGTTCCAGGTGTGGCCGCCGTCGGTGGAGAGGGCGCCGTCCTGCTCGCCGCCCCTGCCGACCCGGACCACCAGCGAGGGGTTGGACTGGGCGAAGTCGACGGAAGTGCTGTTGTAGATCGTCGGGTTGACCAGCCGCCCGGTGGGCTCCTTCGTCAGGTCGTCGTACACGAAGCCGCCCTGGTCGCCCAGCGAGGTGATGAGGGCGGCGGCGCCGGGCGGGGAGACCGCGTCGTACAGCGCCGTCTCCTCCAGGCCACGGGCCGGAACGGTCCAGTGGCTGGTGCCGCCGTTGTCGGTCGCGTTGGCGTCCTTGCTGCCCCACAGGCCGCTGCCGGTGCCGTACAGGACGTGCCCGGAGTCGAACGGGTCGATGGACAGGGCCGTCATCCAGTGCCCGATGCCGGTGCCGACGTACGGGGCGGCGGAGGCGTCCCGCACCGACTTGTCGGACTGGGTCTTCCAGGTCGCACCGCCGTCGGTGGAGCGGTAGAGCTCGTCCGCGGGCCACCAGCGGTCGAGGGTGGTGACCATCACCGTCGACGGCTTCTGCGGGTCGACGGCCAGGCCGGCGAACCCGTAGTTGCCCTGGGACGGGGAGACGTTCTTCCACGCTCCGCCGTTCGTCGCGTACTTCCAGACCGCACCCGCCGTCACGTTGTTGGGGCCGGGGTTGTTGGAGTACGTCACGTACAGCGAGCCGTCACCGGACAGCACGCCGTGCTGCGGCACGTAGCCGGTGGGCTGCCCGGCGACGGCCTGCCAGGTGCTGCCGCCGTCGGTGGAGCGGTAGAGGTTGGTGGACTTGTCGGCGACGCCGACGTAGACCGTCCTGCTGCCGGCCGGGCCGTACGTCACGAAGGAGATGCCCGTGCCGAAGCTCGCCCCGTCCTTGACCGGGAACGAGGAGACCTGGCTCCAGGTCGCACCGGCGTCGGTGCTGCGCCACAGGCCGTTCTTGCGGGTGCCCAGCAGCAGGGTGTCGTGGTTCGCGGGGTCGACCACCAGCCGTTCGCCCGCGCCGCGGCCGTCCTCGTTGCCGCCCAGCTTGAACGGCAGGTCGGTGCGCTGGAAGGTGCGGCCGCGGTCGGTGGAGCGCAGGATCGCGCCGTTGCCGGCCCAGTCGTTGGTGTAGGTGCCCGCCGCGAGGTAGAGCCGGTCGGGGGCGACCGGGTCGGTGGCCAGGGACTCGATGCCCAGCAGGTTCCAGTCCTTCTCGCCCACCCAGTCGGTCAGCGGGATCCACTGCTCGGCCGCGGTGTCCCAGCGGTAGGCGCCACCCATGTCGGTGCGCGCGTACAGCAGGCCCTTCTCCTTCTGGTTGAAGACCAGCCCGGTGACGTAACCGCCGCCCGCCACCGGGGCGTTCTTCCACACGTACGAGCCGTTCCCGGAGGTCTGGCTGCCGCCCGACTTCACCAGCTTCCACTGCTGGTTGGCGCCGCCCGTGCCGGGCCACTGGATGATCTGCGCGCCCCGGTCCGGGGAGTACCCGGAGACGTCCAGGGCCTGACCGCTCCTGCGGGAGGTGAGGGTGACGGCGTCGGAGCCGCTCACGTCGGCGATCTTCCACTGCTGGGAGCCCGAGGAGCGGTCCGTCTGCTGCTCGGCGGGGGCGCCCCGGTCGGTCGAGTCGCCCGCGATGCCCAGCACCTTGCCGCTGTTGCGGTTCACCAGCTCGTAGTAGCCGTCCCCGGTGGACTTCAGCTTCCACTGCTGGTTGGCGGTGTTCTGGTCGGTCCACTGCTGGATGCGGGTGCCGTCGGCGGTGGAGAAGGCGTTGACGTCCAGCACCTGGCCGCTGCGTACGGAGACCAGCCGGTAGTAGGCGCCGTCGTCGATCGTTGCGGCCTGCGACTCCTCGTGCACGAAGAAGTACGACACGGCGGCGAGGGGCACACCGAGCAGCAGAGCGGTGGCGCCCGCGCGACGGCGGTGACGCCCGCGTCGGCTGCCCTTCGGAGGGGTGCTCATGGGTAGACGTTCTCCTTGCGAACCGGTCACGGAAGAGGTGCGGATCCGGACGGCGGCACCGGCCGGATCCACCCCCTGGTGGTCACCGGCTCCGCGAAGGTTGCCGGAGGGCCGGAAATTCCTTCGGGCCGGCTCGACGAAAAAATTCCTCCCGACGGCGGCAACCTCCGTGCGCGCGGCGGCAACCGGCAGGTGACCGAGGCCCAGATCGAGGCCCACAGCGTCGGAGGGACAAGCCGTTGTCAGACCAGAACCGTGTTCATCGCCGCCGTCCGCCCACCCGCCGCGTCATCGCCGTCGCCGTGGCCCTCGCCGCCGTGGGCGCGGCCGTACCGCTGATCGCGCAGGCCGCGTTCACGCCGAACTCCGGCACGCCGACCACGCTGGGTGCGGCGGCCGCCGGCAGCGGCCGCTACTTCGGCACGGCGGTGTCCACGGGCCGGCTCGGCGACTCGACCTACTCCACCATCCTCGACCGGGAGTTCGGCACGATCACCCCGGAGAACGAGATGAAGTGGGACAGCACCGAGCCCTCCCGCGGATCGTTCAACTTCGGCCCCGCCGACGCGATCGTCAACCACGCCGCCGCACACGGCCAGAAGATGCGCGGCCACACCCTGGTGTGGCACTCCCAACTGCCCGGCTGGGTCAAGTCCATCAACGACGCCAACACGCTGCGCGGCGTGATGGACAACCACATCACCCAGGAGGCGTCCCACTACAAGGGCAAGATCTACGCCTGGGACGTGGTCAACGAGGCCTTCAGCGACGACGGCAGCGGCCGCCACCGCAGCTCGGTCTTCCAGGACGTGCTGGGCGACGGCTTCATCGAGGAGGCCTTCCGCACCGCCCGGAACGCCGACCCCGCGGCCAAGCTCTGCTACAACGACTACAACATCGAGAACTGGTCCGACGCCAAGACCCAGGGCGTCTACCGCATGGTCAAGGACTTCAAGTCCCGCGGGGTGCCCATCGACTGCGTCGGCTTCCAGAGCCACTTCGGCGCCGGCGGCGCCCCGGCGAGCTTCCGCACCACCCTGACCAACTTCGCCGCCCTCGGCGTGGACGTCCAGCTCACCGAGCTCGACATCGCCCAGGCCTCCGCCAACGCCTACACCGATGCCGTCCGGGCCTGCCTCGACGTCCCCCGCTGCACCGGCATCACCGTCTGGGGCATCCGCGACAGCGACTCCTGGCGCACCGGTGAGAACCCCCTGCTGTTCGACGGCAACGGCAACAAGAAGCCCGCCTACGGCTCGGTGCTCACCACCCTGGCGGGCGCCGGCGGCGGCACGCCGGACGGGGACATCACCTCCGGCGGCGTCTACACCCTCACGGGCGCGGCCACCGGACGCGTCCTCGACGAGCCCGCCGGCCAGAACGGCAACGGCACCCCGCTCCAGGTCTGGGACGCCAGCGGCGCCGCCAACCAGCAGTGGCGGGCCACCCGGAACGGCGACGGCTCCTACACGCTCACCAACGTCGCCAGCGGCAGGGTCCTGGACGAGCCGGGCAACCGGACGGGCAACGGGACGAAGATGCAGGTCTGGGACGCCAACAACGGCGCCAACCAGCACTGGAAGGCCGCCCGCAACAGCGACGGCTCCCACACCCTCACCAACGTCGCCAGCGGCCGAGCCCTGGAGACCCCGGGCAACCAGACCGCCAACGGCACCGCCGTCCAGATCTGGGACTCCTGGGGCGCCGCCAACCAGCACTGGACCTTCAAGCCGTCCGGGGCGCCGGCCGGCGGCAGCAGCACCTGCGCCCTGCCGTCGACGTACCACTGGTCCTCGACCGGCGCGCTCGCGCAGCCGGCCAACGGCTGGGGCGCGCTGAAGGACTTCACCGACGTCGTCTACAACGGCAAGCACCTGGTCTACGCCTCGACCGTGAACGGCTCCTCGTACGGTTCGATGGCCTTCGCCCCGTTCACCGACTGGTCGTCCATGGCCTCGGCCGGTCAGACCGGGATGAACCAGAACGCGGTGGCTCCCACCCTGTTCTACTTCGCGCCCAAGAAGATCTGGGTGCTGGCCTACCAGTGGGGCCAGTGGCCCTTCATCTACCGCACCTCCAGCGACCCGACCAACCCCAACGGCTGGTCCGCGCCGCAGCCGCTGTTCACCGGCGGCCTCCCGGGCGGTGCCGCCCCGATCGACCAGACCCTGATCGGCGACGACCAGAACATGTACCTGTTCTTCGCGGGTGACAACGGGAGCATCTACCGGGCGAGCATGCCGATCGGGAACTTCCCCGGCAACTTCGGCTCCTCGTACACGACGGTCATGACCGACAGCGTGAAGAACCTCTTCGAGGCGCCGCAGGTCTACAAGGTCAAGGACCAGAACCAGTACCTGATGATCGTCGAGGCCCGCGGCGCCAGCGAGCAGCGCTACTTCCGCTCCTTCACCGCCACCAGCCTCAACGGCTCGTGGACCCCGCAGGCGGCGAGCGAGGGCAGCCCCTTCGCCGGCAAGGCCAACAGCGGCGCCGGCTGGACCAACGACATCAGCCACGGCGACCTGGTCCGCGACAACCCGGACCAGACCATGACCATCGACCCCTGCAACCTGCGACTGCTCTACCAGGGCAAGTCCCCCGCCGCGACCGGCCCCTACGACCAGCTGCCCTGGCGGCCGGGCCTCCTCACCCTCCAGCGCTGACCGGTCTCAGCGGTCGCGGGCGCTCCACCGGGGGAGGACGGCGAGCGCCTGGTTGCGGTACCCGTCCTGTCCGGTGATCTCCGCCCCGAACCAGGCGGGCGGTTCGAACGTCTCGGCCACGGCGAGCGAGGCGAACTCGACCTCGACGGTCCGCAGGCCCTCCAGCCGGCCCCGGTACTCGTCCAGGGCGGCGACGGCCGAACCGATCGGCACGGCGGCGCGCGTCTTCTCCAGGCGCGCGCCGTCCGTCGCCGGCCACAACTCGGCGAACTGCTCCCGGTGGAGCTCCACCTCGTACTCGGAGCGCAGGACGCCCGCACCCTCCTTGACGGTCAGGAAGAACCGGTCACCGTGGCTCCGGAGGCGGACCTCCTTCCGGCCGATCGTCACATAGCCCTGGAGGATCCGCTCCGCCCGCGGCAGGGGCGGTTCCAGCGCCGGACGGTCCGCCAGGAACTTGCGTTCGATCTCGATACCCACGACGTTCTCCTCACTGCCGAGCCGAGCCGGTCGGCGCGGCTCACACCAGGTTCCAGGTCCCGTGCCGTCGTGCCTGCCCGGTCATCCGCGCGAACAGCACCAGGCCGACGGCGCCCCAGGCCAGCCCCACGAGGCACTCGATGCCGAGCGCCCGCCAGTCGACCCGGCCGTGCGCCAGGTAGGCCATGGCGGCGTCCATCGCATGGCTCAGCGGCAGTACGGACGAGATGCCCCGGACGAACGCCGGCAGCCGGTCGACCGGGACGAACGCGCCCGAGACGACGGTCAGGACCGCTTGGCCGATGTTCGCGGGAGTGAACGTGTCGCGCAGGGCGACGGCCAGCGCGGCCAGCACGATCCCCATGCCCACGCCGCCGATCGACGCCGCGAGGGCGCTGAGCAGCAGGGAGAACCCGTCCTCCGGCGAGATCGCCACACCGAAGACGGTCGCGCTCGCCAGGAAGGTGACCGAGGCACTGAGCAGTCCGTCCACCGCATGGGTCACGGACTTGCCGAGCATGCTGGCGAGCAGACCCTGCGGGGACGACAGCCACGCGCTGAGCGTTCCGTAGAAGCGCTCGTTGGTGACGGCGAGGGTGACGCCGAACACCGCCGCGGCGGTCACCGCCATCAGCGCCCCGCCGACCACCGGCCGCTCGACCGCGCCGCCGGAATGCTCGGCGACCGTGCCGAAGAGCAGCGCGGCGAAAATGGGCGAGAGAAATCGCGACGCCACGTATCCGGCCGGGTTGAGCCAGGTGAAAAGCGCCCGGTAGGAGAGTTGCGCCGACAGCCAGAACCTACGCATGGTGAACTCCAGATCGACGGGTGTTCCGACCGGACGCCATCACGCGAAGAACGCGGACGATATCTTGCGGACCCGCCGTTCCGCGCCGGAAAGATAGGACAGCGCGGCCACCAGCCACACCAGGAGGACCAGGCAGCCTATCCCGAGCTCGGAATAGGACTGGTCGCGCACCGCGGACATTCCCCAGGTGGGCGGCAGCAGCTCGGCCAGGTACCGGCCGAAGGGCTGCAGCGCCGAAACGGGAACGAACATGCCGGTCAGGAAGGTGACCAGGCCGAAGAAGCCGTTCACCATTCCGGCGAAGAACCGGTAGCGCACGAGGAATCCGACCAGGAAGGCGCTCATGGCGGTGCATCCGGCGGTGACCAGTACGAGGGCGCCCAGCAGGACGACCGGGTCGCCCATCTCCGGCACGCCCCAGATGAGGCTGACGGTGACGGCGCTCGCGGGCACGGCGGTCAGCCCCTGGACCGCGCCGCCGAGCACCCGGCCGAGCAGCGGCCAGGCCATCGACGCGGGCACGGTCACGAGGAGTTGCAGGGTCCGGCTCCGGCGCTCCTCCAGCACGGCGAAGAGCGCGGACGTCAGGGTCGTGGTCCAGATGCCGGCGGCGGCGATGCCCAGCGTGAGGCCGATGTCGGGCGCGGAACCGCTGCTGACCACGAGGATGCCGTACACCATCGGGCTGAGCACCGCGGAGACGATCGCCAGCGGGGTCATGGACGAGATCCGCAGCTGGGCGACGAGCCCCGACGTGAAGGCCCGGATCACGCGATCGCCTCGTCGAGCACGTCCAGGTAGGCGTCCTCGAGGGACGGCTGTGCGACCTCCACCAGCTGGAGCAGCCCGGGTACCCGGCTCATCACGTAGGCGAGTCCGGCCGATGCGTCCGTGCAGAAGAGCCGGTAGTCGAAGCCGTCCACCTGGGAGCGGACCAGGGCGGGGAACTCGGCGAGGAACGTTTCACCGGGATCACCGGTCAGGGTCAGCTCGATGCACGAGCCGAGCCTGCGCGCGCTCTCCGCGCGCATCCGGGCCGGGGAGTCCTCCCGGACGATCCGCCCGCCGTCGAGGATGAGCACCGAGTCGCACAGCTCCTCGGCCTCGGCGAGGTCGTGGGTGGTCAGCAGCAGGGTGCGCCCGTTCCCGCGCAGGGTGCGGACCAGGTCCCGCAGGCCGCGCACGGAGCGCGGGTCCAGTCCGGACGAGGGCTCGTCGAGGATGACGACCCGGGGGTCGTGGACGAGCGCCCGGGCGATGTGCAGGCGCTGGCGCATGCCCCAGGAGAAGGTCTCCACCCGGTCGGAGCGGCGGTCGGACAGCTCCACCTGCTCCAGTAGGTCGTCGACCCGGCTGTCGAGGGCGCGACCGGAGAGTCCGTACATGGTGCCGAAGAAGCGCAGGTTGTCCCGCGCGGTGAGTCGCGTGTAGAGGCCGCTGTCACCGCCGAAGGAGACGCCGACCAGGCGCTGCACGGCGCGGCGGTCGGCGACGACGTCGTGGCCGAGCACCCGGGCCTGGCCGGCCGTCGGTTCGAGCAGGGTGGTGAGGATCTTGACGCAGGTGGTCTTCCCGGCGCCGTTGGGCCCGAGCAGACCGACCACCGCACCCTCGGGGACCTGGAAGGACACACCGTCCAGCGCGGTGCGGGGGGCGGTCTTCCGGGAGCCCCGGTACGTCCTGGTCAGCCCGGATGCCTCGATGGCGAAAGCGGTGTCCACGTTTTCCTCGTCGGGGTGGCAGGTATTTCACGCGCCGGGTGGCGCGCCGCTCCGCGGTCGCGCCACCCGGGATTCACCACGCTCAGGCAGCGTTGTTGTGGTGGATCTCCTCCGACTCGATGATGTCGCCCATTGTTCACCCCCCTTTCTGTTTCAAAGCTTGCGGTAACGCTAGCAGTCCGGCCCGGGAATGGCCAGCACTGTTTCGCCGGAAAGAAAAAATCTCGGAACGGCCTGGAAAAAGGCATGCCGAATGGGCGGTGCGGTAATTCCGCACCGCCTGTCGGAAGGCTTGTCTGCTATTCCGGATCAATTCCCATGGCGGCGCCGCCGATGGCCGATTCGAGCGGGAACCAGCGGTATTCGGAACCGATCCAGGAGATTCTCCGGAGTATCCGGACGAGATTTCCCGACCACGGTGCCTGGACGTAACCGGTCGGTGTGCCGTCCGCCGCGCAGAGGCAGCCCTGCAGCTGCGCGCGGAAGTCCCCGGTGGCGCGGTTGTACGAGGTCTCGATCCCGGTGGCGTCCAGCACTCGGACGAAACGTTCCCCGGGCGGGGCCGCTCCGACCGGTCCGGTGGCGCTCAGGCGCAGGTTCGAGGCCGCTGCACGCGGCGGCTCGGCCCAGCCGAAGCGACGGGCCTGCCCGCCACCGTCGGGCCGGTCCGGGGACCACCGGTCGAGGGTGCCGGTGACCGTACCGGCCCCGGTAAGCCGGGCCCGGCGGGTGGGCAGGCCCTCGTCGTCCGTGTCCGCGCCGAACGGCCCGCCGTCCGGGCGACCGTCGTCCACCAGTTCCAGCCAGGGTGGCAGCAGGTCGGTGCCCGTCCGAACCGGGGACTTGCCGGCCCGGACGGCCCCGCCGTCCAGGGCCCAGACCAGCGGCCTCAGCAGCTTGGCCGCCGCGAACGGTTCGAACAGCAGCGGAACACCGTCCGGCAGCGGCGTCAGCGGGAGCTCCCGCTGCGGGAGGAGATCGGCCGCGAGACCCGGGACCAGCCCGTTCGTCCCGCTCGCGTCGCGTCCCTCGCCGAGCCGCACGCCGAGCAGTTGCCGCGGCCGGCCGGTGGGGCCCGCCACCTGCGCGGTCATGTGCGCCCGGCTCCAGCCCAGGGAGGAGTGCGCCTCGATCCCCCGACTCGACAGCACCACCTGGTGGTGCGCGGCGGCGGTCACCGCGGCGGTCACCGGGGTCAGACCGGTGGCCCGTGCCTCGTCGAGGAGTCCGTCCAACAGCGTTCGCCGGTCGGCGTCGGCGGGCCCGATCGCCGGTCCGTCCGCGGTTGCGCCCACCCGCGCGGCGGGGGCCGCGGCGACGGGCGGTTCCGGTAGGAAGCCGCCGGGCTGCGCCGCTCCGGCCAGGGCTCGGGCGGTTTCGACCACCCGGCGCAACCCGTGCGGCGAGAGGTCCGAGGTCGCGGCGAAGCCGATCCGGGGCGGCGAGCCGACGGCGAGCCGGACGGCGACCCCGGTTCCGCTGCCGACCGAACTCCGCGGACCGCCGGCGCCCTCGGCGACCAGCTCCGCCCGCTCCTCGGAGCGCACGCACACTTCGATGTCGCTGCCGCGAGGGCGTTCCGCGAGCACGGCGCGGGCGGTGCCGGCCAGCTCGGCGTACGTCGGACCGTCCGTCATGGCCGTCCTCCTGACAGCTGGAGCCCCTGCTCGACGAGCAGACTCGGGGAGGAGAAGGAGACCGGCATGCGCTGTCCCCGCTTGACGCACACGGAGTCGACGACCGCCACGTCGTCGGCCACGGCCCCGATCCCGGCCAGGGCCGTACGGACGTTGCCGCGGATCACGCCGGCCCCGAGGGTTTCGGCCGGCCGTCCGGCGCGGATCGCGCGGGCGGCCGCGACCTGGACGGTGAAGTCCCCGGTCATCGGATTCACGTGACCGCCGGCCACCTCGGTCACCAGCACGCCGTGGCCGATCCCGGAGAGCAGGGCATCCGGCCGCTCCGGGCCCGCCTGCACCACCGTGTTGGTGAGTCGCGGAAGCGGCGGCCGCTGGTAGTCGGCCCGGCGGCCGTGGCCGGTGGCCCGCACGCCCAGCCGGTCCGCGGACGCCCGGCAGGTGATCTGTCCGGCCAGTCGCCCGGCCTCGATCAGGGTCACCGCCACGGCCTCGGACCCCTCGTCGTCCACAGTGTACGAGCCCCACCGGCCGGCGATCCGGGGGTCGTCGGACACGGTCAGGGCGCCGGTCGCCAGTTCGGCGCCGGCGAGACCGGCCAGCAGGGACCGGCGGTCCGCGAGGAGGTCCCCTTCGAGCACGTGTCCGCACACCTCGTGGACGAACGTCGCCGCGGTGGCGCCGGCGAAGACCACCGGCAGCTCTCCGTCCGGCAGCGGGTGCGCGGTCAGCAGTCCGGTCGCCGCCTCGGCCGCCCGTCGGCCCGGGCACCGCTGCTCGGCGCCGCGGACCAGTTCGTCCCAGTCCGGGGCCGCGGCCAGCAGGCTCGCGGTCCGGGTGACACCGTCGCGTCCGGCCGTGGTGCGGACCACCAGGCGGACCCAGCGGCGGGTCTCGCCGCGCGGCGACAGGCCGGGCCGGCTCACCGTCATGTGCTGGGCGAACTCCTCGACCCGGACCTGGACGAACCCGATGTCGGCGCAGGCGCGGCGAGCGGAGTCGCGGATCCGGACGGCGAGGTCGACGGCCGCGGCCGGTGCGACCGCGCCCTCGTGGATCGCGTCGGCGCCGGCTTCCACCAGCTCCTGGTGCCCCGCCGCGAGGTCCCGGAACTCCGGCGGGACGGCCGGGAGCCGGTTCCCGGTCACGACCTCGTGCCGCTGACCGCCCCGCTCCGACGGGTACCGCAGGGCCGTCCCGCGGTCGGTGGCCGCGGACAGTTCGTCGATGCCGTCCTGCACCAACGCCGCGGCGAACCTGCGGGTCGCCGAGGTGTAGAGCTCCGGCTCGGGGCCGGCTCCCACCGGTCGCTGGTCGATCATGTCTTCTCCCCCGTGGCGCGGTTCGGCTCAGACGAGCGGTCTCACCAGGCCGCTGGTGGCGAGGCGCTCCGCGAAGTCCGCGACCAGGTCGGTCCGCTGCGGGCTGCCGAGGTGGTCGAGCGCCCGAACCGCCTGGGTCACGCCGTCCTGCGTCGGTCGTCCGTCCAGGGCGGCCCAGAGCACCGTCGCCTCCGGGGTGAGCTGGCGCATCCGGGCGTTCGGGCTCTCGTACTTCACGTCGTCGCCGAAGCGGATCGGCACCCACTCCTGCTCCCGGCCGAGGCCGCCGCGGCCGCCGGACCACTGGGTCCACCAGGCCGCGTCGGGGGAGTTCCAGCCCAGGGTGCTGGCGACCGAGAGCAGCTTCTGGGCGAGGGCTATCCGCTCGTCCGCGACCGCGGCGGCGCGCTCCGGGGTGCTGACGTCGGCTTCCAGCAGCGGGACGGCGACGTCCTTGAGCCCGTTGGCCGTACCGACCCGGTCGAGCTTCACGTAGGCCCACTTGTGGCCGATGTACGGCTCGCCGCACCCCACGAAGTAGCCCTGCAGGGCCTCCATCAGGAGGTTCCGGCCGAGCAGGCCGACGGCGCCCCAGTCGCCCATCTCCCGGGCGCCGAAGAGGTCCTCGATGATCATCAGGCACTCGATCGAGGCCCGGTTGATCAGCAGCTGCCGCAGCACCGGGAGCCGGTCGCGCATGGCCTCCCGCAGTCGGGCGGCCTCGCCGTCCGGGGTGGCCGGCCGGCTGTGCGCGAGGCGCACCGCGTCGTCGATGTCCTTGACCGGGGTCGCCTGCGACCAGTTGCCGTCCACCACCCGGTAGGTGGCGAACTTCTCCAGCAGCCGCTGGATGTCCGCGGTGCTGCGCACCTCCACGTCGAGCCGCTCGCGGTCGTGGATGTGCTGCGCGGGCAGGGGGCCCGTCTTCCGGTCGGAGAGGACGAACAGGTCGACGTCACTGCGCGAGGTGCCGAGCCCCGCCATCAGACTGCCGCCGTAGTAGGCGTCGACGACGTCCTCCTCGGCGAGCAGGCGGGCGGCCACCGGTTGCACGGCGGCGAGCTTCCGCTCGGTGATGGCGGCCAGATCGGGCGTGTTCATGCGTTCTCCCTGATGCGGCCCGGAATTGATCGCGCGCCACGTGCGGGCCGCGGCGGCCCCTTCAGGAGCGTGAATGCCGACGGCCGGAGCGAGGGGCGGTGGAGCGATTCGGCTTCCACGATCCCCCCTTGGACAGTTCCCCCGTCAAATGCCCGCATTGGTAGCGCAATTGCCGACGCGACCAGGAGTGGACGGCCCCGCAATTGCCGGCGTGACCAGGACTGGACGACCTCGGCGGGCTGACGCAGCGGTGAGTGTAGGCATGTCAAGCACAGTCCGTCACTGTGATCCAGGCCACATGGCCGGCTGGCCGAAAACACTTGGCAGCGCTCAGGCAACCGTGTGATCCTCTCACCCAACCTGGCTGGACAGCTTCTGAGTTCGTATAAAGCTCCAAGAGCCATGGTGTCGGGGGATGTGCTATATGCGAGGGCGGACCGGCGTCGACCGGCCCGACCGCGGCTTCCCCTGGGCTGGCCTCCACCGGGGAGGCCGGATCTCGATCGATCCACGGTTAGAGGCTGAGTTTCTTTGCGCTGGAATGAATTCGTGCGTGCACTCGAGTGCGAGGTGGACTGGTCCACCGCCGATTACGCCGGCACTCAGGCACCCGTGGTCGAGCGGATCCTGCATGAGGCCGCGGCCCACCACGACATCCTGCGGGAACGGACGGAGCAGATCGTCGCGGACGACGATCTCTTCAAGTCGCTTGCGCCCCATTCGAATTACCCGCGGATCCTGATGGACAAGTTCGTCATCCACATGGACCCCGAGGACCGGTTCCGAGTCCGGCTGCACCGCTTCAAGAGCCGTCGGCAGAACGGCGGGGCGGTCGAGAAGGTGCACAGCCACAAGTGGGACTGCAGCACGGTCATCCTGAGCGGCGCCTACCGCGAGCGGCAGTTCGAGGTGTTCGACCTCGACGAGGAGAACCGCACCTGCCGCGTGGAGCCCTTGAGGGAACACATCCTGACGGCCGGCATGACGAACTCGATGGCCACCGGCCTGGCGCACCAGGTGATCAACGACAGTGACGACGAGCCCTGCCTGACGCTGTTCGTCCGGGGCAGGTCCCGGCAGCCGAACGCCCGCATCTTCGACATCGAGGCCGGATCCTTCTACAACACCTACGGCCCCGACCGGCAGTTGAAGGTCGGCCTGCTGCACATGGGCCGGGTCGACCCGGACTTCCACTGACCAGACACCGCAAACCCGCCCCATCCTGGAGTCACTTGTGAACCCTTCGACATTCACTCCGCTCTGCGAAGCACTGCACAGACGCAGCGAGGAGCTGGCGGGACGTGACATCCAGCCGTCGGACCTGCTGACCGACCTCGGCATCGACTCGCTGGAGCGGCTCTCGCTCGTGGTCGACGTGGAGACCTGCTTCGGCGTGCAGATAGACGACGCCGACCTCGACGCGGTCCACAGCGTCGAGGACCTCGCCCTCCTCGTCGAGCGGCTGCAGGCGACCGGAAGCCCGGCCTGATCCATGTCCCAGATCGTCGTGACCGGGTTGGGGTGCGTCTCGCCCTTCGGTCCGGGCGTCGCCGCGTTCTCCGCGGGTCTGCGCACCGGCCGGCCGAGCGAGCCGCCCCGGGTGTTCGACCCCGCGGGCTACCGCACCTCCGGTGTGTACCACGCGGCTGTCGCCGGAGTGCCGGCCGACAGCCGGGATCTGCCCGCGGAGCTCGCCGAGCGGGCCCTCGCCGAGGCCTGCGCGCAGGCCGGGCTGGTCGCGGGGTCGGTGCCGGAGGCGGGCCTGGTGCTGGCCTCGACCAGTGCCGGGTGGCACCTGCCCGAGGAGACCCTCGAACCCGGCCGGCCGCCGCTTTCCGGTGGCACCGACACCACGGCGCTGCGCAAGGAGGGCCCGGCGCTGCGGCTGGCCGAGCGCTGGCGGTTCGACGGCCCGCACGCCGTCCTCTCCTCCGCCTGCGCCTCCGCGACCGGCTCCCTCGCCTGGGCGGGCGAGCGGATCCGCAACGGGCAGGCGCCGTTGATGGCGGTCGGCGCGGTGGACGTCCTGACCGAGATCGTCTTCGCGGGCTTCCACTCGATGCGGCTGCTCAGCCCGTCCACCACGCGCCCGTTCTCGGCGGACCGGTCCGGGTTCGTCCTGGCCGAGGGCGCGGCCTTCCTGATCGTCGAGGACGAGGCGCACGCCCGGGCCCGGGGCGCCGAGGTCCTCGCCGTCCTCGCCGGCTGGGGCGCCGGCAGCGACGCCGCCCACATCACCACGCCCAGCGCCGACGGTATCGCCCGCTCGTTGCGGGCCGCCCTCGTCGATGCCGACCTCACCCCCGACCTGATCCGCGTCTACCACGCGCACGGGACGGCGTCCGGAGCGAGCGACGCGGCCGAGGCGGCAGCCGTGACCGAGGTGTTCGGGCCGGACGCCGGCCCGGTGGTGACCGCCACCAAGAGCGGATCCGGCCACACCGAGGGCGCGGCCGGACTGTTCTCCGCCATCGCGGCGATCGACGCCATGCGCCGCGCCCAACTCCCGCCGGTGGTCGGCGTGACGGAGCCGGACCCGAAGCTCGGTCATCTCACCCTGTCCGACGGCGCGGCCCTCGCCGAGCCGCCCGCACCCGCCCTGGTGCACGCCTCCGGTTTCGGCGGCGTCAACTGCACCGTGGTGCTCGACCGACCCGGTGGTACGGCTGCGGCCCCGGCCCGCCGGCGCGCCCGTCAGCGCGTCCTGGTCCACCTCGCGGCCCGGGCGGGCCAGGACCGCCCGGTGCGGCTTCTCGGCTTCCCCGGCGCAGTGGTGGATCCCGTCGACGCCGGCGGGTCCCCCCGCCCGGCCTTCGCCCGTACGCCCGTCCCCGACCCGGTGACCGTGCTGTTGGGCGACGCCCTCGGCGCGGTGCTCGGTGCGGCCGGCCCGGACGGCGCCGAAACGGCGCGGCGCGGCGGGCTGCTCACCGGGACGGCGTTCGGTGGTCAGGCCAACCACGCGCGGATGAGGGCCGCGATGCTCCGGGCCGGCGGCCGCGCGGTGGATCCCATGGACTTCGCCCGCTCGACCTTCAACGTGGCCGCCTCCCAGTGCTCCTCCGCGCTGGGCATCACGGGCCGCCTGGAGGCGTTCATCGGGGCGACCGGGGGCGTCGAAGCGCTGCTCTGCGCCGCCGACTGCGTGCGCGCCGGCCGGGAAAGGGCCGTACTCGCGGCGGCCTACGACGCCCCGGAGAACCGGCTGTGGCGGCTGGAGACCGATCCCGACGTGCCCTCCGCCGCGACGGCCCTGTTGCTCGGCACCCCGGAAGCCGTCCGCCCGGGCAGCCTGGTCGAGCTGGCCGACCACCGCCGGCTCGCCCCCACTACCCGGGCGAGGACCGCCGCCGCGCTGCTGGCCGCCGTTCGGCGGCTCGAGGCGGACGGCCCCGTGGACGAGGTCTGGCTCGACCCGGCGGGCCTCGACGACCCGGTCCGCGACGAACTCGCGGCCACCCTGGGCTCCCGCTGCCGGCCCATCGCCTCCGCCGCCGGTGCCGCCTCCCCCCTCGACGGCCACCTGCGGGCCATGGCCCACCTCACCGCCGGTCCGCCGGCCGGTCTGATCGTGGTCACCACCGCCCAGGCCGCCCCCTCCGCCGTCGTGCGCTACCAACGGATCGATCGTGTCTGACGCCTTCCTCTCCCTGCTGAACCGGCACGCCGCCCGGCGGCCGGACCGACTCGCGATCGCCGACCGGAACACCGAGCTGACCTGGCGACAGCTCGCCGACGCGGTGGCACGGCGCGCCGCGGACCTGCCCGCCGCCCCGCGGACGGACGTGGCCGCCCTGCACCGCCCGAGCGACACCGCCTGGATGATCGACTTCCTCGCCCTGCGCTCCAGGGGCACCACCGTGGTGTGCTTCCCCCCGGCCGTGCCGCGCTCCTCGGTGCTCCGCCAGGCCGCGGCCTTCTCCGCCGCGGTGCTCGTCGGGGAGACGGTCGAGCCGCTCGACGGCGAGGTCCGCCCGGGCGAGCCGTGGTGGCACGAGGCCACGCTGGTCCACCTGACCTCCGGCACGACCGGCTCGGCCATGGGCGTGCCCCGCAGCGAGGAGAACCTGCTCGACGAGGCACGATCGGTGGCCGACGGCCTCGGGCTCACCTCCGAGAGCCCGGTGCTGTGCGGCACCCCGGTCGCGCACAGCTTCGCGTCCGGGCTGTTCCTGGCCGCGCTGACGGTCGGCGCGCCCACCGTCGTGGTCCCGACCTTCGACCCGACGGCCCTCGTCGAACTGGCCGGTCGGCACCGGCCCGCCGTCCTGTGCGGCACGCCGTACGTCTTCCGGGCGCTGCTGCGCTCGGCGCGGACCTCGGCCGACGCGCTCGCCGGGATCCGCCTGCCGATGACCGGCGGCGCACCCCTGCACGCGGACCTCGCCGCCGACTGGCTGGACACCACCGGCACCCCGCTGGTGCAGGAGTACGGCCTGTCCGAGGGCGGCATCGCGACCGTCAACCACCTGCGGGCCCGGGACGTCCCCTCCTCGGTCGGCCACGCCCTGCCGGGCGTGCGGATCGCCGTGGTGGACGAGACCGGCCGCCCGGTGGCCAACGGCCGGCCCGGCCGGATCGTCATCGCGCGGCGCGGCAACCCGTCGCGCTACATCGGCCCGGACGGCGGGTTCGTCCCGGTCCCCGGCCTCGACGGGACGTCCGCGGCGGTCGACACCGGCGACCTCGGCCACCTCGACGAGGACGGCCTGCTCCACCTCACCGGCCGCACCAAGACCCTGATCAACGTCGCGGGCTCCAAGGTCGCTCCCCACACGGTGGAAGCCGCGCTCCTGGAGCATCCGGACGTCCAGGACGCGGTGGTCCTCGGCCTGGCCGACCCGCTGCGCGGCGAGATCGTCGGAGCCCTGGTCGAGGGCGATCCGCACACCGTGCGTCCGGGTGATCTCGCCGACCACCTACGGCGCAGGCTCAGCCCCTTCATGGTCCCGCGCCGCTGGCAGATCGTGCCGTCGGCCCCGCGGACGGCCTCGGGCAAGCCTGACCTCCATGTCATCCGACAGAGCTTCGACAAGGGCGGCGCCCCATGCTGAGAGACGTGTACCAGCGGGCCGGTGTTCTGAACACCGGCTCCTACCTGACCACCGTGAACGAGCTGTGCGACCAGCTCCCGGCCCTGCGCCCGGAGCTGCTCCAGTACGTCACGTCCCACCTGCGGACCAGGGTCGACCTGTCCGGGGTCACGAAGGTGCTGGTCGAGGAGGAGAAGGGTGCCCCGATCGGCACGGCCTTCTCCCTGCTGACCGGGCTGCCGCTGGCCATGGCCCGGCACTACCCGTACGAGTTCCCGAGCCGGACGATCTCGTTCTCCAGCGAGTACGACCGCAACACCCTGAACGTCAACGGGATCGAGCCGGGCGACCGGGTGTGCGTCATCGACGACACGCTCTCCACCGGCGGCACGGTCGCCGCGCTGATCGAGGCCGTCCGGGACATGGGCGCCGAGGTGACGGAGGTGGCCGTGGTGGTCGAGAAGGCCGGGAACGGCGGCCGGGAACTGCTGGAGAGCGAGCTGGGCGTCCCCGTCCGGTCGCTGCTCACCATCAAGGTCGCGCCGGACGAGGTGCACGTCGTCGAAGGGATCTCGTGAACATGACCGCCACGACGCGAACGGTGGACCCCGCCGGTCTCCCCGCGCTCAGCCCCCTGGAGACCCCCGGCCTGCTGCTGGTGATCGAAGGCACCGACGGCGCCGGGAAGAGCACCCTGCTCGGCCAGGTCGGCGAGCGGCTGCGGGCCGCCGGGCACGACGTGCTGGACACCTTCCAGCCCACGCCCAGCGCCCGCGCGCACGAGGTGTTCCGCGGCTTCTCCGAGATCGGCGGCGCCCGCCAGGAGCTGTACCGCGCGCTCTACCTCGTCACCCTGGGCGATCGCCTCTACCACGCCCACGCGGTGATGCTCCCTCACCTGATGGCGGGCGGCGTGGTGGTCTGCGACCGCTACGTCTACACGACCCTGGCCAACCTGATCGCGCGCGAGCAGGAGTGCGAGCCCTGGTTCCTCGACGCCGCCGGTCACCTCCCGCGGCCCGATCTGGCGGTCCTGGTCCACTGCCCGCTGGAGACCGCCGTCGCGCGCATCCGCGCCAGGCCGGAGGAGGCCGAGCGCCCCATCGACCTGGCCCACATGGGCCGGGTATACGAGGGCTTCCGCAGCCTCGAAGCGGCCGGCGTCCTGCGCGGCATCGACACCTCGGTGACCGGGATCGCCGACACGGCGGACACCGTCTGCCGCTGGGTGGACGAGGCACTCGCCGCGAAGGGCGCCCGGTGACGGCGCGCGAGCCGGGCCTCGCGGTGGCGATCCACCGCACCGGCCCGTTCGTCCGGGGTCGGCGGGGCGACGGCACCCTGCTGGCCGACTACCTCGACGGGCACCGGATCCTCGGCGAGCCGTCGGTGCTCGCCGCCGTCGGGGAGGAACTGTCCCGGCGCATCCCCCCGGAAGCCGACCACGTCGCCGGAGAGGTGGCGGCCGGCAGCGCTCTGGCGATGTCCGTCTCCCTCGCGGCGCTCGCCCGGGGGCGCCGACTGCCCGCCCGCACCCTGCGCCGGGAGCCGAAGGAACACGGCGTCACCGGCGTGCTGAGCACCGCCGTCCCGCCCGGAAGCCGGTTCGCCCTGGTGGACGACGTCGCCGGGACGGGCGCCTGCCTCGAACGCGGCACGCTCCGCCTGCGCGAGCTGGGCCACCGGGTGGTCGGTGCCTGGGTGGTGGTGGACCGCCAGAATGGGGCCGCCGAACGCCTGGCCGAGCTCGGCGTTCCGCTCCACGCACTGCTCACCCTCGACGAGCTCCGGGCCTCGGGCCCCGGCCGCGACTCGAACTGACGAAGGAAAGCACCACCCATGACCGACCTGACCACCCTGCTGTCGTCGAACCCGTACCCGGGCCGGGGCGTGCTCTGCGCGCGCACCCGCTCCGGCTCCGTGCTGGGCGGCTACTTCCTCACCGGCCGCAGTGCCGCGTCCAAGGACCGCGCCCTGCGGGTGGACGGCGACGACCTGGTGGTCGGGCCGATCGCCCCCACCGGCCACGACCCGCTCCGGCACTACGCGGCCGCCCAGAGCACCCCGGACTGGCTGGTGTTCGGCAACGGCGAGCAGGTCTCCCAGGTGACCGAGCGCCTGCGGGCCGGTGCCTCGGCCGCCGACTCGCTGGGCGGGCTGGAGTACGAGCCGGACGCCCCGATCCGCACCTCGCGGATCACCGCCCTGCTCAGCCGGGACGGCGGTCGGACCGCGGTGCTCGGCGCGGCCCGACCGAGCACCGGATCCCGGCTGTCCACCAACGTCATGACGCTCACCGTGCAGGACCTGGAACCCGGCGAGGCGGTGCTGCTGACCACGTACCGCTCGGACGGCCGGACCGTCCTCGTCGCCGCGCCGTTCGACGAGACCACCGTCGACGCCACCACCGGCGCCGAGCTGCTGGACGAGATCTGGTCCGCCCTGAACCCCGAGTACCGGGTCGCCGCCGTCGTCCTCGACCCCGCGAAGGGCCCGGCCGCCGCGCTCCGCCGCGAGGCCTGACGGTCCCGCCTCCCCGCCGGGCGCCGTACCCCCGCGGCGCCCGGCCCACCCCCTCGACGCCCATCCTCACGGAGCCCGCCTTGCGCCCCTGGACACCCCATCGACGTACGGACGCCCGGCTGCCCGAACTGCTCAGCCTGTGCAGCATCCAGCCGCGCTTCACCATCGAGCAGTCGATCCAGGCCCTGCAGGCGTTCGGCGCCGACGAAGCCGCCGACGTCCTCGGCCGGCAGCGCTGTCGCAGCATCGTGGTGGCGAGGCTCGAACCGTTCCGCGTGCACCGGACCGTGGCCCGCTGCCTGGACCTGCTGGAGCCGCGCGCGGCGCGCATCCGGCACATGCACGCGGTCCTCGACGCCAACCTCGACCGGATCGACACCCTGGCGCGCGAACTCGGCCTGCCCGTCCTCGCCTTCAAGGGTCTCGCCGCCCGCCGGGGCTACGCGGATCCGGCCCAGCGGGACTTCGGCGACCTCGACCTCTACGTCCACAGCCGCGCCGAGGCCGGCCGGCTGGCCGCCGCCCTGCGGAAGGGGTACGGCTACCGGCTCAACCCGGACGAGCTTCCCTGGCTCAAGTACGACCGCGCCGCGCACCTGGTCTACGGGCAGATCAACCTGTTGGCCCCGAACGGCGCGGACGACCTGCTGAACGTCGACGTCCACTTCGGTGACTACTCCGTCCGCCACTGCGCCCGGCTCGGCCTCGACCGGGCCCCGGGGCTCGCCACCGGCCCGGGGCTGAGCGTGATGCCGGCCGAGGAGAACCTCGCCGGCGGCGTCAACAACGCGGCGGGCGACCACTTCGTCACCATCAAGGACACCAACGACCTGCTGTCGGCGCTCGACCGGGACGATTTCGACTGGGGACGGTTCCGCACGCTCGTCGAGGACGCCGGGCTCACCCAGTTCCTCGGCCACATCGTCGACAAGCTCCGCCTCAGTTCGCTGCTCACCCCCCGGCAGACGGAGGCGCTCCGTCGGCTGCCGCGCGCCCGCGGGCTGGAGCCGCGCCCCCGCCTGGACCGGCCAGACTGGCACCGGCGCTACCTTGCGACCACCGTGCACGCCTTCCGGGTGACCCGCGCCCAGGGAACGGTGCCCGCCCTGCGCACCGCGGCGGGCGCGTACGCCTACTACAGCAAGCGGCTGCGCCTGAGCCTGGACCGGGTCGACCGGGCTCCGGATCTGCTCGAGCGGTTCGACACCTCGACCTGCGTCCGGCTCGTGCCGGTCGACCTCGCCGACGCCCTGGCGGAGGGCTCGTCCACGGCGGCCCACCCCGCGGCGACGGTCGTCCGGCGAGCCCACCTGGTCGACGACCCCGGGCTGGTGCGCGCCGACACCGCGGTCGGCAGCTGCCTGGTGGTCGACGGTGAGCCCTTCGTGGCCACGGTGAGCTACCGGCTGGCTCCCGGGCTGGTGGGCGCCGCCCGCGCCCTGCCACGTCAGCGTCCCGGTGATTGACCTCACCGGTCCCCAACGCCCTTGGTCCGACGCGCTGTTGACGGCGTTCGGCCGTGCACAGGAATCCGCACTGCGCAGCAAGGGAGCCTGGGGCCCGCCCAGGCCGGGTGGGGACCTCCTCCTCCTGGAACGACTGACCGAGCGTTACGGTGCGCCGCCGGGCCGCGTCTCGGTCACCGCGGGAGTGCGGGCCACCGCGGCCGTCCGGGCCGGGCGCACCGCGGGGTGCCTCGTCGAGCGCCCGGGTTTCGCCCCGATCCCCGAACTGCTCGGCGGTCACGGCGTGGTCCGGCAGCTCTCCTGGGGCGAGATGTTCTCCCTGGCCGGGACGGCCACCGCACCGATGACCCTCTGGCTCACCAGCCCGGGACGCAACCCGGACGGCCGCTCGCTGTCCGCGGCCGAGCGAGCCCTCCTCGGCGACCTGGTCCTGGCCGGGCATCAGGTGTGGGTCAACCGCGTGTACCGCTGGTTCGACGCCGAGGACGGTGCCGGTCCGGCGGGCGCCGAACACCACTCCGCTCCCTGGTGGTCGGTGGACTCGCTCAGCAAGCTCTGCGGGGGCGGAAGCCGACTGGGCTGGGTCACCGGGCCGGAGGACGTCGAACACCCCGCCGGGCTGCGGACGTCCGGGCCCTCGACGATCTGGCAGCGCAGCTGGGCGTTCTTCCTCGACGCCGCCGCTTCGCACGCGCTCCACGTCCAGTGCGTCGAGCCCACCGTCGCGGCCCGACGGGCGTTCCTCGACCGTCTCCGGTCCGAACTGGGCTGGACCTTCACCGGCCTGGAGGCCGGCGTCTCGGTCACCCTCGCCGTGCCGGGCCCGAGCGAGTCCGCGGCCGTCGCCCTGTTCGAGGAGCACGGCCTCCGGGTCTCCCCCGGTTCGGCGTTCGGCATGACCGCGGTCTCGGTCCGGCTGGCCTTCTCCGGCGTGACCGAGGCCGAGTCGAGGGCGGCCGCCGGCATCGTCGCCCGCCTCGCGGTGGCGGGGCTCTGCGTTCCGCGGTGACCGCTCGGCGGAGTCGGGCCGGGACGTCGGCGGCGTGCGGTCGGGGGGGTGCAGGTCCCCCGGGCGTACGAGCCTCTCCGATCTCCGGGGCCGGCTCCGCCCGGGGGCCCGGGCGGAGCCGGGCGGCCGTTCAGGAGGCGAGGCGCTTCAGGGCTGCGGTGGCGAGGCCTTCGACGTAGGTCGGGGCGTCGGCGGGCTGGCCGGTGAGTTCGACGACGGCGACCTTGGCGCCGCTGCGCAGGACCGCGACCCCGCCGCTGACGGTGCCGTCGCCGTTGTAGGCCGGGTACCAGTGGCCGCTGCCGCCGGGGGCGGTCAGGGTGTGGGCGGTGCCGTAGTGCCAGTGGCCGGCGGGCTCGTCCTGGCAGGCCTGCACGAGCGCGACGAGCTGCTTCTCCCAGGTGTCGGCCGTCGTCCCGGTGGGGGCGTTCGCGGCCGACTCGAGCAGCAGGCCCTTGGTGTCGAAGGTCCAGGTCACGGACGCGTACGCGGTGGCCTTGCCCTGGGTCAGGTCGCGCATCGTCTCCTCGCCGGAGCACGCGGACAGCCCCTGGCGTCCGGTCAGCTCGACGGTCGCGCCGACCGGGTTCAGGCCCCGCTGGAAGTCCTCGCTCTGGACGAGGCGGGCGGAGCCGAGGCCGGGCGCGGCGGCCGCGACCGCGGCCGGACGCGCGGCGTTGTGCGCGGCCCCCTCGGCGGTGGCCGACTGGGTGCCGACGACGCTGGCCGTGATGAGTGCGGCGGCGAAGCAGGCCGCGGCGGCGAGCCGGTTGCGGCGAGCGGACTTCTGCTGGACGGTCTGGTTCTCGGTCATCGTGTCCCCCTGCTGGTCGGGACGCCTGCTGCGTCCTCGTACAACCGGGGAGATGCCGCGGCAGGAGGGAAAGTTGGAGCCCCGACCCGCTGTTTCACAGCTGTGACAGAGCGGTCCTGACGACGCGGTCCATCGCGGCCGTGCCCAGGCAGGCGTAGACCTCCAGCACCCCGTAGTGGTTGCCGCTGCGCAGCACGGCGATGCCGCCGCAGGGCTCCTTCCCCTCGGGCGCGGTGCCTCCGGTGTTGAGGGATCCCTGGTAGCTGCCCATCCAGCTCGCGGTGACGTCCGGGGCGAGCTGCAGCGTCGTGGTCCTTCCGTAGACCCAGTGCCCCGGTGCTGCCTCCTGGCAGGGCTCCTCCTCCAGCAGCAGGCGCTGGGCGTAGTTCTGCGCCAGGGAAGGGCTCTGGGCCTCGGCGGCGACCTCGCGGGCGACCTGGGCGTCGAGGCTGACGGCGAGCGTGGGGTCGTCCGGGGTCGTGCGGGTGCCGGTCATCAGTCCGCGGAAGTGGGCGCCGCGCCCGCCCAGGGTCTGGGTGAGGGTCTTCTCGCCGGTGCAGGCCGCGTTGGCGTACGACCCGTCGCCGTACCGGTCGGTGACGTGGATCTGCCCGCTGCCGACGTCCGGGCCGAACGCCGCGGGGCCCAGGAGGTTCGCGGTCGTCAACGGCCCGGTCGCCCCGGTCACCCCGGTCGCCCCGGTCACCCCGGTCGGCGGGGCGGAGCCGGAGGCCGAGGACGCGGGCGTCGGGACGGACCCGCCGGGCGTCACGGGAGCGGACGCACCCGGGGACGGGCCGCCGACCGCGGCACCCGACCGCGCCGCCGGGTGCGCGCCGACGCCCGGGGGCGTCGGCAGGACGAACCGGCCGGTCGCCAGCCCGAGCGCGGCGGCTGCCACCAGGGCGGCGACGGCGGACCGCGGCCGGACGACGACGCGGCCGCCCGCCGGGGGACGGCCCTTCACGGACCGGTGACCAGGCGCTCGCGCATGAAGCGGCGGGCCTGGTGGATACGGTCCTTGACCGTGTCCAACGGCACGTCCAGCGCCTCGGCCACCTGGACGTAGGTCAGGTCGCCCAGGTCGCGCAGCACGAAGGCCTCCACGAGGGCGGGGTGCTGCTGCTCCAGCGCGGCCAGCGCCTCCATCACGTCGAGCCGGGTCCCGGCGATGACGCTGGTGGTGCGCGGGTCGACGGACTCGGGGAGGTCGGCGTGGCTGTCCTCGGCGCGCCGGCGCATCGAGCGGTAGGTGGACCGGGCGGCGTTCGAGGCGATCACCGTCACCCAGCCCTGGAAGGAGCCGTGGCCGCCGTACTCGCCCAGGTGCGTGCTGATGGACAGCAGCGCGTCCTGCGCCGCCTCCTCCGCGTCGGCGTGGTGGGGCAGGAAGCGCGCGCAGCGGCGCAGCACCACCGGCCGCAGCTTGGCCAGCAGGTACTCCCTCGACCCCGGGTCCCCCGCCTGGGCGGCCGCCACGAGCCGTTCCAGCTCGCCATCCTCGAACACCCGGATCCCCCGTTTCGTCCCGCCCGGCACCCCGCCCGTCAGGCGGGAGTTCCGCGCTCACCCCGACTCCGGCAGAATGCTGCCACATGCGCAAGCTCGGCCGTTACCTCCTCCTGGAGCGGCTCGGAGCCGGCTCCTTCGCCACGGTCTGGAAGGCCTACGATCCGGAGCTCGACACCGAGGTCGCGGTGAAGGTGCTGGCCGAGAACTGGGCCGCCAACGCCGACGTGCGCGAGCGGTTCCTGGCGGAGGCGAGGCTGCTGCGCCGGATCGCCAGCCCGCGGGTGGTCCGGGTGCACGACGTCGGGGTGCAGGAGGACCGGCCCTACTTCGTCATGGACTACGTACGCGGCGGCACCCTGGCGGACCGGGTCGGGCAGTGCGACCCGCAGGAGGCGTTGCGGCTGGCCGCGGAGGCGGGCTACGCGGTCCAGGTCCTGCACGAGGCGGGCGTGGTGCACCGCGACGTCAAGCCGTCCAACCTGCTGCTCGCCACCGGCTCCGCGCCCGCCGCCGTGCTGGTGGCGGATCTGGGCAGCGCGAAGCAACTGGCCGACGCGTCCGGGCTGACGGTGACCACGGGCACGCCCGCCTACATGGCACCGGAACAGGCCTTCCAGACCGGCGGGTTCGACGGGCGGGCCGACGTCTACGCGCTGGCCGTCGTGGCCTACGAGCTGCTGACCGGGCAGAAGCCGTTCGGCCCGGGCGGACGCGCCACCGCCCTGATGACCGGCCAGCCGCCCGCCTCGACGCTGCCGGCGCTCCCCGCCGGAACGGAGCTCCCGCCGAACGTCGCCCTGCTGCTACGGGCGGCGATGTCCGTCGAGCCGGCGGACCGGCCGCCGACCGCCCGGGCCTTCGCCGACGCGCTGCTGGCTCCGGTCCCGCAGCCCCGGCCCCCGGAAGGCCCGGGGTGGCTGACCCGGCGCGCGGTCCTTCTGGCGTCGGGCGCGGTGTTCACGGCGACGACCCTGCTGAGCTGGCTACGACGGTGAACCCGACCGGGGTCGGTCCGCCCCGGCGGTCGTGTCCTCGTCCCCGACCCGCTTCGTTCGGGACGTAGCGGTCGACGTAGCGGTCGACGAAGCGGTCGTCGCGTCCGTGGACGCCCGGCCGCCGAGGGCTCCCGTAGGGTCGTTGCATGCGACTGAGCACGGTGATCCTCCCCATCCACCGGTGGAGCGAGGGGCAGAAGATCTGGCGGCGGGCCGAGGACCTCGGCTTCCACGCCGCGTACACCTACGACCACCTGTCCTGGCGGTCCTTCCGCGACGAGCCGTGGTTCGGTTCGGTCCCGACCCTGACGGCGGCGGCCACCGCCACCGAGCGCCTCCGCCTGGGCACGCTGGTGACCTCGCCCAACTTCCGGCACCCCGTGACGCTGGCGAAGGAGCTGATCACGCTGGACGACGTGTCCGGCGGCCGCCTCACCCTGGGCATCGGTGCCGGCGGCACCGGCTTCGACGCCACGGCGATGGGCCAGCAGGCGTGGTCCCCGAAGGAGCGGGCCGACCGGTTCGGCGAGTTCCTGCCGCTGCTGGACGAGTTGCTGCGCGAGGACGCCACCACCCGGGAGGGCACGTACTACTCGGCGGTCGAGGCGCGGAACATCCCCGGCTGCGTGCAGACGCCGCGGGTCCCGTTCTACGTCGCCGCGACCGGCCCGCGCGGGCTGCGGCTGGCCGCCGAGCACGGGCAGGGCTGGGTGACCTACGGCGACCCGAAGGGCCCGGCGGACGTCCCGGTCGAGCAGGCCCCCGGGGTGATCGCCCAGCAGATCGCGAAGCTGACGGCGGCCTGCGAGGCACAGGGCAGGGACGCGGCCACGCTGGAGAAGGTGCTGCTGCAGGGTTCGACGGCGGAGAAGCCGCTGGAGTCGCTGGACGCCTTCGTCGACTGGGCTGGTACGTACCAGGAGCTCGGGATCACCGAGCTGGTGATCCACTGGCCGGTGCCGGACTCGATCTTCGAGAACGACCTCGCCGTCTTCGAGCGGATCGCCACCGAGGGCCTGGCGCAGCTGGGTTGACCCCTTCCGGCCGGGGTGCGCGGGGCGTCGCGCGCCCCGGCCGGGCAGGCGGTGGTGGAACACCCCCGAGGGTGTCGGCGGGAGGCGCTAGTCTGTCGGCCGCACCGTCCAACTGATCATGCGTCACAACGGGGGTTCCTTCGTCATGCCTGCTTCCAGGAGACTGCTCGCCGCCACTCTGGTGGCCACCGCCGCGTTCGGTCTGGCGGCCTGTGGGCCGGACGACTCGTCGGACCAGGGCGCGGGAGGCGGTGCGACCGCCGCGACCGCCGCCCCGACCACCGCGGCTCCGGCCGCCTCGCCCTCCGCCGCCCCCGGGAAGCCCGCGCCGAGCGGGAAGCCCTCGGCGACCGGTGCGCCGGCGGCCTCCGGCGAGCCCGAGGGCTTCTGCACCCACGGCCCGCTGCCGGCCGGCCAGAAGTGGATCTACCCGGTGAAGGGCACCACCACGACCACCCTGGTCTACAAGGAGACCAAGGACGTCTGCGGCGTCGACGACGTCGGCTTCGAGCCGGTGGGCGCCGACAAGACCGCCGCCTTCGCGCCGACCGCCAAGGGCCACCTCCGCTCGGTGGTCGCCGCGCCGAAGGACGTCAACGTGGCCGACGTGGTCAAGCACATCAACGAGTGCATCGCCACCCCGGGGAACCAGAAGGGCTCGTACCCCTGTTCGACCGGCGACTACAAGCTGGCGCTCGACGCCTCCGGCCAGGTCGTCGAGCTGTGGGAGCGCCCGCACTCCTGAGTCCGCACCGCTGAGTCCGCACCGGCGGCCCGGGGCCGATCCGCCTCCCCCTAGGGGAGATCGGCCCCGACGTCATACCGCAGCAGCACAGGGCCTCGTCATTCCAGCGCATGCCCGTCGCGGCCGGTGCGCACTACGTTGTGGGCGTGTCCACAGCTGTCATCACGACGGACGGCCTCACCAAGAGGTTCCCCCGGGTCACCGCCCTCGACCAGCTCACCGTCGAGGTGCGGCCCGGGGTGGTCGGCCTGGTCGGGGCCAACGGAGCGGGCAAGTCCACCCTGATCAAGATCCTGCTCGGGCTGGCCCCGGCGACCTCCGGCCGGGGCGAGGTCCTCGGCCTGGACATCGCCACCCGGGGCTCCGAGATCCGCGAGCGGGTCGGCTACATGCCCGAGCACGACTGCCTGCCGCCGGACGTCTCCGCGACCGAGTTCGTCGTCCACATGGCCCGGATGGCGGGCCTGCCCGCCACCGCCGCCCGGGAACGCACCGCCGACACCCTGCGGCACGTCGGCCTGTACGAGGAGCGGTACCGCCCGATGGGCGGGTACTCGACCGGCATGAAGCAGCGGGTCAAGCTCGCCCAGGCACTGGTGCACGACCCCGAGCTGGTGCTGCTGGACGAGCCGACCAACGGCCTCGACCCGGCCGGCCGGGACGAGATGCTCGGCCTGATCCGCCGCGTGCACACCGACTTCGGCATCTCGGTGCTGGTCACCACCCACCTGCTCGGCGAGCTGGAGCGCACCTGCGACCACCTGGTCGTCATCGACGGCGGCAAGCTGCTGCGCTCCTCCTCCACCGCCTCCTTCACCGAGGCGACCGCCGTCCTCGCGGTCGAGGTCACCGACCACCCGGAGGACCGCCGGCTCGAACCCGGCGCGGCCGTGCGCGAGCGCCTGGCCGCCGCCGGCATCGAGGTCCAGCCCGAGGGTTCGCACCTGCTGCTGGTCCGGCTCGCGGACGAGTCGACGTACGACACCATCCGCGACGCCGTCGCCGAACTCGGCCTCGGCCTGGTCCGGTTGGAGCAGCGCCGGCACCGGGTCGCCGAACTCTTCACGTCCCCGGCCGAGGACGGCCGGACCACCGAGCGGACCGAGCGGACCGAGCGGACCGAGCAGGCCGAGCGGACCGAGCAGAGCGAGCAGAGCAGGGGAGGGACGGGCGATGTCGCTGCCTCCTGAGACCGCGCCCGCGGACACCGGCGTCATCCACGACATCGGCTACCGCGGCTACAACGGCCCCCGGCTGGGCCGCGGTTACGCCACCCGCTCGCTCTTCACCCAGAGCCTGCGCGCCGCCTACGGCCTGGGCCGCTCCGGCAAGTCCAAGGTGCTGCCGATGCTGGTGCTGGGCGTGGTCACCGTGCCCGCCGTCATCATGGTGGCGTTCGCGATCACCCTGAAGCGCGAGGAACTCCCGGTCGAGTACGCGGGCTACCTCGCCAGCCTCAACCTGGTGGTCTCGGTCTTCCTCGCCTCCCAGGCGCCGGTCCTGCTCTCCCGGGACCTCCGCTACCAGACCGTCCCGCTCTACTTCTCCCGCCCGATCACCCGCACCGACTACGTCCGGGCCAAGTTCGCGGCCATGGTCTGCGCCCAACTGCTGCTGATGTCGGCGCCGTTGCTGGTGCTGTACCTCGGCGCGCTGCTCGGCGGGATGGACTTCTCGTACAACACCGGGCACGTCCTGTACGGCCTGGCCGCGGCCGTGCTGTACGCGCTGGTGCCGACCTCGGTGGCGCTGGTCATCGCGGCCGCCACCCCGCGCCGGGGCTTCGGGGTGGCCGCCGTCATGGGCTACCTGGCGATCAGCGCCGCGGTGGCCGGCGTCGCGGTCGGCATCAGCAACCCGAGCACGACCGGCTCCGACACCGCGCAGTGGACCTCGCTGATCTCGCCCACCAACCTGGTGGAGTCCCTCGTCAACGAGCTGTTCGACCTCGGCACCGGCCTCGACCGCCGGCACGCGCCGGGCGGGCTCGGCCTGGCGGTCTTCGCACTCGTCGCGGTGGCCATGGTGGTGGGCTCGTACCAGCTGCTGCTGCGCCGCTACAAGAAGGTTTGAGAGAGGGCGGCATGGCCACCATCAGCATCGACAAGGTCTCCCGCTGGTTCGGGAACGTGGTCGCGGTCAACGACATCACCATGTCGATCGGCCCCGGCATCACCGGCCTGCTCGGGCCCAACGGCGCGGGCAAGTCCACCCTCATCCACATGATGAGCGGCTTCCTCTCCCCCTCCAGCGGCTCGGTCACCCTGGACGGCGCGCCGATCTGGCGCAACCAGCAGGTCTACCGGCAGATCGGACTGGTCCCCGAGCGGGAGTCCATGTACGACTACCTGACCGGCTGGGAGTTCGTCCTCGCCAACGCCGAACTGCACGGCCTGCCCCAGCCCGGCGCCGCCGCCCGCCGGGCCCTGGACCTGGTCGAGATGGCGTACGCCAGGGACCGCCGCACCGGGACGTACTCCAAGGGCATGAAGCAGCGGGTCAAGATGGCCTCCGCGCTGGTCCACGACCCGGCCGTGCTGCTGCTGGACGAACCCTTCAACGGCATGGACCCGCGCCAGCGGCTCCAGCTGATGGAGCTCTTGCGCCGCTTCGGCGCCGACGGCCGGACGGTGCTGTTCTCCTCCCACATCCTGGAGGAGGTCGAGCAACTCGCCCGGCACATCGAGGTGGTGGTGGCCGGCCGGCACGCGGCCTCGGGCGACTTCCGCAAGATCCGCCGGCTGATGACCGACCGCCCGCACCGCTACCTGGTCCGTTCCAGCGACGACCGCCGGCTCGCCGCCGCGCTGATCGCCGACGGCTCCACCACCGGCATCGAGGTGGACGAGCGCGACCGTGCGCTGCGGATCGAGGCGGTCAACTTCCAGGGCTTCACCACCCTGCTGCCCAGGGTCGCCCGGGAGGCCGGCATCCGCCTGTACACCGTCTCCCCGGCCGACGAGTCGCTGGAGAGCGTCTTCTCGTACCTGGTCTCCGCGTGACCGCCGCGCCCGCCGACGTGCCCGACTCCCTGCCCGCCGCCCCGCCCGCCGCCAGGCCCGACGCCATGCCCTCCGTTGCCCAGGAAGGGGCCGACCGACCATGAACCCCACCGTCGCCAGGCTGACCCTGCGCGGGCTGCTGGGGCGCCGCCGCGGCCTGCTGCTGCTGGTGGTCCCGGCCCTGCTGCTGCTCGTCTCCGCCCTCGCGAGCGGGTCGGACAACACCGACACGCACGGGCTGACCGTCCGGATCCTCGGCGAGCTCGGTCTCGGCACCCTCGTCCCGATCCTCGGCCTGGTGGTCGGCACCGGGGTGATCGCCACCGAGATCGACGACGGCTCGATCGTCTACCTGCTCGCCAAGCCGCTCCCGCGGTGGCGGATCATCACCACCAAGCTGGCCGTCGCGATCGGCGTCACCTGGCTGTTCTCGGTCGTCCCGACGCTGCTGTCCGGGCTGCTGCTGTACGGCACCCGGGACGGCATGGTGCTCGGCTACACCGTCGCGGTGCTGGTCGCCGGGGCCGCGTACAGCGCGCTGTTCCTGCTGCTCGGCGTGGTCACCCGGCACGCCGTGGTGGCGGGGCTCGGGTACGCCCTGATCTGGGAGTCGGTGGTCGGCAACTACGTCGACGGCGCCCGGACGCTGAGCATCCAGCAGTGGGGCCGCGCGGTGGCCGAGGCGGTCGCCGGGGACACCGCGATCGGCGCCGACGTCTCCTTCGGCGTGGCCGTCCCGCTGCTGCTGGCGGTCACCGTCGGAGCGACGGTGCTGGCCTCGGTGAAGCTGGCCGGACTGACCCTGGCCGGCGAGGAGTGAGCCCGACCTGCGCGCGCGGCGCGGAGTGAGCCCCACCGGCGCGCGCGGCGCGGAATGAGCCGTACGGCGCCCCGGGAACCCCGGAGCGCCGTACGGAAGGACCCGCGAAGGGCCTCAGAGCGTACGGTTGCGGCCCGCGCCCCAGCCGGCCGCGCCCACCACCACGACCAGCACCAGCATCAGCGCCAGGGTGGTCTCCCAACCGCCGGTCAGCTGGTGCAGCGCACCCGCGCCGACCGGTCCGGCCGCCGCGACCAGGTAGCCGATCGCCTGTGACATCCCGCCCAGCTGGGCGGCCCCGGCCGCGCTGCCGGTGCGCAGCACGATGAACGCCAGACCCAGGCCGAGCGAACCGCCCTGGGCCACGCCGAGGACGGCCGCCGAGACCCACGCCGCGGAGACCGGCGCGACCAGCAGCATGGCGATGCCCAGCCCGTTCAGCGCGGCCATGGTCACCGCCAGCGCCCGCTGGCTGGTCATCCGGCCGGCCATCAGCGGCACCAGGAAGGCCCCGGCCACCTGCACCAGGTTGGAGAAGGCGAAGACCAGGCCTGCCTGGCCGCGGTCCATCCCGTGGTCCGCCAGGATCGTCGGCATCCAGGCCACCAGGGTGTAGACCAGCAGCGAAGAGATGCCCATGAAGAGGCTGATCTGCCAGGCCAGCGGGGACCGCCAGAGCCCCTCGATCGGCTTCCCCGGCGCGGCCGCCGCGGCCACCGCGCCCCGCTCCTGACGGCTGCGCAGCACCTGCGGCAGCCAGGCCACCGCCGCGACCAGCGCGAGCAGCGACCAGGCGCCGAGCGAGGCCCGCCAGCCGCCGCCGAGCACGTGCTCCAGCGGGACGGAGGTGCCCGCGGCGAGGGTGGCCCCGACCAGCATGGTGGTCGAGTAGACGCCGGTCATGGTCGCCGCGCGGTCCGGGAACTCCCGCTTGACCAGGCCCGGCATCGACACGTTCAGCACCGCGATGGCCACGCCGATCACCACGCAGCCCGCGTACAGCGCGAACACCGAGGGGAGCACCCGCAGCAGCACGCCCGCGCCCAGCACCAGCACCGCGCCCAATACCACCCGCTCGGCACCGAAGCGGCGGGTCAGCCGGGGGGTGAGCGGGGCACCGACGCCCTGGAACAACACCGGCACGGTGGTGATCAGGCCGCTCGCGGTCGCCGAGAGGCCGAAGGTCCGCTGGATCTCGGCGACCATCGGGGAGACCGCGGCCAGGCAGGCGCGCATGTTCAGCGCGACCAGCACGATGCCGGTCAGCAGCAGGAGCGGGTGGGCCAGCCGGGCGCGGACGGGGAGCGGGGCAGGAGTGGTGACAACCGGCTGCTGGGCACGGGTGACGGCCATGGGTGTGCTGTTTCTTTCTGGACGTACGTGGATGCGGGCGGGAAGCGGAGGCTCGCGCCGTCCCTACTTCCGGGCCGCGATGGCCGCGAGCAGCTGCTCGACGGCCGCGGTCGGGCCGGCGAGCAGCGCACGACACGCCGCCTCCGCCCGGTCCGGGTCACCGCTCTCGATCGCGTCGACCAGCGCCTCGTGGGTCGCCATGACCGCCTCGGGCATCTCGTGGTCACCGAACGCGGAGGTCATGGACTCGCGGACGGAGGCGCCGAAGTAGCGGTACACCTCGGTCAGCGCGGGGTTGTGCGCGGCCTCGACGACGGCGGTGTGGAACTCCAGGTCGTGTTCGACGGTCGCCTCGCGGCTCGCCCGCTCGGGGTGCGCCGCGAACACCTCGGCCTCACGGGCCAGCGCGGCGCGCATCCGCCGGACGTCCTCGGGGGTGTGCCGCAGCGCGGCCAGCCGGGCGCCCTCGGTCTCCAGCGCCGCGCGGACCTCCAGGACGTCCCGGATGCCCGAGCGCTGGACGCCGCGCAGCACCGACGCCGGGTCGCTGGTGGACCGTACGAAGGTCCCCTCGCCCTGCCGGGAGACCAGCATCCCGGCGTGCACCAGCACCCGGATCGCCTCCCGCACGGTGTTCCGTCCGACCTGCAACCGCTCGGCCAGCTCGTGCTCGGTGGGGATCCGCGAGCCCACGGGCCACGCCCCACCGGCCAACTGCTCCCGCAGCTGGTCGATCGCGGTGTCCACCAGGGACCGCCGCCCGGCCGCCTGCAGACCGTTGCCGTCGCCGCTCATCCCGGACCTCCCTCCGCCACCGCATCTCACCGGTCATCGGTCATCCTACAACCGCTTGCCCGGTCATCCTACAACTGCGGAAGAACACTCCGTGAACACCCCACGGCCGCCCGCCTCGTCCGTCCGCCGGTCCCCGTCCCAGTCAGCGCCAGCACGTACCCCCGGGCCGCCAAGGCCCGGTCAGCGGGGCGGGTAGAGCTGCTCCAGCACGGCCGCGACGCCGTCCTCGTCGTTGCTGGTGGTGACCGCGTCGGCGACGGCGAGGAGTTCTTCGTGGGCGTTGGCCATGGCGACGCCGTGCGCGGCCCAGCCGAACATCGGGACGTCGTTGGGCATGTCGCCGAAGGCGATGGTGTCGCGGGCGCGCAGGCCGAGGCGGCGGGCGGCGACGGCGAGGCCGGTGGCCTTGGAGAGGCCGAGCGGGAGGAGTTCGACCACGCCGGCGCCCGCCATCACGACGCCGACCAGGTCGCCGGCGGCGCGGCGGGCGGCTTCGGCGAGGGCGTCGTCGGTCAGGGCGTGGTGCTGGATGTAGAGCTTGCTGACGGGGGAGGCGAGCAGCTCGCCGCGGTCCACCCGGACGACGGGCAGGTCGGAGCCGATGAGCAGTTCGTAGCCGGGCCCGGCCAGGACCTGGCCGTCGAGGCCGTCCTGGTTGGCGGCGATGGCGAGCGGCCCGGTCTCGGCTTCGATCTTCTCGATGGCGAGCGCGGCGAGCCGGCGGTCGAGGGTGAGCGAGGTGAGCAGCTTGTGGGCGCCGGCGTCGTAGACCTGGGCGCCCTGGCCGCAGACGGCTATCCCGGTGTAGCCGATCTCGTCGAAGACGGGCCGGGCCCAGACGGCCGAGCGGCCGGTGACGATGATGTGCAGCGCGCCCGCGCCGGTGGCCGTGGCCAGTGCGGCGCGGGTGCGCTCGGAGACGGTTTCCCCGCTGGTCAGCAAGGTGCCGTCGAGGTCGGTGGCGACCAGCCGGTAGGGCAGGTCGCCACCGCCGCGGGTGCCTTCCGGGGAGACGGGGCTGGGGCTGGTGGTGCTCATGGGCCGGTCGTCTCCCGGGAGTTGCGGGTGGAGCGGGTACTGCGTGCGGAGCGGCTGAGGCCCCGGACTACTTGACCGGCTCCAGGACGGTCCGTCCGCCGAGGAACGGCCGCAGCGCCTCGGGCACGACGACGGAGCCGTCGGCCTGCTGGTGGTTCTCCAGGATCGCCACGATGGTGCGCGGGATCGCGACCAGGGTGCCGTTGAGGGTGGCGAGCGGGCGGGTCTTGCCCTCCTCGCGCATCCGGATGGACAGCCGGCGGGCCTGGTACTCGGTGGTGTTGGAGGTCGAGGTGACCTCGCGGTACTTGCCCTGGGTGGGGATCCAGGCCTCGATGTCGAACTTGCGCGCGGCCGAGGCGCCGAGGTCGCCCGAGGCGACGTCGATGACCCGGTACGGCAGCTCCAGCGCGTTGAGGAAGTCCTTCTCCCACTGGAGCAGGCGGCGGTGCTCGTTCTCGGCGTCCTCGGGAGTGGTGTAGACGAACATCTCCACCTTCTCGAACTGGTGGACGCGGATGATGCCGCGGGTGTCCTTGCCGTAGGTGCCGGCCTCGCGGCGGAAGCAGGACGAGTAGCCGGCGTAGCGCAGCGGCAGCTTGTCGGCGTCGAGGATCTCGTCCATGTGGTACGCCGCGAGCGGGACCTCGCTGGTGCCGACCAGGTACCGGTCGTCCTCGGCGAGGTGGTACACGTTCTCGGCGGCCTGGCCGAGGAAGCCGGTGCCGTCCATGGCGGCCGGGCGGACCAGGGTCGGGGTGATCATCGGGGTGAAGCCGGCCGCGGTGGCCTGGGCGATCGCCATGTTGACCAGGGCGAGCTCCAGCAGCGCGCCGACGCCGGTCAGGTAGTAGGAGCGCGCACCGGCGACCTTGGCGCCGCGTTCGGTGTCGATCGCGCCGAGGATCTGGCCGAGCTCGACGTGGTCGCGGGGCTCGAAGCCCTCGGCGGCGAAGTCGCGGGGGGTGCCGATCTCCTCGAGGGTGACGAAGTCCTCCTCGCCGCCGACCGGCGCGGCCGGGTCGATGAGGTTGGCGAGCGAGCGGAGCAGGCGGTCGGCCTCTTCCTTGGCGGCGCTCTGCTCGGCGTCGGCGGCCTTGACCTCGGCGGCCAGGTCCTTGGTGCGCTGCAGCAGGGCGGCCTTCTCGTCGCCCTTGGCCTGGGCGACCTGCTTGCCGAGCACCCGCTGCTCGTTGCGCAGTTCGTCGAAGCGGCTGCCCGAGGACCGGCGCCGTTCGTCGGCGGAGAGGAGGGCGTCGACCAGGTCGACGTCCTCGCCACGGACGCGCTGCGAGGCGCGTACTCGGTCAGGGTCCTCACGGAGCAGGCGAAGGTCAATCACAGGCCCAAGCGTACCGGGCGGGCGTTCCTCCACCGGTACCGGTTTTCCCCTGGGGATAACTTCCCCGGTCCTGTGGATAACTCCTGTGGGGAACGTTCCGGGGGCGGGTTATCCACAGGCGGGGAGCCGTGGCTGTGGATCGAAGGGGAGGATCACCCTCCGCGCGATCGAACCAGGGAATTGAGGTTTCAAACCTCATTCGACCCTCCCGAGTGAGGGAATTGAAGCACTCGGACGGGTGATTTGCTGGCAAGCGGGTGACTCTGGTCCGATTAGTCATCTCTGCAACGCAAACCGATGATCCGACCAGTTCTGGGCAATGGCTATACCGGTTTGTCGACTCATCCCCAGGCCTGTGGATAACTTCCGGCTGTGGACAGCGGGGAGGCCTGTGGACAGTGGCCCCCGGTGCCGGGGGCCCTGTGGACGACGGGTGCGGTCGCCCGCCCCCACCTGATCGACCCGATCCGAAACGGTCGGAAAAGGCCGGAAAGACAACAGATGTCGCTCAGATGTCCCCGCGCCCGTCGAGCGCGCGCGAGAGCCAGTCCGCGGCCGAGCTGAAATCCTCGTCCGAGGTCCCCGGCCGCCGGTGGGTGGACACCTGCCGGTCGGCGCGCGGGTAGGAACCGAGGAACCGCACCTGCGGGCAGATCCGCTTGAGGCCCATCATCGCCTCGCCCACCCGGCGCTCGGTGAGGTGGCCCTCGCAGTCGATCAGGAAGCAGTAGTTGCCCAGTCCCTCACCGGTCGGCCGGGATTCGATCCGCACCAGGTTGATCCCGCGCACCGCGAACTCCTGCAGCAGCTCCAGCAGCGCACCCGGGTGGTCGTCCGGCAGCCAGACCACCATCGAGGTCTTGTCGGCGCCGGTCGGCGAGGAGACCCGGCCGGGGCGGCCGACGAGCACGAACCGGGTGGCCGCGCTCTTGGCGTCCGCGATGTCCTTGACCAGCGGGTCCAGTCCGTAGATCGGGGCCGCGAACTCGCCCGCGAACGCCCCGTCGTAGCGGCCCTCGGCGACCAGCCGGGCGCCGTCCGCGTTGGAGGCGGCCGACTCCCAGGTGGCGTCCGGCAGGTTGGCGGCCAGCCAGCGGCGCACCTGGGGCTGGGCCACCGGGTGGCTGGTCACCGTCTTGATCCCGGACAGCTCGGTGCCGGGCCGCACCAGCAGGGCGAAGGCGATCGGCAGCAGCACCTCGCGGTAGATCATCAGCGGTGCGCCGGAGGCGAGTTCGTCGTTGGTCGCGGTGACCGCGCCCTCCACCGAGTTCTCGATCGGCACGAACGCCCCGGCGGCCTCCCCGCCGCGCACCGCGTCCAGGGCCAGCGCCACCGACGACAGCGGCACCAGCTCCCGGGTCGCCGCCTCGGGCAGGGTGTGCAGCGCCGCCTCGGTGAAGGTGCCGGCCGGGCCGAGGTAGGTGTAGCGGGTGGCCGACATGACGCCTCCGTGGGGTTCTCGGTGCTGCACTGACGGGTGGTGCCGAAGCAGTCACCATAACGATTCCGCGGGCCCGCCCGGTAAGCGTTCCGAGAACCGGGACGGGGTACTCCCGGTGCCCGTCCCCGCACCTCCGGCCGTGCCCCGACCCGTGACCATCCCGAGCCGGCACCGTCCCCGGCGCCCGGCGGCTACCCCTCCAGCAGTTGCTGACCCAGGTAGCCGCCGGTCGGTGCCGCCGGGGGCAGCGCGTAGACGCCGCCGGCCTCGTGCCGCAGGAAGCGGGAGAGGCCGTCGCCCCGGGAGAGCTTGCGCTGCACCGGGGTGAAGCCCTTGCGCGGGTCGGACTGGAAGGCGAGGAAGAGCAGCCCGGCGTCCGGCGAGCCGTCCGGCAGCAGCCCGTCGTGGTACGAGAACCCGCGCCGCAGCATGGCCGCCCCGCCGTTGGCGGCCGGGGCGGCGACCCGGATGTGCGCGTCGGCCGGGATCGTGAGCGTGCCGTCCGGGCCCTGGGCGGAGAGGTCGACCGGGGCGTGCTCGCCGGCCCCGGCGGGTGCGCCGAGCGGGGCGCCGTCCGCCTTGCGCCGTCCGATCACCCGCTCCTGGCGGTCGACCGGCAGCGCCTCCCAGTGGTCCAGCAGCATCCTGATCCGCCGGAACACCAGGTACGAGCCGCCGGCCAGCCAGCCCGGCTGGTCGCCGCCCGTCGTGCAGAACACCGTGGCGGCGAAGCCGTCCTGGCCCGGCTTGGGGTTGTTGGTGCCGTCGATCTGGCCCATCAGGTTGCGGCCGGTCACCGGCCGGGCGGTGGCGCCGGGGGTCCGGGCGAAGCCGGCCGACTGCCAGCGGAGCGCGGCCGTGCCGGTGGCCAGCCGCTGCAGCACCCGCAGGGCGTGCACGGTGACCAGGGCGTCGTCGGCGCCGATCTGGACGAACAGGTCGCCGTCGCCGCGGGCGGGGTCGAGCGCGTCGCCGGGGAAGGCGGGCAGCGGTTCGAGCCCGGGCGGGCGGCGGTCGGCCAGCCCGGCCTTGTCGAAGAGCGCGGCGCCGAAGCCGAGGGTGAGGGTGAGCGAGCAGGGCCCGGCGTCCAGCGCGACCTGGTTGTCGAACTCCTCGGCCGGCTCCCCCGCGGTCAGCCGTTCGGCGGCCTTGGTCCAGCGTTGCAGCAGGGCGCGCAGCCCGTCCCGGCCGACGCCCTCGGCCAGGTCGAAGGCGGCCAGCTGCACCCGGGCCTGCTGCGGTTCGAGGATCCCGGCCTGGTGCTCGCCGCGGAACGGCACCCGGGCGGCGCCGAGCGCGCCCCCGGCGGGTGCAGGACCGGCGGCGGGACCGGTGCGGTCGTCGCGGTCCAGGGCGCCCGCCCCGGCGACGCCGGCCCCGGCGCCGACCAGCAGTCCGGCTCCGGCGGTGCCGAGCAGCGCCCGCCGGGTGAAGCCCGTCCGGTCCGCGCCGGTCGGCCCGGCAGTCGTCGGCCCAGCGGCGGTCTGCTCCGCCGGGCCCGGTTCCGCCGAGGCCCGTTCCGTCGAGGCCCGTTCCGTCGTCACGTCGTCCACCGCCGTCAGCCGATCTTGAACTGCTGGGTCGGCGTGGTCTGGTCGATGTCGGAGGAGCGGACCTGCACCGACACCACCCAGGTGCCCGCCAGCGGCAGTTGCGCCGTACCGCTCCAGCGGCCGGTGCCCTCGGGGGTGAGCGCGACCGGCAGCGGGCCGAGGTCGCGGTCCGGCAGGGTGAAGGCGAGCTGCACCTCGGGGACGTCCACCGGCTGCCCGTCCGCGCCGTCCAGCGCGAGCTTCACCTCGTTGGGGCCGGTCCGGGCCGGGTTGAGGGTGACGGTCGCGGTGCCCTTGGCGTTCGGCGTCCGGCCCTTGGTGTCGTACGGGAGCTTGAGCTCGACGGTGCGGCCGGGCTCGGTCTGCGGGGCGGCGGCCCCGCCCCCGGCGACCGGCGCGCCGGCGCTCCCGGCCCCGGCCCCGGCCGCGACCTCGCTCGCCACCCGTCCGGGCGGGGAGTTGGTGAGCATCGTGGTGACCACCAGCACCGCCACCGCGACCAGGGTCTCGACCAGCACCGAGCGGCGCAGTCCGGCCCGGGTCGGGGTCAGCCCGCGGTCGCGCCCGGCGTTCTCCCGGGCGGCCCGCTGGCGGGCCAGCTGGGCCCGGCGGACCGGGTCCTCGCTGTGCGCGGCGGTGGCACCGACCGGCTCCGGCAGCTCGGCCGGTTCGACCTCCGCCGCCTCGGCCGGGGCCGACCGCAGCCGGGCCAGCCAGGAGCGGGACATCCAGGCGACACCGAGCATCACGACCACGCAGCCGCTCTTCACCAGCAGCAGCCGCCCGTACTCGGTGCCGGTCAGCGCGCCCCAGCTGCCCAGGCCCCGCCAGGACTGGTAGATCCCGGTCACGGCCAGCACGGCGACCGAGCCGAAGGCGATCCTGGAGAAGCGGTCCGCCACCTCGGCTCCGACGCCCTCGCGCAGCGCGACCAGCAGCGCGGCCAGCCCGCCCAGCCACAGCGCCATCGCGATCAGGTGCAGGATGCCGAGCGGCAGCGCCAGCCAGACCTGGATGCCCACCGAGGCGTGGTCGGCGCCGACCCAGGTCGCCGAGAGCGCGACCGCCAGCACCAGCCCGGCCACGCCGAGTCCGAGCCGGGCCTCGCGCTGCGGCCGTTCGGCGGCCCGCTGCTCCAGCGCGCGCAGTTCGGCGTCCTCGGCGTCCTCTGCCTCGGCTCCCTCGACGCCCTCGGCACCCGAGGTTCCCGTGCCGCCCGCGTCCTCGTCCGCCCGGGCCTGCGCCGGGAGCGGTCGCGGCGGCTGCCCCAGCTGGCCGACCAGCAGCGACAGGAACACCCCGCCGGCCGCGAGCAGCAGCAGCCGGGCGGCCAGTGCGGTGCCGATCCGCTCGTCCAGCGTGGCGCGCACCAGCGACAGGTCGAAGGCCTGCCCGATCCCCGAGCCGCGCTCGTACGGGCCGCGCAGCATCAGCACCGCCACGGTGGAGACCAGCAGCGCCGTCCAGCCGGTCATCAGCAGCCGCTGCACCGGGCGCCTGGCGGTGCCGGCCGGCCAGCAGATCAACAGGAAGGCGGCGACGCCGGCCAGCAGCGCGAACGCCGCGTAGGCGACCGTCCGCCCGGTCCCGTAGAGGGCGGCGACCAGGCCGTCGGCCTTGGCGCCCTGCAGCGCGGTGGCCGACACCGAGGTGTCCGAGGGCGCGCCGATGGAGAAGGTGAACGCCCCGCCGACGGGGTGCGAGTCGTCCGAGACGGCCCGCCAGGCGACGGTGTACGTGCCGTTCGCGAGCCCGCCCTTCAGCCCGACCCGGGCGGTGTTGCCCTTGCCGTCGGCGTGCGCCGGGTCGCCGGTGTCCACGGCCTTGCCGGCCGGGTCGAGCACCCGCACGGAGTCGCCCGACAGCGAGACGGACTCGCTGAAGGTCAGCGTCACCGCCTGCGGGGCGGTGGCGACCACCGAGTTCTGCCGCGGGTCGGTGGATTCCAGGGTGGCGTGCGCGGAGGCCGGTACGGCGCCCGCGAGCATCAGCGCGAGCAGCGCGCCGAGCACTCCGAGCACCCCGGCGATCCGGCGGTGCGTGGCCTTCTCCAGGCCGACCGACTGCATGGTGGCGGTCCCCTTAACTCTGGCCGGGGCGGTAGGTGAGCTCCTTGACCGGCACCTTGACCGAGATGGTGCCGGACTTGGCGAAGGTGAGGTCGAGCTCCAGCTCGTCGCCGAGGGCGGGGGCCTTCTGCCAGCCCATGATCATCAAGTGGGTGCCGCCGCGGGCGAACTGCAGCGCGCCGTGCGCGGGCACGTCCAGGCTGGCGACCTGTTCCATGCTCGACGGGGTCGAGCGGTGCATGGTGACCGACTCGGCGCCCGGGCTGGTCACCTTGACCAACTGGTCCTGCCCGCCGTCGTTGCGGACGGTCAGGTAGCCGGCCGCCATGCCGCCGGCCGGGGGCAGCGGGATGTAGGGGTCGGCGACGCTGAGCCTGGCCGGTCCGCCGGAGGCCGCGCCGGAGGTGCCGGAGCCGTCGGAGCCGCCCGTCCCGCAGGCGGCCAGGATGGCGCCGCCGCCCAGGACGGTGGCCAGCACCGCGCCGGTGAGGGCCGTGCGCCGGAAGCGGGTCCCGGTCACGGCGATCACGCCGCGACCCCCTTGGCGAGCAGCGGCAGGTCGTGCTCGTAGGTCTTCTCCTCGGTGCCGCTCATGTAGAGCACGTGCGCCTTGTCGTCCGAGGGGAGGAAGGCCAGCACCTGCGCGCCGTGGGTCGAGGTGACCGTGCCGTCCGCGTTGACCACCGGGTCCTCGATCATGATGCCGAGCGACTTGGCGGCGCTCTTCACCTTGGCCAGGTCGCCGGTCAGGCCTATGAAGTCGCTGCCCATCGAGTCCAGCCAGGTGCGCAGCACCTTGGGGGTGTCGCGCTGCGGGTCGGTGGAGACGAAGACCACGTTGACCTTCTGCCGGTCCTCCGCGGGGAGCGCCTTCATCGCCACGCCGATGTCGCCCATGGTGGTGGGGCAGACGTCCGGGCAGCTGGTGTAGCCGAAGAACAGCAGGGTGGCCTTGCCGTTGGTCTGCTGCCGCAGGTCGTACGGCTGACCCGAGGTGTCGGTCAGCTGGAGGTCCGGCTTCTCGAAGTTCTTGGCCAGCTTGGTGCCCTGGTACGGGGTGGACTCCTTCTGCTGGGTGACCTTCGCGGCGGAGGAGCCGCCGCCGGAGGAGCCGCAGGCGGACAGCGTCAGGGCGGCGGCCAGCGCGAGGGCGGCCGCCCCGGCGAGCCGGGCGGTACGGGCGGTGCGGGCGGTGCGGGACATGCGTGATCCGATCGTGCGCGGTGAACCGCCGACGGGGCCGTACCCGGGCGCGGGTGCGGCGCGGGGCACGGCCCCGTCAGCGTGGGGGTCAGGAGGCGGAGCCGCCGTTCTTGCGGCGCAGGCCGAGCACGCCGACGGCGGTGCCGATCACGCCGACCACGATGCCGACCACGCCGAGGGTGCGGGCGGTGGAGTCACTGGCCTTGTCGCCGCCGTCGGAGGCGGCGGCGTGGTCCGAGCTGTCCCCGTGCGCGCCGGCGGCCGGGGAGGCGGTGGCGCCGTGGCTGTCGCCGTGGCCGTCACCGGCCTCGGCCTTGGTGAGCTTCAGGACGGGCGCGGGCTTGGCCGGCTCGGGCTGGCCGTCCTTGGACTCGTCGATCCAGCGGACGACGTCGCCGTTGTCGTAGGTCTGCAGGGCCTTGAAGACCAGGCTGTCCGAGTCGGTCGGCAGGGGGCCGAGCGAGACCCGGAACTCCTGGAACTGGCCGGGGGCGATCTTGGTGCCGGCGTCGGCGGTCCAGGTGATCTTGGAGACGGCCTCGTTGACGTCGTTGCCGTGCACCTTGATCGGCTTGTCGAGCTTCGACTTCTCGACCGTGGCCGTCCAGCCCGGCAGCGGCAGGGTCCGGACCGAGGCCAGCGGGTGGTCCAGCGGGAGGTTGACCTCCAGCTTCACGGTGCTCGCGGTGTCGCTCTCGTTCGGCACCCGGAAGTCGACGGCCGTGTAACCGCCCTGGGCGGCCGCACCCGGGTTCACGGTGACGTGCGCGAAGGCCGGACCGGCCAGCGCCACCACGGAGGCGGCGGCGGTCAGGGCGACGGCGGCGAGACGGCGGGTGGGAAGGGAACGCATGATGCGGGGTCTCCGATCGGAGCTCGGCGGCGGACCGGGCGCGGGCGACGGACGGAGCCGTGCCCCGGCAGTGCCTCGGCGGTGCCGCGGGTGGGGACGTGTGGGGCGGAACCAGGGGCCGGCCCCGGTGTGGTCGGAGAACGGCCCGGACGCTGCGCACACCCGCGCCCGCTACGGCCCGCGGGCCGCCGGAAGGCGCGGATCAGTACGCGAGGACCCCGGACGGCGGCCCGCGCCGCACCACGCTGTGCCGCAGCACGGCACCCACCGGGAGCGGACCCTCCCCGCCCCGGCCCCCGAACCGGCGGACCGGACCGGCCACGCCGAACAGACCGCGCAGCAGCGCGGCCACCAGCGCGAACGCCGACCGCAGCGGCGCCGCCCAGTGCTCCCGGGCCGCCGACGCGGCCACCCGCAGCAGCCGCCACAGCGCGGCCTCACCGCGCCGCAGCCACCAGCCCGCCACCAGCGCGGCGGCCAGGTGCCCGGCCAGCATCGTCGGCGACATGCCGAACACGCCGCCCTGCCACCAGGGCGCGGCGGCGAACGCGTGCGGGTCCAGGCCGGCCGAGGAGACGAGCTGCTCCGGGGTCGGGCTGCCGGGCAGGCCGGCCAGCGTGCCCGGATGGGTCTCGTTGCAGATCAGCCGGCCGGCCACCTGCGGCACGGTCAGCGGACCGGAGCCGTGGCGCATGCCGGACATGGAGCCGGCGCCGTGGCCGCCGAGACCGTGGAAGAGGCAGTGCAGTCCGAGCTGCCCCGCGCCCAGTGCCCCGGCGATGGCCGCCAGCGAACGCTCCCGTCCGCCGCAGACCGCCGCGAGCGCCAGCACCGCGACGAACCCCGCCGCCAGCGCGGTCGGCGGCACGTTCCCGCCACCGGCCAGGGCGTGCCCGGCGGCCGCGATCAGCGTGCAGACCAGCGCGAACGGGACGGCCCGGGCAAGCCGCAGGTCCCAGGCGGCGGCCCGCACCGGCTGGGCCGGTCCTGGGGCGCCCGGGAACGGGGCGGCGGCGAGGGCAGTCATGGCCGGGCCATCCTCTCATTGCGTACGACGCCGACACGGGCAGGGTGGGAAATCCCTACGAATGCCCCTTTCGGCGGCGGCGTGCGGGCCCCGACGTGCGCCGCCCGGCACAGACCCCGTTCCCCAGTCCATCCGCCGAACGGGCGGTAGCGGCCCCCGGGCACGGTTCACCGCCGAATCGCCCGGAGATACCTAGTTGTATGTGGAGCCGCAGCCAGGAGGGACCTCCCGTGGACATCTGGTGGACTCTGCACCTCAAGCGCGACCCGGCCAGCGTTCCGCTGGCCCGGCGCATCCTGCTCGGTGCCATGGCGACCGCGGGCGTCGACCCGCAGATCGCCGACGACCTCGGCGTCGCCCTCAGCGAGGCCTGCGCCAACGCGGTCGAGCACGGCGCCACCGGCCGGCCCGACGACGCCTTCCAGGTCACCGCCTCGATCAGCGGCGACCGGCTGCGGATCGAGGTCACCGACTCCGGCCCCGGCCTGTCCGCCCCCGCCGCCCCGTCGGTCCGCCGCCCGGCCGCCGCCCCGGCCCGCCCCGCCGCCACCGGCCGCGGGCCCCGCCGCACCCGCCGCGGCCGCGCCACCGTCCCGGCCCGCGTCCTCACCGCGCACCGCCCCCGCCGCGACGGCCACCCGTACGACACCCACGTCCTCCCCTGCCGCCCCCCGGCCCCCACCCTCCGCCCGGTCGACCTCGACACCCTCCCCGACCTCACCGCCGAATCCGGCCGCGGCCTCTTCCTCATCCACGCCCTCACGGACCACGTCCAGCTCCGCAACCACCCCCTCCGGGGGGCGATCGTGAGCTTCGACAAGATCCTGAAGTGGCAGGACGACGCGCTGTTGCGCGCGGCCTCCTGAGCAGCGGCCCCGAGAACGCCCGAGGGGCGCGGACCATCGGTCCGCGCCCCTCGGAGCCGATCCGGCGGGGTCAGTTCCCGGCGGCCGACTTGCGGCGCCGGAGAGCCACCAGGGTGCCCGCGCCGACGGCCAGCACGGCCGCGCCGCCGAGGGCGATCGGGAGGGTGTTCGAGCTCGCACCGGTCTCGGCCAGGTGCGGGCCGCCGGATGGCGACGGGGCGGCGGTCGCGACCGGGGCGGTGGCGCCGGCCTCGGCGACGTGGAACTCGCCGGTGTATTCGCCATAGAACTGCGTGCAGGCCTGCGGCTTGTTGTTGGCCGGCGTGGGGATCTTGTCGTTGTCGAAGGCTTCCGAACCGGCGTCGTAGTTGGCGCCGTACTTTCCGACCGGGGCCTTGGCAGTGGCGGCTATCCGGATCTGGAGGGTGGTCTTCGCGCCCTTGGCCAGCTTGAGGTCGGCGCCCCGGATGCCGCGGTCGACGAGCTGCGCGGGCTTCCAGCCGCTTCCGGTGTTCAGCTGGACGTCGAAGAAGTCGGGCTTCCAGTCGACGGGGCGTGCGCCGCCGAACTCGTCGGTGACGTAGAGCGAGTTCTGTACGTCGAGCAGGTCGACGCCGCTGTTGTTCTCGAAAGTCACGGTGACTTCAGCAGCCGGGCCGCCCTTGATGAGCGTGGTGCCGTACAGGCCGGTACCGGTGACCTTGAGCAGGGAGCTCGGGTAGACGCCGCCGTGGCAGCGGTTGTCGACGGTCGGCGTCGGCACCGGCATGGTCGGCTTTGCCGTCGGGGCCGGGGTGGTCGCGGTGGCGCTCGGGGAGGCCGTGGCCGACGGGGTGGCCGTCGGGGTCGCGGTGGCCGTCGGGGTCGGGGTGACGCTGACGGCGCCGGCGGTGGCGGCGCCGACCGTGGCGCCGAGCGAGAGCGCCACCAGGGTGGACGCGGCCAGGAGGCGGGAAGTGCGCACGGTGAGAGTCCCCCACGTAAGGATGAAAGATGGCTGAAATCGGGCGGATTGGCCCTTCGGCGAGGCCGTCGGGGCCGGTCGCGCCCGCGTACCCTACCTGGCCCCGGTGGCCGGATCCCGCCCCGGGGCGCCCGGTCCGTTCGGGGGCGCAGCGGTGGCCGCGCGGGGTGGGGCGGCTCCGGTTGCCGGGGGTGGGAGGGGGTCGGACGATGGGGGGCATGATGCACCAGATGCGAGCCGAGTACGGCGCCGGCGGTGAGGCCGAGGGGGTGCGGCTGTGGCACGTGGTCCGGGGTGAGGAGAGCGTCGCGATGTGCGGGCGGGAGCTCGACCCGCAGGCGCCGGTGCGGTCGGCGGTGGACTGGGGCAAGACCCCGGAGCTGTGCTGCCACACCTGTGGGGCGTACTTCCTGCGCGAGGCGCCGTACCTGGCGGCCGAGCACCCGTAAGACCGGGCTACGGTGCGCGGCATGGAGGAACCCCTGATCCGGCCGCTGTCGTTGACCCGTGAGGCCGCCGGGCTGCGGGCCGGGGATCCCGGTCTGCCGGAGTACGTCGACCGGTTCTGCGCGCTCGTCGAGCGGGTGGACCCGCTGCTCCACGCGTTCGTGCCGGAGCCCGGGCGGCACGGCCGACTGCGGGCGCGGGCAAGGGAGTTGGCCGCGCGGTACCCGGAGCCGGGCGGGCGGCCGCCGCTGTACGGGGTGGCGGTGGGGGTCAAGGACGTCGTGCACGTGGACGGGCTGCCCACGCACGGCGGTTCGGCGCTGCCGCCCGGGGTGCTGGCCGGGCCGCAGGCCGCGGTGGTGGACCGGCTGCGGGCCGCGGGGGCGATGGTCGCGGGCAAGACGGTGACCGCCGAGTTCGCCGGGACCGCCCCGGGCCCGACCCGCAACCCGCACCACCCGGGGCACACCCCGGGCGGCTCCAGCAGCGGTTCGGCGGCGGCGGTCGCGGCGGGCCTGGTGCCGCTCGCGCTCGGCACCCAGACGGTCGGCTCGGTGATCCGCCCGGCCGCGTACTGCGGGGTGGTGGGTTTCCGGCCGACGTACGGGCGGATCCCGTTCGACGGGGTGATCCCGAACGCGCCGAGCTTCGACACCCTCGGGTTGTTCACCGCGGACCTGGCGGGCGTCGCGCTGGCGGCCCCGCTGCTCTGCGACGGCTGGCGGCCCGCGGAGCCGGGCCCCGGGCCGGTGCTCGGGGTGCCGGACGGGACGTACCTGGAGCGGGTCGAGCCGGGCGCGCTGCGGGCCTTCGAGGAGCAGTTGGAACGGCTGGCGCGGGCCGGGCTGACGGTGCGCCGGGTCGAGCTGTTCCCCGATCTCGACGAGATCGGGCGGCGGTTGCAGGCGATCAACCGGTTCGAGACGGCCCGCAGCCATGCCGACTGGTTCGCCCGGTTCGGCGGCCTCTACCGGCCGGAGACGGTGGCGAGCATCCGGGTCGGCCAGGGCGTGGTGCCGGAGGACCGGGCGTCGGCGCTGAGGTTCCGGGAGCGGCTGCGCGAGCGGGTGGACCGGACCGGGGCGGCGGCCGGGGTGGACCTCTGGCTCGCGCCCTCGGCGACCGGTGGGGCGCCGGAGGGCCTGCACGGCACCGGGGACGGTGCGATGTCGCTGCCGTGGAGCTTCCTCGGGCGGCCGGCGGTGAGCCTGCCCGCCGGGCACACCCCGGAGGGGCTGCCGCTGGGGCTCCAGGTGGTCGGCGCGGTGGGCGGCGACGAGCGCCTGCTGGCCCAGGCGGCGCTGCTGGAACGCGTGCTGACCGGGGGGCGGTCAGGGCAGGGGTGATCGAATTCCCCGCCGCGGGAACGGAATTCGCGGTCGGACGAGTGGTGTCGGTCGGATGGACCTCATCGAACCGCACACACGATCACTGGAGTCGGCGGCCGAGGAGGTGGACGCCGTCCGGCCGGACCGGCTGGACCCGTGGCCCCGTGCGCGGACCGACCGAGGCCGTCCCGGACACCCCGGAGGCCCGGGCGCCGGGAGGGCCGTCCGTCCGGGTCTGCCGCCCGGCGCCGGTGCGGACCGGTCCGCGCGCGTCCTGGCGCCGCTCGGCCGCGACCCGGCCCGGAAGCGGCTCAGCTCCGGTCGCGCTGCTCGTCGGGGAAGCGCGGGCCGCCGATCAGGAACAGCAGCGCGGCGGTCGGGAAGCCGAGCGAGGCGGCCGTCACCACGATGAATTGCCAGAACATCTTCCGCTCCTCGTCAGTCGCAGGCCGCCCGGCCACCCGAAGGTGATCCGAAACCTGTCCCGCCCCGATTGGCCGAATTGTCCGGTCACTGTCCGACGGTATGGCCGAATCGCCCCGGCTGCCACCGGGCGTCGGGCACCGGCCCGCCTCGCACCGGCGCAGGGGTCTGGGCGCGGGCCGGGGGCGACGTCCACACTGTCGGGATGCAGCTACAGCTCGCAGGGGAAGCGCGGCGGCCCGACCGCGAGAGCGAGGACTTCGCGGCGGCCTCGCCGGAAGCGCTGGTCCTGCTGGACGGCGCGAGTTCGCCGGCCGGCCTGGACTCCGGGTGCCGGCACGGAACGGCTTGGTACGTGCGCCGCATGGGCGTGCACCTGCTCGCCCGGCTCACCGACCGGGCGGACCGCTCGATCGCCGAGTGCCTTTCCGACGCCATCGTGGAGACGGCCGCGCTGCACGGCGGCCGCTGTGACCTGGCCCATCCCAACACGCCCGCCGCGATGGTGGTCGCCGCCCGGCGGCACGGTGAGGCGCTGGAGTACCTGGTGCTGGGCGACTCCTTGCTGGTGCTGGAGTTCAAGGACGGCCCGCCGAAGGTGATCGGGGACAACCAGCGCTTCCCCGGCGGGGAGGGGCTGCGCCGCCAGATCTGGTCGACCGTCCCCGGCTCGGCCGAGCGGGCGGCGCTGCACCTGGAGTACGCGCTGGCCGTCCGCGCCGCCCGCAACCGGGGCAACGGCCCGTGGATCGCGGCGGCCAGCCCGCGCGCGGCCGAGCACGCCGAGACCGGTTTCGTCCGGCTCGACCGGCTGCACGCGCTGGCCGCCCTCACCGACGGCGCCTCGCGCTTCACCGAGCGCTTCGGGCTGGGCAGTTGGGGCGACGCGCTGCGGCTGCTCGCGGAGTCGGGCCCGGGCGAGCTGATCGCGCAGGTCCGCGCGGTGGAGCGGGCGGACGCCGCCTGCGAGCGCTGGCCGCGCGGCAAGACGCATGACGACGCCTCGGCCGTGTACGCGCTGCTGTAGCGCGGGAGCGGACGGACGGCGGGGCGGCAGCACGGCGGGGCGGTCGCAGGGGGGTCCTGCGACCGCCCCGGGCGGCGCTCCGCCCCGGCGGAGCCCCGGCCGGCCAGGCCGTACGCGAGGGCGTCGACGCCGGACCGCCAGGGCAGGGGGCGGCCGAAGGTCAGCCGCTGCCCTGGGCGAGGTCCAGCAGGCGGCGGAGTTCGGCGATGTGCCCGTCGAAGGCCTTGCGGCCGCGGGGGGTCAACGCGAGCCAGGTGCGGGGGTAGGAGGCGCCCCGGACCTTGGTGACGCTGACGTACTCGGCGGCCTGGAGGGCCTTCACGTGCTTGCTCAGTACGGAGTCGCTGACGTCGAGGGCCTGGCGGACGACCGAGAACTCCAGCGCGTCGACGGCGGCGAGCATGCTGCAGATCTGCAGCCGGTTGGGTGCGTGGATCAGCTCGTCGAAGACCGGCCCCGTCATCGCCCGGCCCGGATGTCCCGGCGGGCCGCGGCGTCGGCCCGGTACCCCACGGCGACGGTGAGCGCTCCGATCACCAGGCCCGCGGCGGCGATGGCCCACCGGACGTCCGCTCCCCACTCCAGGGACATGCCGGCCGCGGCCAGGACGACGAGGGCGAGCAGGTAGCCGGCGTACAGCCTGCGGGTCGCGGGGGTGGCGGTGAGGGCGGCGAAGGAGACCCCGGTCGACTCCCGGAGCGCCCAGGCGAGGCCCAGCACCACGAGGACGAAGGCGGGGGTCCCCCAGGTGGCGGCCCGCAGGCTCATCGAGACGAACCAGGCGGCGAGCGCCGCGCCCAGCCCGAGGTGGTACCACCACGGGGTGCGGACCCGGTCGGCCACCAGCGCCCGGGCGTCGGCGACGGCGTCCAGGGCGGCACGGGCGGAATCGGGCTGGGACGGACCGGAGTTGCGCGAAGTGCTTTCCATGATGGAAACCATAGGCATACTACTGTCCGACTTGGCAAGTGGTTCGGCGGCAGCCCCGCCGGGTGTCGCCGGACCCCGGCGAGGCCGCCCGCGGTGCCCCGACGGGCCACGGCCCGGGTGGCCCCCGCCGGAGGACGGCAAAGGTCCAGCCGATCGGCTGCGAACTCCAGCCGATCGGCGGGTCTGTAACGTGCAGGTAAAGGTTGAACCCCTGCTTCGCCTATGAGACGATCATCGCGCCGATGTCCGGCATCGGCGGTTCTGGCCCAATCGGGAATTTGCGCAGGACGGGGGGTCTTCATGCGCAGGTTTTTTGTTGTCGACAGTGAGCTTCTGTGGCCCGCCCGGCCGACCGGTGTCGATCCCGGTCCGCGGCGTCGGAGGGCGGATTCCGTGCTCCCCGACCGGTCCGTGCGTGTGGATTCCGCATAGTCCGTAGTGCGGTCGGACATGACCGCTGTCGTTTCATGAGATGCACGGCTCTGATTCCGGGATATTTCCTGCTCGCGGAAGTCCGTCGATATTTCCCCTGGGCGGCTTCCGGGTACCTACAGAACGCACTGGAGGTCCCTCTTGACCACCATGTCCGAAAGCGATCAGAAAAGCAGAAAGCGGCCGCTCGACAAACCGTGGCTGCCCTGGGGCGGCGCCCCGGCGCCGAGGGACCTGTTCTGCTGGTACGCGCTGTGGCTGGTGTTCGCCTACTCGTTCGCGATGTGGCCGCTCAAGCCCTGGCTGATCGGCACGGACCCGGTGCTGCTGGCGGCGCTGAGCGGGACGCCGAGTTCGATGACCGTCGCCGGGGCGTTCGCCCGCGTCGGCGAGGCCTCGGTCGTGACCGCCCTGATCGCGGGTGTCCTGGGGAAGATGAAGTTCGTCTGGGTGTTCTGGCTCGCCGGGCGGCTGTGGGGCGGGAACGTGGTGCGGCTCCTCGCGGGGACCCCGCCGGAGGGTGCCGTCCGGCGCCCCCGCAGCATCCTGGCGCGGGAGAGGCCGGCGAGCCGGCGGATCATCGCCGGAGCCGTCGTGCTCTCCCCGCTGCCCCTGATCCCGGCCACGCTCGCCTTCGCCTCGGCCGGCTGGGTCGGCATGGGCCTGCCGCTCTTCCTCCTGCTCGACCTGATCGGCGTGGCCGCCTGGGCAGGGCTCTTCACCACCCTCGGCTACACGATCGGCCAACCCGCCGTGGAGCTCGCCGAGACGATCACCGACCACGCCGTCTGGATTTCACTGACCGTCATCGCCGGGCTCTTCCTGGCGCAGCTGGCGATGAGCATTCGAGCAGGCAGGAACCGATCGTGACCCTCACCCTCATCGTCGACGACCAACCCCTGCTGCGGGCCGGCCTCCAGATGATCATCGAGTCCGCGGAGGACCTCAAGGCCCGGGTCGCGGGCGGCGCCGAAGCGGTCGCCGAGGCCAGGCGGTGCCGGCCGGACGTGGTCCTGCTGGACATGCAGGTGAGTGACGCCGACGGCTTCGGCATCCTGAAGGCCTTGCTGGACCTGCCCGGATCGCCCCGGGTCGCCGTGCTGGCGCCGCCCGTCATGGACGAAGGCGTGCTCACGGCGCTGCGGATGGGGGCCGCGGGCTTCCTGCTGAGGGACACCGGCCCGGACCAGCTGCTGGCCTCGGTACGGGCCCTGGCGGTCGGCAGCACCGTGCTGTCCACCATGGCCGCCTCCCGGCTGCTGTCGGAGGTGGCGGACGACGTCCGGCACGCCGACGCCACGCTGGCGGCCAGACGGCTGACCTCCCTGCTGAGCGTGCGGGAGCAGGAGGTGCTCGCCATGGTGGCCGAGGGGCTGTCCAACGCCGACATCGGACGCCGGCTGGTGATCGGCACGGGGACGGTGAAGGACTGCGTCAGCGACATCCTCGCCAAGCTCGGCGTGGCCAACCGCGTCCAGGCGGCGGTGATCGCCCACCGGGCCTGGCAGGCCGGTTGCGCCCCGCTGCCGACCAGGGCCGCCTGAACCGGCCGGTCCCGGCCCGATTCCCCGGGGATTCCCGACGGATTTCCGATGGATTCCCGACGGGTTCTTGACGGATTCCGCCCGGGGGCCTTTTTCGGGCACCGTCCCGGAGACTCGTCCCGAAACACCATAGCGGGTTCCGGATGGCTGCCGCCACCCGGAACCCGCTTTCCCGTTCCCGCCGACCGGTACCGGCTTCTCCGTGTCGGGCGGCGGCCGGTCAGCCGATCGGCGGCGGATGCGGGGGAACGGCAGCCGGTCGGCTGGCAGCCACCGACGATCGGCGGCTTTCGGCGGTCCGCCGACCGCGCGAGGATTTTCCTCGGTTCAAGGGACACGAGTTCCGATCGGGCAGCGAGGAATGGGGGTGGCCGTGCCGGGAACCACACGGGCAGGTTCCGGCGCGAGGAGCGTCGAGGAACATCCGGCCGGGTCGCCGGAAAAGGCGGACGGGAATTCCCGGCCGGCATTCCGGCCGGCCGATCTGGACGCTTTCCCGGAGGTGGACGCCCTGCTGGAGGAACTCGGCGTCGGCGCTTTCGTCCGGGATTCCGTCACCGCTCCGGTCGGCCGCAACCACGCCTGGTCCGGGGACACCGCGAGCGGCCGGCGGGTCTTCGTCAAGCGGCTGGTCGGCGGGGAGGCCGACGTGCGGGAGCGGATGACGCGCATCCAGTCCTTCGAGTCCTTCGTCACGACGGTGGACGAGCTGGCCGCGCACGTGCCGGTGCTGCTCGGGCTGGACGGGACGGCCGGGCTGGTGGTCTTCGAGCACATCGCGGCCAGGACCGGCGCCGAGCTGATGGTCGACGAGGACTTCGACGGTGAACTGGCCTTCCTGGTGGGGCAGAAGATCGGGGTCCTGCACTCCGCCGCCCCGGTGGGCGACGTCGACGCCACCGAGCCCGTCATGCCGGAGCCGGCGCTGCTGCGCGGTCTGCCACTGGCCATGTTCAACGAGCTGAGCTTCGCCGAACTGGAGGCGTGGCGGCTCATGCAGCGGGACGAGGCGCTGCGGGAGGCGCTGGAGAACCTGCGGCGGTGGGAGAAGGAGGCGCCGCGCGTCCCCTCGCACACCGACTTCCGGGTGGACCAGCTGCTGATCAAGGAGGGCGACCTCCCGGTCATCGCGGACTGGGAGGAGTTCCGCCTCGCGGATCCGGCCCGGGACGTGGGCGCGTTCGCCGGGGAGTGGCTCTACCGCTCGGTCCTCGACATCGTCACCAACCGGGGGGACGGCGACATCCCTTTCCCCGACACCGAGCTGACCCACGAACAGATCCTGGCCCGCGGCGCCGAGAAGATGGAGCGGTTGCTGCCGCTGGTGCACCAATTCTGGCGCGGATACCGGACCCGCGCCGAGCCCGACCCCGGGTTCGCCGTGCGCGCCACCGCCTTCGCCGGTTGGCACCTGCTGGACCGCCTGATCGCCGGCGCGGCGCAGAGCCAGCGGCTGTCCGGCATCGAGCGGGCCGCCGCCGGAGTCGGCCGCGGCGCCCTGATCACCCCGCACCGTTTCGCCGCCCTGCTCGGATTCGAGGACACGCCATGAGCGACACCCCTGTCTCCCCCGCGCTGCTCGCGGCCGCCGAGCGCGTCAGCGTGCTGCCGGACCGCACCGGCGCCACCGTGGGGAAGCGGCGACTGGAGGCGGAGACCCCCAGGGAGCTGCGCCGGCTCCTGTCGGACGCGCTCTACCACGAGCTGCACGCGGGCCTCGACGTGGAGGGCGGTTCGCTCCCGTTCCGGCTCCGGGACCCGGAGTTCGAGGCGGAGCTCGCCAAGGCCGTACCGCACCGGGAGACCACGCTGCGCGGCGTGCTGCGGGAGGTCGGGGAGGACACCCACCGGGTGGAGTTCGGCGGGGTGATCGTCCGGATCCCGGCCGAACGGGTCGTCGTCGACGGCGAGTCGGCGGCCGGTGCGGTGACGACCGGTGCGGTGACGGCCGGTGCGGTGGTGGGCGTGCTGAACACCTCGCTGCGGCCGGCGCTGTCCCCCGGGTTCTTCATGGTCGAGGGGACGCGCCCGCACCGTTCGCGCGAGGTGTTGCGGGTCTACGTCCACATCGAGTCCTGGCGGGCGGCGCGTCCGGTCTGGCACGCCGCGCTGACCCACCTGGAGGCGAACGGGGTGACCTACCGGTCGAAGATCGTCTCCTCCAAGCTGCTGTACCCGCGACGGGACGCCCTGGTGGTCTACCTGGACCAGCAGGACCGCGAGGCCGTGCACGGACTCGCGGAGGCCGTCGGGGAGCTGCCCGGACTCGGATCGGACACCTCGGTGTTCACCCGTCGGATCCGCCCCGGCGTGTCGACGGCCTGGGAGCCGCGCGACCCCGCTCCGGGGATGGACGGGCTGAGCTTCGGCCAGCACCGGGCCAGCGTGCTCGCCAAGGCCCTGGTGGACACCGCGGACGCGCCCGACACCTTCGTCCGGGTGCTGCACGGCCACCTGGTCGCCGCCAACGTGGACCCGGCGGACCCCTACCGCAACCTCGATTCCCTCGACGTCTCCGGCCCCCGTGCGGCCGGGGCGCTCCAGGGCTGAGCCGACGCCGGAGCCGAGGTGGGTTCCAGGGGACGTGTCCGCGTCCTCTGGTTTCAGCTCGGATCCGATGGAGGGTCAGTCATGGAGAACAAGAGCGCGGT
>NZ_JBIWJF010000018.1:108543-162025 GCF_044764985.1 Kitasatospora sp. NPDC093550
GACCTCGTTGCCGGCTACAGCGCCTACACCGAGGCGGAGGAGCTGACTGTCAGCGCCGCCGCCGGCGCCCCCGCCACCACCTGGGTCTGTGTCTCCATCGCGTCCCGCGCCAGCTCGGCCAAGTGCGCCAGCTGGGCGGGTGCCTCGATCAGCGCCGCCAGCGGTGCGACCTACGAGATCACCTGCTGACGACACCCACCGAGGCGTCATCCCCCGACCGACCGACGGACGAACGAGAGGAGGTGAACACATGAAGACCACCGCGATCATGGAGCTCGTCGCGGGCTACGAGGCCTACGCCGAGACCGAGGAGCTGCAGTTCGAGGCGGCCGCCGACGCTCCGGCGACGACGATCTTCTGCGCGAGCGCGGGTGCCTCCTGGATGGCCAGCATCTTCTCCGCCCGGACCATCAACGGCGGCTGCTGATCCGCCCCTTCCGGGGTGACGGTTCCCGACCGCCCCGGTGAGGACCCGGGTGGGGCCGTCGGCCGCGCGCCGACGGCCCCACCCGGGCCCCGTACCGCACGAGCACCACCAACCACCTGGGGGCACTTGCCATGGAGGACACGACTCGCGCCGAGCGGCTCGTGGAGCTTGCCGACCTGCTGCGACCGTCCGCGATCCGCGCGGCGGCGACCCTCGGGGTCGCCGACCACATCGCCGCCGGGGCGGACGACACCGAGGCACTGGCCCGGCTGACCGGCGCCCGCGCCGACGCGCTCGACGCCCTGCTGCGCTACCTGGTCACCCTGGAGCTGCTGGACCGCGACGCGGACGGCCGCTACGCGCTGACCGAGGCGGCCGGCCCGCTGCGGGAGGACCACCCGTTCTCCGTCCGCGAGTTGCTGCGCTCGGACGGTGTCACCGGCCGGTCCGACCTGGCGCTGGTGGACCTCGTCCACACCGTGCGCACCGGAGAGCCCGCCCACGTGGGCCTGTTCGGCCGCGGCTACTGGGAGAGCCTCAACGAGGGCGGCTCCGCCGCGGAGGCCATCGCCCGCGCCTCCTCCGGGCAGCTGGTGTTCGACGCCCAGCTCATCCTCGACGGCTACGACTGGTCGGGCGTGCGCAGCGTGGTCGACGTCGGCGGCAACACCGGCACGATCCTGACCAACCTGCTGCAGCGCCACCCGCACCTGCAGGGCACCCTGGTCGACCTCCCGAGCACCGCCCACGTCGCGGAGCTCAACTTCGCCGCCGCCGGCCTCACCGAGCGCTGCGACACCGCACCGGGCAGCTTCTTCGACCCGCTGCCCGAGGACAAGGACGTCTACCTGCTGTCGGCGATCCTGGGCGACTGGAACGACGAGGACGCGGTCGCGATCCTGCGCCGCTGCGCGGAGGCCGCCGGCCCGTCCGGACGAGTGCTGCTCGCCGACGTCAGCCTGGACGTGGTGATGCAGGGCCCGCAGGGGCCCCGGATGGAGCTGTGGCTGCGCGCCATGATGCCGACCCCGGTGCGGAGCGTGGCGGACCTGAAGCGGCTCGCGGAGCGGGCGGGGCTGCGGGTCCGCTGGGAAGGACCGGTGACCCCGGTCAGGTCGTTGATCGAGTTCTCGCTCTAGGGAGCGCCGATGAGCTCGAGGGGAGCACGATGATGAGTACGGCGGGCAGCACCGCGGACGGGCCCGAGCGGCTGCACATCCTGCGGGAGATCTTCCGCGGCAAGCGCCTCCAGGTCGCGGTCGTCCTGGCCCTGGCCCTGGCCTCCACGGCGGCGACGCTGGCCCTGCCCTGGACGGTGGGCAAGCTGTTGGAGGCGATCCAGGCGAGTGAGGGCCTGGCCCGGTGGACCACGGTGATGGCGGTGGTCGGCCTCGGCTCCGCCGCCGCCAACGCCCTCGCCACCTACCTGCTCTCCCGGATGGGCCACCAGCTGGTCGGCCGGCTGCGGGTGCGGAGCATGCGCCACTCCATCGGCCTGAACCTGGCGACCGCCCGCCGGGAGGGCACCGGGAACCTCGCGGCGCGGCTCACCGTGGACGCCTCGGCGGTCAAGAGCATCGTCGACATCGGGCCGATCCAACTGCCGATGTCGCTGGTCACCCTGGTCGGGACCATGGTGATCATGGGCATCCTGGACTGGGTCCTGCTGCTCATCACCCTCGGGGCGTTCCTCGCCGCGCTGGCCGTGGTCGGCGGGGTGGTCGTCTCGCTGCGGCGCCGGTACACCGCGATCCAGAACGAAGTCGGCTCGCTCACCGAGCACTTCGTCGCCGCGGTCCAGGCGCTCACGGTGATCAAGGCCTACCGCGCCGAGCGCGCCGTCTCGGCCGAACTCGCCACCCGGGCCGAGCGGGTCGCCGGGTTCGCGACCCGCGCCTCCGCGATGGAGGCCCTGATGGTGCCCGTCATCAACCTGGGCCAGCAGATCGCCCTGGTCGCGGTCATCCTCGGCGGCGGCGCCCGGATCACCGGCGGCGACCTCGACCTCGGCACCTTCGTGTCGTTCCTGCTGTACCTCTTCCAGCTCACCGCGCCGCTCATCATGGCGATGTCCGGGATGAGCACCATCCAGGCGGGCCTGGCCTCCCGGCAGCGCTTCGACGACCTGTTCGCCCTGCCGTCCGAGGACCTCGACGCGCGCGCGACGGACGCTCCCGCGCCCCGGCCGGTGCCGGACGCCCCCGCCGTACGGTTCGAGCGGGTCGCGTTCTCGTACGGGGAGGAGCCCGTGCTGCGGGAGGTCGACCTGACCGTCCCCGCCACCGGGCTGACCGCGATGGTCGGGCTCTCCGGCTCCGGCAAGTCGACCGTGCTCGGCCTGGTCGAGCGGTTCATGGAGCCGCAAAGCGGGCGGATCGAGCTGTTCGGGCAGCGGGCGGGCGACTGGTCGCTGGCCGAGCTGCGCGGCCGGCTCGCCTACGTCGACCAGGGCAACACCCTGCTGCGGGACTCCGTACGCAACAACCTCACGCTCGGTCAGGAAGGGCCGGTGGACGACGGGACCCTGCTGCGCGCGCTGCGGGCGGTCGGGCTGGAGGAGGACGTCACCCGGCTCCCGTCCGGCCTGGACACCGTCCTCGGCGGCGCCCACGACCTCTCCGGCGGCCAGCGGCAGCGCCTGGCCCTGGCCCGGGCGAGCCTCTCGGACGCCCCGCTCGTCCTGCTCGACGAACCGTCCTCGCAGCTGGACAGCGTCAACGAGCAGCGGCTGCGCGACCTCGTCGACGAGATCAGCCGCGACCGCGCCGTCCTGGTCGTCGCCCACCGCATCTCCACCGTGCGGCACGCCGACCACGTGATCGTCATGGACGGCGGCGAGGTCAAGGCCGAAGGCCGGCACGAGGACCTGATGCTGACCAGCCCGATGTACGCGGAGCTCGTCCGGGGCCAGCAGTTGGGGCTCGCCGACGAGAAGCCCCGCTCCGACGAGAAGCCCCGCACCGAAGAACCGTCCGAAGCCCTGGCCGGAGGCCGCAACCGATGACCACCTACTCGTTCCTGGCCCCGATCGCCCCCCTCCGCCCGGAGCAGCTGCTGCCGTACGCCGCCCTCGCGCAGTGGAGCGCGGCACACCGGATGTGGCAGGGCCAGGCCGTGATCAACGACCCCTTCCAGGACCTCACCCACGTCTCCGCGTGCGGCTTCCGGGTGCCGACCGGCACCGGCGTGACCCTGATGCCGCTGCGTCACCCCTACCAGGCCGCCATCCAGGCGCACGGGCTGGCGGTGGCCAGCGGGCATCCGGTGGTGGCCGGCTTCGGGCCGGGCTCGGCCGCGTTCCAGCACAGCATGATGGGCGCGCCGTACCGCAGCCAGCTCGGCGCCGTGCGCGAGTACGTCACGATCATGCGCGACCTGCTGGAGAAGGGCGAGGCCGACCACGTCGGCGAGTACTTCACCTGCCGTTCGCCGTTCGCCGTGGTGCCCCGGCCGCCGGTGGAGATCGGCCTGGGCGTGCTGCGGCCCAGGATGGCCCGACTGGCCGGAGAGATCGCCGACGTCGCGATCACCTGGCTGACCCCGGCCGCGTACGTGCGCGACACCGTCGTACCGGCGCTGCGGGAGGGGGCGGCGGCGGCCGGCCGGCCGGTTCCCAGGGTCGCGGCGACCGTCCCGCTGGCGCTGGCGGCGGAGGGCCGGAACCCGGCCGAACTCGCCGCGATCAGCAACACCGCGCACACGATGCTCCCGCACTACGCCGACATGCTGCGCCGCTCCGGCATCGAGACCTCCACCGACGACCCGGCGGGCAACGCGCAGGCGCTGCTGGACGGTGACGCCTTCCTGTACGGGAGCCCGGCCGACCTCGCGGACCGGTTGCGGGAGTACGAGGACGCCGGCGTGGACGAGATCGTGCTGAACGTCACCGGCGTCCACGCGCGGTACGGCGAGCGGGCCTCCCTGGCGGAGCTGGAGACCCTGCTGGAAGCGGTCGCCCGGTGATCGACGAACCGCACCCGGTGCCCGGCGAGCCACAGGCGGGCGTCCCCGACCTGGGGCTGGAGCGCCTGCTCGTCGTCGTCACCGGCTCCGCCTACGCCTGGTCCCTCCCGTACTGGCTGGACTGGCTGCGCCTGAACCACCCCGGCACGGAGGTCCGGGTGGTGCTCACCCGCAGCGCCGAGCGCTTCGTGACCAGGCAGGTGATCGCCGCCCGGACGGGCGGGACGGTGTGGAGCGACAGCTGGCCCGAGGACGAGGCCACCGCGCGCCACGTCGAGTGGGCGCGGTGGGCCCAGGCGATCGTGGTCTACCCCGCGACCGTGCACTTCCTGGCGCGGCTGGCACTCGGACTGGCGGACAGCCCGGCCCTCCTGGCCGCGCAGTCCACCCGGGCACCGGTCGTCGTCGCCCCCGCACTGCCACCGGGCGCCCTCGACGGCGCGGCCTTCCGGGGCCACTGGGCCACGCTGGCGGCCCGGCCCAACGTGGTGCTCGTCCCGCCCGTCCCCGGGCGCAGCCTGACCACCGGCGACGAGGACGCGTGGGTGCCTCCGGCCCTGCCGCACGCGCTGCGGCTGCTCGTCGAGAGCCGTACCGGGTCCGCCGCCGCGCAGGTCGAAGACCCGGCGTCCGGCGAGGAGTTCGGCACCGGGCTGCTGCGGACCTCGGTCCGGGAGCTCCCGTCCGGCGGCCGGCGCTGGCGCCGTACCCCGGGCCCGATGGCTCCCACGCCCTTCCAGCCGGTCGACGAGGAGCTCGACCGCCTCCTGGCACGGGTCGACCTCGGCGACGGCGGTGACGGGGGTGACGGCGGTGGCGGTCGTGGCGGCGGCGCCCGGCTGGTGCCGGGGACGGCCGACGGGCCCTCGCGGCGCTACGACGTGCGCGGCGAGGTCTCCGTCGCGCACCTGCTGCTGAACGGCGAGCTCGGCCCCGAACTGGTCGGCCCGCTACGCGACGTGGGCCGACTGCTGCGCGCCCTGCACCGGCTGGGACCGCCGGCGGGCCGAGCGGTCGCGCCCTCGCGCGCCCTGGCACGGCTCGGTGACTGGCTGACCGGCCGGGCCGCGAGCCCCCGCGCGGCCTGCGCCCAGGGCGGGCTGCGCCGCGAGCTCGGCGAGGAACGCTGGTCCCGGCTGCTCGCCTGGTACCGCCGGACGGCGGCCGACCCCGACACCACGCTCGCGCACGGCGCGGCCGGGCTGGGATCACTCGTCGTCGACCGTGCCTCGGGCGGTGTGGACCTGCTCGTCGGCGAGGACGTCTGCGTCCTGCCCTGGTACGTCGACCTGGGCTGGGTGGTCGGCGAACTGGTGGAACTCCAATGGCAGTTGGGCGGTGACAAGGCCCAGTGGCAGGCCCTCACCGACGCGCTCTTCGACGGGTACGGGCGCGACCTCGGGCCGGAGTGGCACCGGATCGCCGCGCTGCGGATCCTGCTCCACGTCCACGACATCGCCGCCTACCTGGACGGCTTCGACCGCGGCTTCGACCACTACGCCGGGTTCCTGCGCTTCCTGGTCGACCTGGATGGCAAGGAGGCCTCATGAACGGGTGGAGCGGGCGCATCCCCGGGAGGCGCGCATGAACGGGAGGAGCGGGCGCCCCGGCGAACTCCGCCGCACGACCCTCGGCAACGGTCTGCGGGTGGTCCTCGAACGGCAGCCGGGCTCGCCGCGCACCGCGGTCTGCGTCCACTACGGCGTCGGCTACCGCTCCGAGCGGCCCGGCCAGGAGGGCTTCGCGCACCTCTTCGAGCACCTGATGTTCCGCGGCAGCGCGAGCCTGCCCCCCGGGAGCTTCTACGACCACATCCACCCCCTCGGCGGCCAGGCCAACGGGACCACGCACCAGGACTACACCGACTACCACCAGCTCGTCCCCGCGGCGGTGGTCGAACGGGCGCTGTTCGCCGAGGCCGACCGGATGCGCGCCCCGGTGTTCACCGAGCACACACTGGCCGAGCAGCTCGCCGGCGTCGAGGAGGAGATCCACCAGGCGGTGACGGCCCGGCCGTACGGAGGCCTGCCCTGGCCGCTGCTGCCCGGCGTGGCCTTCCGCGGCTTCGCCAACGCGCACGACGGGTACGGGCGGGTGGACCAGCTGCGCACCGCCACCGTCGAGGCGTGCCAGGAGTTCTTCCGGGAGCACTACGCGCCCGGGAACGCCGTCCTCACCGTGGTCGGCGACCACGAGCCCGAAGAGCTGTTGGCCCTGGTGGAGCGGCACTTCGCCGGCATCCCGGCACGCCCGGCCGGGCCGGCACCGGACCTGCGCGAACCGGCCCTCGCCGAGGACCGGTGGCAGACCTGCACCGAGCCGTCGGTCACCGCCCCGGCCGTCGCCCTCGGCTACCGGCTCCCCGACCCGGACGGGGACCTCACGGGATACCTCGCGCACGTGGTGCTGGCCGAGATGGTCAACCACCACGGGCTGGACGGACTCCGGGCCGTGTCGGCCGGCTGCGGCGTCTTCGGCCCGCTCGACGCGCGGGACCCGGACCTCCTGGTCATCACCGCGCTGGTGCCGCCGGGGGAGTCGCCGCAGCGGGCGGTCGAGACCGTCACCGGACGGTGGGCCGAGTGGGCCGACGACCCCCGGTTCGGGCAGCGGCGGGCCCAGGCCGTCCGGCGCCTGCTCCTCAAGCACCACCGGCAGTACGCCGACGCCTACGCGCGCAGCCGGGCCCTGGGCTGCCTGGAGCTGCTGTTCGGGCGGGCCGAACTCCTCGACGAGTACCCGCTCCTGCTCGGCGGGGTGGATCCCGCCCTGGTGGCCACCGCGGCCCGCCGGCTGGGGACGGCCGCCAAGGGGGTCCTCGTGATGAACCCGGGGCCCGCCCGGACCCGCCCCGCCCCGGACCACTCCGCCGTCCCGGACCACTCCGCCGCGCCGGACCACTCCGCCGCGCCGGTTCCCGCCCGGCCCACGGCCGCCGGCGGCGCTCCCGGCACCCCCGGCGCCTTGCCGGCCAGGACCCTCCCGCTGCCCGCGGCCCAGCCGGCGCCCCGGCACGGGCCGCGCTGCGAGGCCCGGTCGGCCGGCGGCACGCAGCTGGTGGCCGTCCGGGACACCCGCGGCCCGCTGGTGGAGCTGCGGTTCCGGCTGCCCCTGCACGCGGCGGGGTGGCGGGACCCGCAGGACGTGGACGCCCTGGTGCGGCTGCTCGCCGGACGCACCGACGCGGCGGCCCGCGCGGAAGCCGTCGGCGACCTCCTCCACCTGGCCAGCGACGGCCAGTGGTTCGACGTCACCGGATGCACCGCGCCGACCCGGACGCGGCACTGGCTGGGCCTGCTGCGCGAACTCCTGGCCCCACTGGGCCGGGTGACGCCAGGGCGGATGGCGCGCCGCGCGCGCTCCCCGGAGGCGCTGATGGACACCGCGCTGCGCCGACACCGGCTCGGTGGTCCCGCCGTCCGCTCCGCCGAGGCACCCGCGGCGGACCGCGACCTCGGCGAGCTCCACCGGGCGGTCCTGGGCCGGGGCGGCGGCTGGCTGGTCGCCGTGGGCGACCTGGACCCCGAGCGGTTCGTGACGGAGGCAGAGCGGGCGCTGTCCGGCTGGCCCGGGTCCCCGTTCGCCGACCCGCCCGCCGACCCCCTCGCCGTGCCGCCGACCGGGGGCGCACTGGCCCTGCACCACGAAGCCCTGGAGTCGGTGCACCTGACCCTGAGCGCACCCGAGCCGGCGGGCGACAGCGCGGCGGCCGCCCGCTACCTGGCCACGGCGGTCACCGGCGCGCACCCGCTGTCCCGGCTGGCGGCCCGGGCGCTCGCCGCGGGCTTCGACCACCCGCTCCACTCGGGGCGGGACCTGCTCCTCGACGAGCCCCGGGCCTACGTCCGGGCGGTGCTCCCCGCGCGCGACGCCGTCCGCGCGCTCGACGGCGTCCGGGCCTCCCTGCGAAGCCTGCGCAGCGCGCCCCTCTCCGCCGCCGAACTCGACCCGGTCCGCTCCTTCTGCGCCGCCCAGCTGCTCGGAGCCTTCGACACCCCCGCGTCCAAGGCGGACCTGCTGCGCGACGGCGTGTCGGCGGGCCGGCCAGTCGACTGGGCGGAACGCCTCCCGGAGGACCTCCGCCGGACCACGACCCGCGAGGTCGCCACGGCCTGCGCCGAGCTGTACCCGGCCGACGCCATGACCCTGGTGGCCCTCGGCGGTCCCGACCCGGTCACCGAGTTGACCGGCCGCTGGGAGTCGGGCGGCTCCTGAAGCGCCCGGGGTGTCCAGGGGGTGACTCGCCGCCATCGGATGATCCGGCACGGGCGGTACGGGCATGACGGGGCGCAGGTGGAACGGGCCCCTGGCCGGGCCCTGTGCCGCGGGCGGTTCCGGGGCGGCGGTCCGACGACTCCACCGCCGGCTCCGGGAGGAACCGCGACGCCCCCGGCTACCGCGACCGGGACGAGGCCGGGCCCCGGTTCGCAGAGCGCCTCGCCCGTGGTGCCGGAGAGAGCCGTGGTGCCGGAGAGAGCCCGGCGCGGGAGCGAGCCGGGCACCCGGGCGGGAGCCCGCCCGGGCAGCGGGAGATCCCCGCGTGAGCCCGGCTCGGGTGGAGTCGGGCTCACGCGGGGTCCCGGTCGGAGGGGATCAGTGGCCGGCGGCCGGGATGGTGCCGAGCCGGCCGGCCTGGAAGTCCGCCATGGCCTGCTGGAGCTCGCGGTGGCTGTTCATCACGAACGGCCCGTACCAGGCGACCGGTTCGCGGATCGGGAGGCCGCCGAGCAGCACGACCTCGAAGTTGGTGTCGCGGGAGTCCTGGCTCTCGTCGGCGCGGATGGTCAGGGAGTCGCCGTCGCCGAAGAGGACGGCCTGGCCGCGGTGGAACGGGCGGCGCTCCTGACCGGCCGAGCCCTTGCCCGCCAGGCCGTACGCCAGGGCGTTGAAGTCGGAGCGCCAGGGCAGGGTGATCTGGGCGCCGGGGCTGACCGAGGCGTGGATCATCGTGATCGGGGTGTGGGTGGCGCCGGGGCCCTGGTGGCCGTCGAGCTCGCCGGCGATGACCCGCAGCAGGGCGCCGCCGTCCTCGGTGCTGAGGAGCTTGACGCTGCCGCCGCGGATGTCCTGGTACTTCGGGGCGATCATCTTGTCCGAGGCGGGCAGGTTCACCCACAGCTGGAGGCCGTGGAAGAGGCCGCCGGACTTCACCAGGGACTCCGGCGGGGTCTCGATGTGCAGCAGGCCGGAGCCGGCCGTCATCCACTGGGTGTCGCCGTCGGTGATGACGCCGCCGCCGCCGTGCGAGTCCTGGTGGACGAAGGTTCCGTCGATGATGTAGGTGACGGTCTCGAAGCCGCGGTGCGGGTGCCAGGGGGTGCCCTTGGGCTCGCCGGCCGCGTAGTCCACCTCACCCATCTGGTCCATCATGATGAACGGGTCGAGGTACTTGGTGTCGATCTTGGCGAAGGCGCGGCGGACGGGGAAGCCCTCGCCCTCGTAGCCCTCGGGGGCGGTGACCACGGTCAGGACCGGACGGGCGCTGGTGACGGCGGCGTCCGGCGTGGTGACGCGGGGGAGGGTCAGCGGGTTGTCGACGGTCACGGCGGGCATGTCGGCCTCCTTCGAGGGGGGTTCTGCGGCCTACGTCCACGAGATTAGTTCAATTCTCAACAACAAGCAAGTTGAAGATTGAACTATGTGGCGATGAGGAAGCGCGGGGCTCCCTGTCCATGCTGGGCTAGCCGTACATCCGGCGCATGGTGAAGTCGACCATCTGCTCGACGGCCTTGGCGTCGAACACCATCCGGTGCTCGCCCTCCATGTCCAGCGCGAAGCCGTAGCCGGTCGGCAGCAGGTCCAGCACCTCGGCACCGGTGACGGTGAAGTGCTTGGAGTCCTTGCCGGCGTAGCGGCGCAGCTCCTTGAGTGAGCTGAACATCGGGATCACCGGCGTCGGGGTGTTGTGCAGCGCGAGGAAGCCGGGGCGGTCGCCGCGCGGGCAGTGCACCTTCGAGGTGATGAAGATCGCCTGGAAGTCCTCGACCGCCATCGAGCCGGTGGTGAACGCCCGGACGGCGTCCGCCAGCGAGGGCGGGGAGGGCTCCGGGTAGAGCGACTGCTGGTTCGCCTGCGACTGCGCGCCGTAGGCGTCCGGTCCGGGCATGCCGTTCATGCCCGGCTGCGGTCCCGCCTGCTGCTGGTAGGGGTCGCCCGGGTATGCGTTCTGGTCATATCCGTACACACGGACAGGCTAGCGGGAGCGCACCCGCCCGCGCTGGCGCGGATCCTGACAAAGGAGTGGTCGTCCGGACTGTGGGACGTGACCACGTTCATAGCGATTGACCGTCGAGTTCACCGTCGAGGGCTTGCCCAAGTTACCGCTGGGTAGCATCATGATGCCTACTGGTGGGTACGGGACGCCCGAACGCGGCGGTCTCCCGGAAGCGACGAACCGGAGAAAACGGCCATGGGTCACTACAAGTCCAACCTGCGTGACGTGGAGTTCAACCTCTTCGAGGTGTTCGGCCGCGAGCAGGTCTACGGCACCGGACCCTTCGCGGACATGGACGTCGAGACCGCGAAGAACATCCTGAGCGAGATCGCGCGCCTGGCCGAGAACGACCTCGCGGCGTCCTTCACCGACACCGACCGCAACCCGCCGGTCTTCGACCCGGAGACCAACACCGCGCCGATCCCGGCCTCGTTCAAGAAGAGCTACCAGACCTTCATGGACGCCGAGTGGTGGCGCCTGGGCATCCCGGAGTCGATCGGCGGCCAGGTCACCCCGAACTCGCTGATCTGGGCCTTCGCCGAGCAGATCCTGGGCTCGAACCCGGCCATCTGGATGTACTCCTCCGGCCCGGCCTTCGCCGGCGTCATCGCCGAGGAGGGCACCGAGGAGCAGCTGGAGATCGCCAAGCGGATGACCGACCGCCTGTGGGGCTCGACCATGGTCCTCACCGAGCCCGACGCGGGCTCCGACGTGGGCGCCGGCCGCACCAAGGCGATCAAGCAGGAGGACGGCTCCTGGCACATCGAGGGCGTGAAGCGCTTCATCACCTCGGGCGAGCACGACATGTCCGAGAACATCATCCACATGGTGCTGGCCCGCCCCGAGGGCGGTAAGCCGGGCACCAAGGGCCTGGGCCTCTTCATCGTCCCGAAGTTCGACTTCGACTGGGAGACCGGCGAGCTCGGCGAGCGCAACGGCGTCTACGCCACCAACGTCGAGCACAAGATGGGCCTCAAGGCCTCGAACACCTGCGAGATGACCTTCGGCGCCAAGCACCCGGCCAAGGGCTGGCTGCTCGGCGAGAAGGTCGACGGCATCCGCCAGATGTTCAAGATCATCGAGTTCGCCCGCATGATGGTCGGCACGAAGGCCATCGCCACCCTCTCCACCGGCTACCTGAACGCCCTGGAGTACGCCAAGGAGCGCGTGCAGGGCGCCGACATCTCGCAGTTCCTGGACAAGACCGCCCCGCGCGTCACCATCACCCACCACCCCGACGTGCGCCGCTCGCTGCTGACCCAGAAGGCCTACGCCGAGGGCATGCGCGCGCTGGTCCTGTTCACCGCGTCCACCCAGGACGACATGCTGGCCGCCAAGCTGCGCGGCGAGCACGACGAGGCCGCCGAGCGCCTGAACGACCTGCTCCTGCCGATCGTCAAGGGCTACGGCTCGGAGAAGTCCTACGAGCAGCTCGCCCAGTCCCTGCAGACCTTCGGTGGCTCCGGCTACCTGCAGGAGTACCCGATCGAGCAGTACATCCGCGACGCCAAGATCGACACCCTGTACGAGGGCACCACCGCCATCCAGGGCCAGGACTTCTTCTTCCGCAAGATCGTCAAGGACGGCGGCCAGGCGCTCACCGCGCTGAACGAGCAGATCCAGAAGTTCATCGGCTCCGCCGCCGGCGGCGACGCCCTGGCCGCCGAGCGCGAGCTGCTCGCCAAGGCCGCGGGCGACCTGGAGGCCATCGTCGGCAAGCTGATCGCCGACCTGACCTCGGTCGAGCAGGACGTCAAGAACATGTACAAGGTGGGCCTCAACACCACCCGCCTGCTCATGGTCTCCGGCGACGTCGTGGTCGGCTGGCTGCTGCTGCGTCAGGCCGCGGTGGCCCTGGCCAAGCTGGAGGCCGGCGCCTCCGAGAAGGACGTCCCCTTCTACCAGGGCAAGGTCGCGGCGGCCCGCTTCTTCGCCAAGAACATCCTGCCGACCGTCACGCCGCAGCGCGTGATCGCCGAGGGCATCGACAACGAGATCATGGAGCTGGCGGAGGAGGCCTTCTAAGGCTTTCCGACCGCTTCCTGACTGCCTGACGAAAACCCTCACACCGAAGGGCCCGGCTGCCACCGGGTCCTTCGGTGTTCCTCCGGCCGGGTGCCGGGTCCCCCGGTCGGGCGACACGTCCGTCCGGTCCGTCCGGGCGGCCCGCCGACCGTGTGCGACCAGGTCCGATCCGCCGGACGGACGGCGCGTGTCGCGGCTGCTTCACGGTTGTGTCCGGGTCCTGAGGTTCCGACTGCCCTGTCCGTGTACGGGCATATGCTCAAGGTGCGGAGCCGACTCCCCATCCGGTTCCGACCCTCCCTCGACCCAGGAGCAGTATGTCGACCGCCGCCCGCCAGGCATTCTTCGACCGGACGCACAGCGACGATCTGATCGCGTTCCTCGGCACCTCGCCGTCCCCGTACCACGCGGTCGCGAGCGCCGCGGAGCGGCTGGAGAAGGCGGGCTTCCGGCAGGTCGCCGAGACGGACGCCTGGGACGGCGCCGCCGGCGGGCGGTACCTGGTCCGCGGCGGCGCCCTGATCGCCTGGTACCTCCCGGAGGGAGCGGGCCCCGAGACCCCGTTCCGGATCGTCGGGACCCACACCGACTCGCCCAACCTGCGGGTCAAGCCGCTGCCGGACACCGGCTCGGCCGGCTGGCGGCAGGTCGCGGTGGAGATCTACGGCGGCGTCCCGCTGAACACCTGGCTGGACCGGGACCTCGGCATCTCCGGCAGACTCGCGCTCAAGGACGGTACCGCCCGGCTCGTCCAGTTGGACGAGCCGTTGCTGCGCGTGCCGCAGCTCGCCATCCACCTGGACCGCCAGGTCAACGAGGGCATGAAGCTCGACAAGCAGCGCCACCTGACCCCGATCTGGGGCCTCGGCCCGGTCGACGAGGGCGCGCTGATCTCCTACGTCGCCCAGCGGGCCGGTCTGGACGCGGCCGACGTGGTCGGCTGGGACCTCATGACGCACGACGTCCAGCCCGCCTCCTACCTGGGCCGGGACCGCGAACTGCTGGCCGGCCCGCGCCTGGACAACCTGCTCTCGGTGCACGCGGCCACCGCCGCGCTCGCCGCCGTCGCCTCCGCCGGCGGTGCCGGCGACCTGCCGTACATCCCGGTGCTGGCCGCCTTCGACCACGAGGAGACCGGCAGCGAGTCCGACACCGGCGCGCAGAGCCCGCTGCTCGGCAACGTCCTGGACCGGACGATCCACGCGCGCGGCGGCACCACCGAGGACCGCGCCCGGGCGCTCGCCGGCACCGTCTGCCTCTCCTCGGACATGGGCCACGCCGTCCACCCGAACTACAGCGAGCGGCACGAGCCGGGCCACCACCCGATGCCCAACGGCGGGCCGATCCTCAAGGTCAACGTCAACAACCGCTACGCGACCGACGGCGTCGGCCGGGCGGTGTTCGCGGCCGCCTGCGAGAAGGCCGGCGTGCCGTGGCAGACCTTCGTCTCCAACAACGCGATGCCCTGCGGCACGACGATCGGCCCGATCACGGCGGCGCGGCTCGGCATCAAGACCGTGGACTGCGGCATCGCGGCGCTGTCCATGCACTCGGCGCGCGAGCTGTGCGGCGCGGAGGACCCGTACCTGCTGGCCAGCGCGATCAAGGCCTTCCTGGAGGGCTGAGCCCCTCCGGCACGACAAGGGCCCGGCGGACGGTCACTCGTCCGCCGGGCCCCTCGTCGTCCTGGTGCCGCGCGGGCTACTCCATGCCCGCCAGGACCAGCGGGAGGCGGCGGGCGCCGTCGGCGACCAGCTTCACCGGCACGCCCCAGTCCTGCTGGTGCACGTGGCAGGCCGGGTACTCGATCTCCGGGTCGTCGTCGCAGGAGGCCGCCATCGCCGAGACGTGCAGCACGCCCTCGCCGACCTCCGCGGAGAGCACCAGCTCGCGGGAGAGGTCGCTGTCCGCGCCGGCGCCGGAGACCAACAGCTCGGGCGGGGTGGCGCTGACCAGCAGCCGGGTGGACGGGCCGTAGCGCTCGTCCAGCTTCTGGCCGCTCGGCGCCGAGAAGACCACGTCCAGCCGGAAGGCGCCCGGCGCGACCTCGGTGGCCGCGCGCTGGGTGCGGTGCGCCACCGACTCGACCCGTACCGCCTCCTCCGGCAGCCGCAGCCTGGTCAGCCGGTGCCGGGCCGACTCGACCACCACGATGTCCCCGTCCACCAGCACCGCCCCGGAGGGCTCGCGCAGATCGGTGGCCAGGGTGCTGACCTCGCCGGTCGCCGGGTCGTAGCGGCGCAGCGCGTGGTTGTAGGTGTCGCTGACGGCCACCGAGCCGTCCGGCAGCACGGTGACGCCCAGCGGGTGCTGGAGCAGCGCCTGGTCGGCCGCGCCGTCGCGGTGGCCGAAGTCGAACAGGCCGGTGCCGACCGCGGTTTCGACCGTCTTGGTTTCACGTGAAACCCACCGCAGGGCGGAGGTCTCGGAGTCGGCGACCCAGAGCCGCCCGCCGTCCGCGGAGACCGCCAGGCCGGACGGCTGGGCGAACCAGGCCTCGGCGGCGGGGCCGTCCACCAGGCCCTCGTTGGTGGTGCCGGCCGCGACGCCGACCGTGCCGACCGCCGGGTCGTACGCCCACAGCTGGTGCACGCCCGCCATCGCGATCCACACCCGGCCGTCGAACCAGGCGACGTCCCACGGCGAGGAGAGGTCCACCTCGCGGGCCGGGCCCTCGGTGGGCGAGCCCTGCCACCACTGGCGGCCGGTGCCGGCCAGGGTGGTCACGCTGCCGTCGGCCAGCCGCAGACCGCGCAGCGCGTGGTTGACGGTGTCGGCGACGACCACGTCGACGTCGTACGGGTGGCCCTCGGGGAGCAGCGCGAGGCCCTGCGGCTCGCTGAACCGGGGGCTGGTGCCGTCCACCAGGCCGCGCTGGCCGTCGCCGATCCGGCGCACCACCGTCTCGCCGTCCTCGGCCAGCTCGACCAGCGAGTGGTGGCCGGAGTCGGCGACCAGGAAGTGGCCGTTCGGCAGCCGGAGCGCCTTGCCGGGGAACTTGAGGTCCCCCGCGGTCGGTTCCGGCGCCACGTACGGGCCGTCGCCGCGGCGCAGCGTCCCCTTGGCGGCGTGCTCCGCCTCCAGCTCCTCGACCAGGCGGGCGATCGCGTGGGCGTGGCCCTCACCGGCGTGCTGGGCGACCACGTAGCCCTCCGGGTCGATCACCACCAGCGTCGGCCAGGCCCGGACGGCGTACTGCTTCCAGGTGGCCAGCGCGGGGTCGTCCAGCACCGGGTGGTGCACCTCGTACCGGGCGACGGCGTCCACCACGGCCTGGTGGTCGGCCTCGTGCACGAACTTCGGCGAGTGCACCCCGACGATCACCACGGTGTCGCGGTGCTTCTCCTCCAACTCCCGCAGCTCGTCCAGGACGTGCAGACAGTTGATGCAGCAGAAGGTCCAGAAGTCCAGGATGGTGATCTTGCCCCGGAAGTCGGCGAGCGTGAGCTCCTTGCCGCCGGTGTTCAGCCAACCGCCTGCCCCGACCAGCTCGGGGGCGCGTACACGTGCACGAGATGCCATGCCCCAATGAAACCGCACGCCCGGCGTCCGCATTCCGGGCGGACCGGGTTCTCAGAACACCGGCCGGCGGGCGGCGCTGAGTTCCACGGCCTCCCGGGCCGCGTGGAGCGAGACCCCGGACGGGCCGAGCAGGGCCCTGGTGACCATGATCGCGGAGATCATGCTCAGCTCGCGCTCGACGAGCAGCCGCTGGACGGCCTCCATGCCCCGCTCGGCGAGCACCGGGCGGCACTCCTCGACGACGGCGGTCAGCCGGGCGGCCTGCTCGTACGTCATGCCGATGGTGGTCGAGAAGGGGTCCGGCCGGCCGAGGTCGGCCTGCCAGCGGGTCTCGCCGTCCTGGACGCGGGTGGTGGGGCGCAGGCCGGCGGCGCGGGCGACCGCGTGGGAGCCGTGGTGGTCCGGGTGGATGTGGGCGACGGCGGTGGTGACGCCGGCGGCGGTGAGGTGGGTCAGCAGGGCGCGGGCGGCCTCGGTGGCCAGGCCGCGGCGCTGCCAGGGGGTGCCGACCACCCAGGCGACCTCGGTCTCCTCGGCGCGGACGGTCGCCTGCACGTAGCCGGTGAGGGAGCCGTCGGAGCGCAGCCGCAGCACCCAGTTGCCCCAGTGCTCGGCCGGATCCGGGGAACCGGCGGCCAGCCGGGCGCAGCGGACGCGCATCTCCCCGACGGTGGCCGGACGGCCGCCGGTGAAGGCGTGCAGGGCCGGGTCGGCGAGCGCGGCCGCCAGCTCCTCGGCGTGCTCGGGGGCGATCGGCGGCAGGTCGAGGCGCTCGCTGCGCAGCGGGGCCGCGGTGAGGTCGGGACGCATGGCGGTATTGAAGGCCATCGCGGCGGCCGTCGCGACGCGGTTTTCCACGGGTGCTTCGTGGCGGTGCTTTTCGACGGGCGGGGGGCCGGGGTCGAATGGGGCCCGACGTCAACACGGAGGAGGTCCTGCGGTGCGGTATCTGGTCAGGGAGAAGCTGTTCGCGGTCGGCGACGACTACTGGATCGAGGACGACCGGGGCCACAAGGCGTACCTGGTGGACGGCAAGGTGCTGCGGCTGCGGCACACCTTCGAGCTGCGGGACGCGCAGGACCGGGTGGTCGCGGTGGTGAAGGAGAAGATGCTCACCGTCCGCGACGCCATGAAGATCGAGGACGCCGACGGCGAGGTGATCGCGACCGTCCGGGAGAAGCTGTTCACCCCGTTCCGCGACAAGTACCTGGTGGACCTGGCCTCCGGCGGCGAGCTGAAGATCCACGGGAACCTGATCGACAAGGACTACCGGATCGAGAACGACCACGGCGACGAGCTGGCCCGGATCAGCCGCAAGTGGTTCCGGATCCGGGACACCTACGGGGTGGAGATCGCCGACGGCGCGGACACCGGCCTGCTGCTGGCCGTCGCGGCCTGCGTCGACCACCTGGCGCACGAGGAGGACTGACCCGTCCGTCCCGGGTTTCCGGATCCCGGTCCGCCTCTCATCCGTGTGGGGTATCTTTTGCCAGCCCTTGACCCAGCCGGTCGAGGGCCCCTGACCAGCCGGTCGGGGCGCACGGCGAGAGCGGACCGGGGGCTGGAACCACGATGAACGACATCCTGCACGGGCTCGGCGCGGCAGCGGCCTACGGCGCCCTCGGGGTGGTGCTGCTGCTCCTCGGCATCGGCCTGGTCGACCTGCTGACGCCCGGCAGGCTCGGCCACCAGATCTGGGTCGAGCGCAACCGCAACGCCGCCGTCCTGCTCAGCTCCGCCCTGCTCGGCATCGGCGGGATCGTCTTCACCGCGATCATGTACACCTACGCGGACTTCGCCAAGGGCCTCGCCTCGACGGCCTGTTACGGCGTGCTCGGGCTGCTGCTGATGGCCGTCGCGTTCTGGCTGGTGGACCTACTGACGCCCGGCAGGCTCGGCGCGATCCTGGTCGAACCGGAGCCGCACCCGGCGGTGTGGGTGACGGCCAGCTGCAACATCGCGGTGGCGGCGGTCGTCTCGGCCGCGATCGCGTGAGGGGGCCCGGGCGGCGGTGTGACGGCCGGGGCCGGTCAGGCGGGGTGCGGAGCCCCGCCCAGGACGTGCTCCCGCCCCCAGTCGCCCAGCGGTCCCAGCGCGGCGTTGAGGCGGCGCCCCGCCTCCGTCAGCGCGTACTCGACCCTGGGCGGCACCTCGTCGTACGCCTCCCGGTGCACGATGCCGTCCGTCTCCAGCTCGCGCAGGTGCGCGGCCAGCACCTTCTCGGTGATCCCCGGCACCAGCCGGCGCAGCTCGCCGAAACGGCAGCTCGGGCGCTCGCCCAGGGCCCAGAGGATCAGCACCTTCCACTTGCCGCCGATCACGTCCATCGCGGCGTCGATCCCGCAGACGTACGCCCCCGGCCTCGGCACGGTCGCCATCCCCACCCCTCCCGGACCCCTCCGACCTCGATGCTCACCCCAGGGTAACCACCCACTTCGAAGTGCGTACTTGAGCGCTCCCCGGGGTGGCGCGGAGGCTGATCCCCGTGACGAACAAGCCTGTTGAGAACACGTCCGAGAACGCGACCGCGGCCCCGCTCGCCCCGCTGACCCTGCTCGGCCTCGGTGCCATGGGCACCGCACTGGCCGGGGCCTGGCTCACCGCCGGGCACCCGCTGACCGTCTGGAACCGCACCGCCGCCCGGGCCGACGCGCTCGCCGCCCGCGGCGCGGCCGTCGCCGCCACTGCCGCCGAGGCCGTCGCGGCGAACCGCCTGGTCGTCGTCTGCCTGCTCGACGACGCCTCGGTGGAGGAGGCGCTGGCCGGCCTCGACCTGACCGGCAAGGACCTGGTCAACCTGGTCACCGGCACCCCCGAGCAGGCCCGCGCCCGCGCCGCCTGGGCCGAACGGCGCGGCGCCCGCTACCTGGACGGCGGCATCATGGCCGTCCCGCCGATGATCGGTGTCCCGGCGGCCGGGCCGTACGTCTTCTACAGCGGCTCGTCGGAGCTGTTCGAGGAGCACCGGACGGTCCTCGCCTCGCCCGCCGCCACCCGCTACGTGGGCGAGGACGCCGGGTACGCGGCCCTGCACGACGTGGCGCTGCTCAGCGCGATGTACGGCATGTTCGCCGGGGTCGCGCACGCCTTCGCGCTGGTCCGCGGCGAGGCCGTCGCGCCGGGCGACCTGGCCCCGCTGCTGGGGAGTTGGCTCACCGCGATGTCCGGCTCGGTGGCCAGGACCGCGGAACAGCTGGAGAGCGGCGACTACACCGAAGGCGTGGTGTCCAATCTGGCGATGCAGGTGGCGGGCAAGGCCACGCTGCTGCGCACCGCCGAGGAACAGGGGGTGAGCGCGGAACTCCTGGAGCCGTACTTCCGGTTGATGGAGCGCCGACTGGCCGTCGGCAGCGGGGAGGAGGACCTGACCGGGGTCGTCGACCTGCTGCGACGCTGAGGACCGGCCGGTAACGTACCGGCATGGCAGACCTTGAAGAACGCGCCGATGGCGTCGCGTCCGGCTCACGGCAGACCGGGGCGGGAGTGCTGGTCAGACCGCGCCGCGGGGACGACCTCGCCGACTGCGTCCGGGTGCTGGGCGACGTCCACAGCGCCGACCGCTACCCCGCCGACTGGCCCGAACGCCCCGCCGACTGGCTCACCCCGGACGGCCTGCTCGCCGCCTGGATCGCCGAGTCGGAGGGCCGGCTCGCCGGCCACGTCGGCCTCGCCCGCAGCGCCCCGGACGACCTCGCCCCGGCCCTGTGGAGCCGCCGCACCGGCGGCCGTCCGGAGCTCGCCGCCGTGATCGGCCGCCTCTACGTCGCCCCCGGCGCGCGCGGCCACCACATCGGCGCCCACCTGCTGGCCTGCGCCGTGGCGCACGCGCGGGCGCTCGGCCTGCACCCCGTCCTCGACGTGCTGGCCACCGACACCGCGGCCGTCGCCCTCTACCGCCGGCTCGGCTGGACCCACCTCGGCAGCGGCGACCAGCGGTGGGCCTCCGGCCGTACCGTCACCGTCCACTGCTTCGCCGCCCCGCGCGGGTAGCGCCCGCCCCTCCGGCGTGCCCGCCCGGCTGTCCCGGCCGGGCGGGCACGGTACACCGGGATGACGTCGAAGCCGCGCCGCCGGGGGCGGGTGGCCAGGGTCGGCATCCGGGCGGGGGCCGCGTGGGCCGGTGCGCGGCGCTTTTGCTGGGGTGGCAACAAAGCTTGCCGACGAGGGGAGGGCGGTCGCAGCCTGGCGGTGGCGGACCGCGGCCGGGCACGGCGGCCCCGCCGCGCGTCCGGCGCCGGGGTGCCCGCGCCGGCGGGGAAGCCCTCGGCACCCACGAACGGAGAGATCGGACATGACCTCGAACCACCACCACCAGCACGGCCACGGCCACGGAAGCGTCCCCGCCGCCGACTTCGACTGGGACGCGCTCGCCGCCCACCTGGAGCACGAGGCCGACCTGAAGGCCGGCGCCGTCACCGAGGCCGCGCAGTGGCTGTCCGGCCTGTACGGCGCGGGGGAGGTGCGCAGGGTCCTCGACGTCGGCAGCGGGCCCGGGGTGATCGCCGGACTGCTCGCGGACGTCTTCCCGGCGGCCGAGGTGGTGGCCGTCGACCAGTCCGCCGCCCTGCTGGAGCGCGCCCGGACCCGCTCGGGCGGCCGGCTGGGCACCCAACAGGCCGACCTGCCCGACGAGTTCGACAAGCTCGGCGAGGCCGACCTGATCTGGTCCGGCAACGCGATCCACCACCTGGGCGACCAGCAGGCCGCGCTCACCTCGCTCGCCGGGCTGCTGCGGCCGGGCGGTCTGCTCGCCGTCGCCGAACGCGGCCTGGCCGCGCGCTACCTGCCCCGCGACTTCGGCCTCGGCCGCCCCGGCTTCCAGGCCCGGCTGGACGCGGCCCACGAGGACGGCTTCAGCACCATGCGGGCCGAACTGCCGGGCAGCACCGAGGAGATCGAGGACTGGCCGGCCATGCTGGAGCGCGCCGGGCTGACCCCGAGCGGCACCCGCACCTTCCTGGTCGACCGTCCCGCCCCGCTCGACCGGTCCACCCGCGCGTACCTGCGCACCCAGCTCAGCCGTCTGCACGACCAGCTCGCCGAGAGCCTCCGGCCTGAGGACCGCGCCACCCTCGAAGCCCTCCTCGACGAGGACGCCCCCACCGGCATCCTGCGCCGCCCGGACGCCTTCTACCTCTCCGCGATGACCGTCCACACGGCCCGCAAGGCCTGATCCGGGGAGCCCGCCGCCGGGCGGGGCGGCCCGTCGGACCGCCCACCCCGCCGGGCGCCCGGGATACCGTCGGGGCATGACAGCGAGCGAGCGGCGCTTCGTCGTGGTGACCACCACCCACGAGAGCGAGCAGCAGGCGCGGGCCCTGGCGTCCGCCGTGGTGCGGGAGCGGCTGGCGGCCTGCGCCCAGGTGTACCCCGTACGGTCGGTGTACTGGTGGGAGGGCGAGGTGCAGGACGCCGAGGAGTGGCGGATCGACCTCAAGACCCGCGCCGAACTCGCCGACCGGCTCGGCGCGTTCGTCGCCGAGCGGCACTCGTACGACACGCCCGAGCTGATCGCCGTGCCGGTGGTGGCCGGCAGCCCCGGGTACCTGGACTGGCTGGCCGCCGAGACGGTCCGCCCGGACGGGCCCTCGGACACGTCCTAGCGGGCCCGGCTCGGACCGCCGCACGCCGCGCGGCATGGGGGCGGGGCCCGGAGGATCGCCTCCGGGCCCCGCCGCCGTGTGCGGTCGTCAGCCCTCGACGCCCCCGAAGCGCTCCGTCCAGGCCGCCAGGTCCTCGTCCGTGATCTTGGCGAACAGCACCGGCGGCACCGTGAAGGCCGTCCCGGCCGGCACCAGGTCCAGCGCCCGGGCCTGCTCCGGGGCCACCCAGCGGCGGGTGGCCGCCGGGGAGTCCGCGGGCAGCGCGAAGGCCGCGCGCATCGCGGCCGCCGCCGTGGGGATGAACGGCTCGGACACCACCGCGTACAGGTGGATCAGGTTCATCGCCGTGCGCAGCGTCAGCGCCGCCGCGTCCGGGTCGGTCTTGACCTGCAGCCAGGGCGCCTTCTCGTCCAGGTAGGCGTTGCCCGCGCTCCACAGCGCGCGCAGGGCCTGCGCGGCCTTGCGGAAGTTGAGCGCGTCCAGCTGGGCCTCGTACTCGGCCAGCAGGCCGGCGACCTGCTCGCCGAGGCGCTGCTCGGCCTCGCCCGCGGCGTGGCCGCCGGGGACGTCGTCGCCGAAGCGCTTGCGGCTGAAGGACAGCACCCGGTTGACGAAGTTGCCGAGGGTGTCGGCGAGGTCCTTGTTGACCACCGAGGCGAAGAGGTCCCAGGTGAAGCTGGAGTCGTCCGACTCGGGGGCGTGCGCCATCATGAAGTAGCGCCAGTAGTCGGCGGGCAGCAGTTCCAGCGCGACGTCGCTGAAGATGCCGCGCTTCTGGCTGGTGGAGAACTTCCCGCCGTAGTACGTCAGCCAGTTGAAGGCCTTGACGTAGTCGACGGTCTTCCACGGGCGGCGCGAGCCGAGGATCGTCGCCGGGAACATTACGGTGTGGAAGGGGACGTTGTCCTTGCCCATGAACTCGGTGTAGCGGACGGTCTCGTCGGCCTCGTACCACCAGGACCGCCAGTCCCGCAGCTGCCCGGCCGGGGCGGCGTCCGCCCACTCCTTGGTGGCGCCGATGTACTCGATCGGGGCGTCGAACCAGACGTAGAACACCTTGCCCTCGGCGGCCAGTTCGGGCCAGACGTCGGCCGGCACCGGGACGCCCCACTCCAGGTCGCGGGTGATCGAGCGGTCCTGCAGGCCCTCGGTCAGCCACTTGCGGGCGATCGAGGAGGCCAGCACCGGCCACTCGTCGCCGTGCGCGGCGACCCAGGCCTCGACCTCCTCGGTCAGCTTCGACTGGAGCAGGAAGAGGTGCCGGGTCTCGCGGACCTCCAGGTCCGCGCTGCCGCTGATCGCCGAGCGCGGCTCCAGCAGGTCGGTCGGGTCCAGCACCCGGGTGCAGTTCTCGCACTGGTCGCCGCGCGCCTTGTCGTAGCCGCAGTGCGGGCAGGTGCCGACGATGTAGCGGTCCGGCAGGAAGCGGCCGTCGGCGTTGGAGTACACCTGGCGGATCGCGCGCTCCTCGATGAAGCCGTTGCGCTGCAGCTCGCGGGCGATCTCCTGGGTGATCTCCCGGTTCTGCGGGGAGGAGCTGCGGCCGAAGTGGTCGAAGGAGAGCCCGAAGCCGTCGTAGACCGCCTTCTGCGCGTCGTGCGCCCGGGCGCAGAACTCGGCGACCGGCAGCCCGGCCTCCTGGGCGGCCAGCTCGGCGGGGGTGCCGTGCTCGTCGGTGGCGCAGATGAACAGCACCTCGTGGCCGCGCTGGCGCAGGTAGCGGGAGTACACGTCCGCCGGGAGCATGGACCCGACCATGTTGCCCAGGTGCTTGATCCCGTTGATGTACGGAAGGGCGCTGGTGATCAGGTGCCGAGCCATCCTCGGATGCTCCGATTTCTCCCGCACGCGCACCCCACCCGGGGGTGCTGTGCCAGGCGCAGGGGTCCACTGTGGGCTGCCAAGCCTACCGCCGCCGCCGGGCCGACCCGCTCGCCGTCACGGCCGGTGGGGGCCGCTCGCCCGGCCGGCGGGGCCGTCGGTCACGGCCGGCGGGGCCGCTGGTCACGGCCAGCCCGGCCGCCGGTCCCGGGCGGGTGCGGGTCGCCGTACCGGTCGAACTCCCCGGCCTTCACCCCGCGGACGAAGGCGGCCCACTTGCGCGGCGTGGTGCGCACGACCACCTCGGGCCGGTCGGACTCGCGGATCTCCACCAGCCCGCCCGCCACCCTGACCTCGACGCAGTCGGTGCTCTCGCCGCTGGCCGACGCCTTGTTCCACGTGCTCATGAGAAGTCTTTCAGTAAGGTCCGGATGAACTCCCGGGTCTCCTCCGGCCCGAGAGCGATCTCCGCGGTCCTCTCCTTGATCCGGCGGTAGGAGTCCAATTCCGCTACGGAGTGCACGAACTTCGGCCCGTGGGAGAGGTCGATCTGGACGGTGTCGAGCTCCGGGACCGGACCGCGGGCGAGGTACAGGCTCTCCCCGGATCCCGTGTAGGTGGGGACGCTGAACGGGATCGCCCGGATCTCCACCCCGGGCCGCTCGGAATTCTCCAGCAGGCTCCGCAACTGCTCGCGCAGCACTTCCGGACCGCCGAACTGCATGCGCAGCGCGGACTCGTGCAGGATTGCGCCGTACGGTTTCGGCTGGTCGACGAGGATCTGCTGGCGCCGAATCCGGAATGCCTTCCGGATCTCCGCCTCCTGCCGGTGCTGCGGGGGGAGCCGTTCGAACACCGCGGCGGCGTACGCCGGGGTCTGCAACAGGCCGGGGATGAACGTGCTGTTCAGGATGGACAGGGACGCGGCGTGGTGCTCCATCTCCGCGATGTCGATGATCGCGTTCGGCAGCCGGCCGCGGTAGCCGTCCCACCAGTACTTGCGCCGGTCCTGCGTCATGGCGAGCAGCGCGTCGAGGTACGGCCCGTCCTCGTAGCCGCAGGTGTGTGCCCAGATCCGCAGCCGGTCCGCGCTGATGCCCGATTTCCCGTTCTCCATCTGGGAGATCTTGGGGAGGTCGGTGCCGATGACGGCGGCGAGGGTCTTGGGCGTCACGCCCACGCGTTCGCGCATCCTGCGCAACTCGATTCCGAGGCGCTGCTGGCGCACGGTCGGCGACAAGCGGGGTGGCATGACTCTCTTCTCCGGATCGCGGCTGCGGTCGATGCTTCCGGTGAAGTGTGCCGTGCACACCGGGCGCCAGCTACCGAAATGGGGGATACCCCACGATGGAGTGAACGTTCTCCCGCTCGGTAGCAACTCTGGCACCCTGACCCTAGGGTCGTCCGTGTCACACACTGACTTGTTGTCGTCTAAACAGTCCTCAAACAGCCGTAATGACACACCAGATGCATGGTCGCGGCGCCCCGACATCACCGACCGGAGACAGCCATGCCACTTCCCACGCCTCTCCGTCCCCCTCGCCGTCCCCGCCCTTTCCGTCGCATTTCCGCATCCCGGTGAATGCGCTTCTGGTCGCCGCATTGTCCGCACTCCTCCTCGCCGTGCTATTCGTCGGCTGGCTGGTCTGGCTGGTGAACATCCAACCCCGTGAACCCCGCCGGGCGAAGCGCGAGTTCGCGGCCGGCCATTCCACCGGCGCCGAGCGGAAATAGCGGTCGCTCCGGGCCCGGCGGCGGACCGGCCGACCCCGGGCACCCCACCCCCGGCAGCGGACCCCGCGCTCCCGTACGATCACCGGCGATGCCGACCGGTGCCTTCGCCGGGGACGTTCGCCTGGGGGAACAGATGGAGCCGCTGCACGACACCGACCCGGAGGCCATCGGCCCGTACCGGCTCTTCGCCCGGCTCGGCGCGGGCGGCATGGGCGACGTCTTCCTGGCCCGCTCGGCCGGCGGGCGCACCGTCGCGGTGAAGGCGGTCCGCTCCGAACTCGCCCGGGACGCGGTCTTCCGGACCCGCTTCCGTCGCGAGGTGGCCGCGGCCCGGGCGGTGGACGCCGTCCACACCGCGCCGGTGACCGACGCCGACCCGGACGGCCCGACGCCCTGGCTCGCCACCGCGTACGTGCTCGGTCCCTCGCTCGCCCAGGCCGTCCGGGAGCACGGCCCGCTGCCCGAGGACTCGGTGCGCACGCTCGGCGCCCGGCTGGCCGAGGCGCTGGAGGCGATCCACCGGGCCGGACTGGTCCACCGCGACCTCAAGCCCTCCAACGTCCTGCTCGCCGCCGACGGCCCGCGGGTGATCGACTTCGGCATAGCCCGGGCCCTGGACGACGACGAGATGACCAGGACGGGCGGGGTGATCGGCTCCCCCGGCTTCATGTCCCCCGAGCAGGCCGGCGGCCTGCCGAGCGGTGCCCCCGGGGACGTCTTCTCGCTGGGCTCCGTGCTGGTCTTCGCGGTGACGGGGCACGGCCCCTTCGAGAGCGCCTCGGGCGCCGCCGCCCAGCTCTACAAGGTGGTGCACGAGGAGCCCGACCTGGCCGGCGTCCCGGCCGAACTGCGCGGGATCCTGGCGCAGTGCCTGCGCAAGGACCCGGAGCGGCGCCCGCGCCCGGCCGAGCTGCGGGCCCTGCTCGCCGTCGGCGCCGCCGACGGCGAGTGGCTCCCCGGCCCGGTGGCCGCCGACCTGGCCCGCCACGCGGCGGCGGTGATGAACCTGGAGGCCCCGCTCCGCGTCGGTCCGGGACCGTCCGAGGCCCCGACGATCGCGCAGAACCGGACCAGGGTGGACCTGACCGGACCGGTGGAGCCGGCGCCGGCCGCGGCGGTGACGTCGGCACCGGAGGACGAGGCCGCTCCGCGGCGGGGAGCGTTCTCCCGCCGCCGTCTGCTGCTGTCCGGCGGGGCGCTGGCCGTCACCGCCGCGGCCGGCGCCGCCACCTGGGCGCTGACCCGCTCCGACTCCCCGGGCGGCGGCGCCGGGACGGCGCCCAAGCCGGTCTGGACGGTCACCACCGAGGGCAGCGCGTCGGCCGCGGGCCCGGCCCTGGCGGTGGTCGACGACCTGGTCCTGGTCCACGCGGACACCCTGCTCGCGGTGGCCGCCGCCACCGGCGAGGGCCGCTGGGAGCGGCAGGACGCCGCGAGCAGGGCGTACCTGGTGGGCGGCGGCCGTCTCTACGAGCTGTCCGACGGGCTCCGCCGACTGGCGCTCGCGAACGGTTCGGTGGGCGTCGCCGCGAGCACCGTCCTGGACGGCGGCATGCGGCCGGTGTACCAGTCCCTGGTGGCGGCGACCGACCAGCGGCTCTACCTCAAGATCGCCGTCGGGGAGGCCGGCGGCGAGGGCGCCACCACCGGGATCCTGGGCCTGGGCAGGGAACTGAGCAGCCGGGTCTGGTTCCAGGAGGACCCGGACTCCTCCGACCTGGAGACGCCCGGGGCGATCGGCGGCAGCACCCTGCTGCACCTCGACAACAAGTACGACCTGGTCGCCCGCAACACCGACGACGGCGCGGCGCTCTGGCGGGTGGAGACCGGGAGCGCGAAGCCCCGGCCGGTCCGCTGCGACGACCAGCGGGCGTACTGCGCGGTGGACGACGCGGCGCTGCAGGCGGTCGGCCTGGAGGACGGCAGGCAGCTGTGGCGCCTCGACCCGAAGGAGGGGCGGATCGGCGACCTCGCGGTGGCCGACGGCACCCTCTACCTGGGCCTCGGCACCCGGTCCTGCTCCGCCGTCGACGCGGGTACCGGGAAGGTCCGCTGGACCTGCCCGCTGCCCGGCTACCCGGCCGCGTCCGAGGCCCCGGTGGTGGCCGGGGGCACCGTCCTCGTGTCCGGCCGCGTCCCGCACGAGTCGCGCCTGCTGCCCTGCGTCCACGCCGTCGACGCCGCCACCGGCCGCCTGACGTGGACCTTCACCGACCCGACCTACCAGCCGTCCGAGGAGTCCGTCAGCTGCCGGTTGAGCACCGACGGCAAGCTGGTGTTCGCCTGGATCGGGAACACGGTGTCCGCCCTGCCGCTCGCCTGAGCCCCGCCGATCGACCGACGGGCCGTCAGCCGCGCGAAAGCCGTTCCGTCAGACGGGACTTGGCGGCCGGCCACTCGTCGGTGAGCATCGAGAAGTAGGCGCTGTCCCGCCAGGTGCCGTCCGGGAGCAGACGGGCGCGGCGGTGGACGCCCTCGAACTGGGCGCCGAGGCGCTGGATCGCGTTGCGGGAGCGTTCGTTGCGGGCGTCGGTCTTCCAGAAGACGCGGCCCATGCCGAGGTCCTCGAAGGCGTGGGTGAGCAGCAGCAGCTTGGCCTCCGTGTTGACCGCGGTGCGCCAGACCGACCGGGCGTACCAGGTGCCGCCGATCTCCAGGTACTCGTTCACCGCGCTGAAGTCGTGGTAGCCGGTGATGCCGACGGCCCGGCCGCTCGCGAGGTCGACGGCGGCGAAGTAGACCGTCTCCCCGGTGGCCGCCTCGGCGAGGCGGTCGTCGAGCAGCGCGTCCATCTCCTCCCGCGTGGCGGGCAGCCGGATCGGGATCCAGCGCCAGACCTCGGGGTCGGGGCCGACGTTGCTCCACAGGTCGGCGAAGTGGCGGCGGTCCAGCGGCTCCAGGCGGATGTGGCGGCCGGTGAGGGTGACGGGCGTGGGCAGCTTCGCGGTCATGATCCGAACGTAACGCGAGCCTGCACTAGATGCAAGAGAAGATTGAACTAGTGCAAAATTGCCAGTGTGGACGCAGAAGAGGGCCCCGCGGGACGAATCCCGCGGGGCCCTCCGAACGGTCCGGTGCGTGCCGGTGCGTTCCGCTGCCGATCAGGCTCAGATGAACGAGTTGATCTCGATCGTCTCGTTCCGGCCCGGGCCGACGCCGATGGCCGAGATCGGCGCGCCCGACATCTCCTCCAGCGCCTTCACGTAGGCCTGGGCGTTCTTCGGCAGCTCGGCGAAGGTCTTCGCCTTGCTGATGTCCTCGGTCCAGCCCGGCAGCGTCTCGTAGATCGGCTTGGCGTGGTGGAAGTCGGACTGGTTGTAGGGGAGCTCCTCGACCCGCTTGCCGTCGATCTCGTACGCGACGCAGACCGGGATCTGCTCCCAGCCGGTCAGCACGTCGAGCTTGGTCAGGAAGAAGTCGGTGAGGCCGTTGACCCGGGTCGCGTAGCGCGCGATGACGGCGTCGAACCAGCCGCAGCGGCGGTCGCGGCCGGTGGTGACACCGCGCTCGCCGCCGATCCGGCGCAGCGCCTCGCCGTCCGCGTCGAACAGCTCGGTCGGGAACGGGCCGGAGCCGACGCGGGTGGTGTAGGCCTTGAGGATGCCGATGACCCGGTCGATCTTGGTGGGGCCGATGCCGGCGCCGGTGCAGGCGCCGCCCGCGGTCGGGTTCGACGAGGTCACGAAGGGGTACGTGCCGTGGTCGACGTCGAGCAGGGTGCCCTGGCCGCCCTCCAGCAGGACGACCTTGTTCGCCTTCAGCGCCTCGTCCAGGACGAGGGTGGTGTCGGCGAGGAAGGGCTTGATCTTCTCCGCGTAGCCCAGGTACTCCTCGACCACCAGGTCGGCCGGGATGGTGCGGCGGTTGTACAGCTTGACCAGGACCTGGTTCTTGTCGTGCAGCGCCGCCTCGATCTTCTGGCGCAGGATCGACTCGTCGAACAGGTCCTGGACCCGGACGCCGACGCGGTTGATCTTGTCCGCGTAGGTCGGGCCGATGCCGCGGCCGGTGGTGCCGATCCGGCGCTTGCCGAGGAAGCGCTCGGTGACCTTGTCCAGGGTGCGGTGGTACGGCGTGATCAGGTGGGCGTTGCCCGAGATCAGCAGCTTGGAGGTGTCGATGCCGCGGTCGTTCAGGCCGGCCAGCTCGGAGAGCAGCACCGCCGGGTCGATCACGACGCCGTTGCCGATGACCGGCGTGACGTTCGGGCTGAGGATTCCGGAAGGGAGCAGGTGCAGGGCGTACTTCTGGTCGCCGATGACCACCGTGTGACCGGCGTTGTTGCCGCCCTGGTAGCGGACGACGTAGTCGACGGAGCCACCGAGGAGGTCGGTGGCCTTCCCCTTGCCCTCGTCTCCCCACTGAGCGCCAACGAGCACGAGTGCCGGCACAGGCGTACACCCCTTCCGGTTGGGGCATCCTGCGTAGGCCGCAGTCTGCCCCGAGATAGACGAAGCCCCTGGCGCAATGGCGCAAGGGGCTCTTGCACCGAGAGATTACCTGAGGAAGGACCGGTCGTGTCGTCCCTGTCCACGCCTGGAACGAGCGGCCCCGAGCCGCTCCTGCTGCTCCTCGACCCGGTGGCCCGGCAGACCGACGGCGAGTCGGTGCGGATCGCGAAGGACGTGCTCTGCGGGGGTGCGGACGTCAAGGTGGTGCTTCCGGAGAACCCTTCCGAGCTCGATCGGATGCTTTCGCACCGGGGTCGGCGGCGACCGGTGGTGATCGGTTCCGACTTCGCCCTGCAACGGGTGCTGCAGGCGCTGCATCGGCAGCGTGAGCTGGGCGCGGAACCGGTGGGGATGGTTCCGGTCGGTCGTACGGAGGAGCTGGCGACGGCCCGCGCGCTGGGGGTGCCGGGGGAGCCGGTCCGGGCCGCGCGGGCGGTGCTGTCGGGGGCGCCGCGCCGACTGGACCTGCTGGTGGACGACGGCGGCGGGGTCGCCCTGGGCGGGGTGCGGATCACGGGGGGCGGCACCCGTCGGCTGGTGGGCCGTCCGGGTGGCTGGCGTTCGCTATGGGCGAAACTGGCTGCGGCCGAGCAGGCGAACGCACTCACCCCGGAGGGCACCGACCACAGCCCCCGGGTCCGGGTCGAGGCCGACGGCCGGCTGCTCGCGGACGTCCACCGGCCGGTCCGGCTGGTCCAGGTCTCCCTGCCCTCCGGCGCCTCGGACGGGACGGGCGAGATGGAGGTCGTGGTCAGGGCCTCCGGCGCCCTGGTGCGGGCCCGGGCGGCGAGCGTCTCGGTGGTCGGCCGGGGCTTCGGTTACGAGGCGGACGGCCACCCGGTCGGCCCGGTCCGCGCCCGCACCTGGACGGTGCACCCGGGCGCCTGGGGCCTGCTGCTCCCGGCTGCGTGAAGCCGCGGTGAACGCCGGGTGAGCAGGCTCACGTTCGGCCGCGCGCCGGCGGCCGTCGCTCCGCACACGGAACTCCCCAACAGGCGCGAACCGCAAGGCCAACCGCCACCCGCCGGAATTCCGGCACCCCGAAATCCCCACCCCGTAAGGGGTTTTGTCTACGCGCGTTACCGAACGATCGTCCGACAATCCCGGCATCCCGGGTTCCGGAAGCCTGTGCCAACTGCCCTAGACTCGAAGGCGTGCCACGTGGTGACGGAAGACTCAACCACGATCTTCTTCCCGGCGAGAAAGGCCCCCAGGACGCTTGCGGCGTCTTCGGTGTCTGGGCTCCCGGCGAGGAGGTCGCCAAGCTCACGTTCTTCGGCCTTTACGCCCTGCAGCACCGCGGTCAGGAATCCGCGGGCATCGCAGTGAGCAACGGCTCCCAGATTCTCGTCTTCAAGGACATGGGACTCGTCTCCCAGGTCTTCGACGAGGCCTCCCTGGGGTCGTTGCACGGGCATATCGCCGTCGGACACGCCCGCTACTCGACCACCGGTTCCTCGGTCTGGGAGAACGCCCAGCCGACTTTCCGGGCGACCGTGCACGGTTCGCTGGCCCTCGGGCACAACGGAAACCTGGTGAACACCGCCGAACTGGCGGCCATGGTCGCCGAACTGCCCGGCGAGGAGCACGTCTCGCGCTCCGGCCGGACCGCCGCGACCAACGACACCGACCTGGTGACGGCGCTGCTCGCCGGCCACCCGGACCTCTCCATCGAGGAGACGGCCAAGGTCGTGCTGCCCAACGTCAAGGGCGCGTTCTCGCTCGTCTTCATGGACGAGCACACGCTCTACGCCGCCCGCGACCCGCAGGGCATCCGCCCGCTGGTGCTCGGCCGGCTGGAGCGCGGCTGGGTGGTCGCCTCCGAGACGGCGGCGCTGGACATCGTCGGCGCCTCCTTCATCCGCGAGGTCGAGCCCGGCGAGCTCATCGCCATCGACGAGAACGGCCTGCGCACCTCCCGCTTCGCCGAGGCCAAGCCCAAGGGCTGCGTCTTCGAGTACGTCTACCTGGCCCGCCCCGACACCTCGATCGCCGGCCGCAACGTCCACCTCTCCCGCGTGGAGATGGGCCGCCGCCTGGCGAAGGAGGCCCCGGTCGAGGCCGACCTGGTGATAGCGACGCCCGAGTCCGGCACCCCCGCCGCGATCGGCTACGCCGAGGCCAGCGGCATCCCGTACGGCTCCGGCCTGGTGAAGAACGCCTACGTCGGCCGCACCTTCATCCAGCCCAGCCAGACCATCCGCCAGCTCGGCATCCGGCTCAAGCTCAACCCGCTGCGCGAGGTCATCGCCGGCAAGCGCCTGGTGGTCGTCGACGACTCGATCGTCCGCGGCAACACCCAGCGCGCGCTGGTGAAGATGCTCCGCGAGGCCGGCGCCGCCGAGGTGCACATCCGGATCTCGTCCCCGCCGGTGAAGTGGCCCTGCTTCTTCGGCATCGACTTCGCCACCCGCGCGGAGCTGATCGCCAACGGCATGACCATCGAGGAGATCGGCCGCACCCTCGGTGCCGACTCGCTCTCCTACATCTCGATCGACGGCATGATCGAGGCCACCAAGCAGCCCAAGGACAGGCTCTGCCGGGCCTGCTTCGACGGCGAGTACCCGATGGAGCTGCCGGACCCGGCGCTGCTCGGCAAGCTCCTGCTGGAGGCCGAGATCAAGGGCGGCCAGCAGCAGCCGGCCGTCCGCGGCAAGCCGACCAGCGGCAGCGACCTGGACGGCGTCCAGTCGCTGCTCGGCGGGGCGGGCGCGGCCGACGCGCTGCGCCGCCCGTAACGACACCACGGTGGGGTCCCGCGAACCGGGGCCCCACCGCTGTTCCGCCCCCTGCAGTCCCCGAACAACCCACCTGACCCGAAAGGGCCGCACGCAGTGACCAGCTCCAACCAGAACGGCGCCACGTACGCCGCCGCCGGTGTCGACATCGAGGCGGGCGACCGCGCCGTCGAGCTCATGAAGCAGTGGGTGAAGAAGGCGAACCGCCCCGAGGTGGTCGGCGGCCTCGGCGGCTTCGCCGGCCTCTTCGACGCGTCCGCCTTCAAGAACTACGAGCGGCCGCTGCTGGCCTCGGCCACCGACGGCGTGGGGACCAAGGTGGCCATCGCCGCCGCCATGGACAAGCACGACACCATCGGCCACGACCTGGTCGGCATGGTCGTCGACGACCTGGTGGTGTGCGGCGCCGAGCCGCTGTTCATGACCGACTACATCTGCGTCGGCAAGGTCGTCCCGGAGCGGGTCGCCGCGATCGTCAAGGGCATCGCCGAGGGCTGCGCGCTGGCCGGCTGCGCCCTGGTCGGCGGCGAGACCGCCGAGCACCCCGGCCTGCTGGGCCCGGACGAGTACGACGTGGCGGGCGCCGGCACCGGTGTCGTCGAGGCCGACGCGCTGCTCGGCGCGGACCGCGTGCGGGCCGGCGACGTGGTGATCGCGATGGCCGCCTCCGGCCTGCACTCCAACGGCTACTCGCTGGTCCGCCACGTGCTGCTGAACGAGGCCGGCTGGAAGCTGGACCGCAAGGTCGAGGAGTTCGGCCGCACCCTCGGCGAGGAGCTGCTGGAGCCGACCCGGATCTACTCGCTGGACTGCCTGGCGCTCACCCGCGCCACCGAGGTGCACGCCTTCTCGCACGTCACCGGCGGCGGCCTGGCGGCCAACCTGGCCCGGGTCATCCCGGACGGCCTGCACGCCCGCCTGGACCGCGGCACCTGGACCCCGCTGCCGGTCTTCCGGACCGTCGCCGAGGTCGGCAACGTGGCCACCCTGGAGATCGAGAAGACGCTCAACATGGGCGTCGGCATGGTCGCGGTCGTCCCGCCGCACTCGGTGGACATCGTGCTGTCGATCCTGGAGGACCGCGGCGTCGAGTCCTGGCTGCTCGGCGACATCGTCGAGCGCACCGACGAGCACGAGGGCGGCGCGGCCCTCTACAACGCCTACGAGGGCTTCCGGGCCTGACCCGCGCCCGACCGGCGAGAGGCCCCCTTCCGGCACGCCGGAAGGGGGCCTCCCGCGTCCCACGGGTACCAGCGGGCCTCAGCGGCCCCCGTACGCGGGAACGCCGAAGACCGGCCCGGCGCCCTGGGCGCCCGGACCGGTCCGGTGAAGCTGGTGGCTACGAGCGGCGGGAGGCCTGCGAGGCCCCGGCACCCGGCTCGTTGTCGTCCTCGTCGTCGAGGGCGCCGTAGCGGGCGGCGTACTCCGCGTACGGGTCGTCGTCCTCTTCCTCCTCGATCGGCTCGGGGTCGATCGAAGCGGTGGACGGCGATACGCCCAGCTCGTTGGACAGACGATGAGCGTCGAACCCGCCGCTGTTGTACTTCAGCTCGCGGGCGACCTTCGTCTGCTTGGCCTTGGCCCGGCCGCGCCCCATGGGTCGACCCCCTCAACGATGGGGCTCACGGCCCCGAGTCTGACACGTGTTCATGATCAGGACCGGTCTGCCCGAATGGGAGGACCGTCCCTTGGAGCATTAACGGTACCTGTTTCCGCCGCTGGACGGTACGTCGTCGGTGTGACGTGGCGCGCACCGACCGCACCCGAGACCGGGTCTTCCCAGGTCAGGGGAGGTTTTGCGGCGATTTGCGCGCTGTCCAGAGGTGTCTGAGGTTCGTCGTTCCAGGACCGATTATCCCCCCAAGGGGGACCTCGGATCACCCGTTCGGACGGAGAAGTGAGAATCCGGTTCCACATCGTGATGCGCGGGGGACCGCGGTGGCGGGCCCCCGCGCATCACGCCTCCGGTGACGGCGACCGGATCAGGCGCGGCGGGCGCCCGGGAGCAGGACCGTGCGCAGCGCGCTGATCTCGCGCATCCGCTTCTCGGCCAGGCGGTCGGCGGCCACCGCCGGCGGGACGCCGTCGACGGCGGCCCGGGTGAAGATCTCCAGGGTGGTGTCGAAGATCTTGGTGGCCTTGTTCTTGGCGCGCTCGAAGTTGAAGCCGTCGATCTCGTCGGCGACCTGGATGACGCCGCCGGAGTTCACCAGGTAGTCCGGCGCGTAGAGGATGCCGCGGTCGGCGAGGTCCTTCTCCACGCCGGCGTGGGCCAGCTGGTTGTTGGCAGCGCCGCAGACGATCGAGGTGCCGAACTCGCCCAGCGCCGCGACGACGTCGTCGGTCAGCGCGCCGCCGAGGGCGCAGGGGGCGTAGACGTCCAGCTTCGCCTGGAGCAGGGCGGTGGTGTCGGCGACCACCTCGACGTCCGGGTGGGCCGCGCGCACGCGGTTGACGGCGGCCTCGAAGGGGTCGGTGATGACGACGGTGGCGCCGTCGGCGACCAGGTGGCCGACCAGGTAGTGGCCGACCTTGCCGACGCCCGCGACGCCGACCCGCTTGCCGCGCAGGGTCGGCTGGCCCCAGCGGGCCTGGGCGGAGGCCCGCATGCCCTGGAAGACGCCGAAGGCGGTCAGGATGGACGAGTCGCCGGCACCGCCGTGCTCGGGCGAGCGGCCGGTCACGAACTCGGTCTCGCGCGCGATGACGTCCATGTCCTGCACGTAGGTGCCCACGTCGCAGGCGGTGATGTAGCGGCCGCGCAGGGACTCGACGAAGCGGCCGTAGGCCCGGAGCATCGCCTCGTTCTTGTCCTTGTTCGGGTCGCCGATGATGACGGCCTTGCCGCCGCCGAGGTCCAGCCCGGCCAGCGCGTTCTTGTAGGACATCCCGCGGGACAGGTTCAGCGCGTCCTCCAGCGCCTCCTCCTCGGAGGCGTACGGGAAGAAGCGGGTGCCGCCGAGGGCCGGGCCCAGGGCGGTCGAGTGGATGGCGATGATGGCCTTCAGGCCGGAGCCGCGGTCGTGGCAGAGGACGACCTGCTCGTGGCCGTCGCCGGGGGCGCCGTCCTGTTCGGTACGGAAGATCCTGCTGAGCACGCCGGGTGCGGGGTGCGTGGCGGGGGTCTGTACGTCGGTCACTGTGGTGACTCCAGTATCGAAGGCCCGCTGCTGTGGTGCGGGCGCCTAAGGCGAAGCGTAGTCGCGAGCGCGCCGCCGATCCGCCCTCTTGTCCGAGCTTGTGCCGGTTGTCCGAGGGGTGAGACGGGAAGGGGTGCGCGGTGCGGGCGCGAACGGTTCGGGGGCGCGCCCTCCCCGGTCCGGTCGGCGCGTGCGACGATGCAGGACGTGACCGTCGTACGTACCTCCGTACAACCGCCCTACGCCGCCCACCTGCGGGTCTACGAGCCGCTGGCGGCCTATCCGGAGCCCGAGCGGGCGCGCTGGCAGGCCTACGCGGCGGAGCGCGGCCCGGACGCGGTGGAGGCCGCCCAGCCGGTCGCGGCGACGGTGCTGGAGGAGCAGCGGGAGGCGCTCGCGGAGCTGGCCGCCCGGACGCCCCGGGCGCTGCCCGAGCGGGAGAGCGGGCGGGCGTACCTGCGGGTGGTGGACGGCGTACTGTACGTCTGCCCGTGGGCGACCAGGCTGCGCAGCTGGCAGGCGCTGGAGGAGCTGCGGGCCGGGGCGCCGGTGGCGCTGCTGGACACCGCGCTGCCGCCGGCGGCCCGGGAGGCCGCCGAGGCGGACCGGGAGCGCTGGCGGGCCGAGCACCCGGACGCCCGGCCGTGGATCCTGACCAGCCGGTGGGAGGTCCCGGTGCGCTGGTTCCTGCCGTTCGGGGACGAGGACCGCTGCTTCGTGCCGGGCGGAGCGGGGGAGGAAGGGGACGGGGGGAGCGGGGAGGAGGGGGACGCCCGGCCGGCGGCGCTGTTCTACCTGGTGCCGATGGCGCAGGCGCGGCGGCGGGTGGCCCGGGCCTACCGGGCGCTGCGGGAGGCCGTGCCGGAGGGGGACCTGGCACGGGGGGCGGAGCGGATCGGGCGGTGGCTGGAGGAGTTCCACCCGCGCTCGCTGGTGGAACTGGACTACGGGGGGCTGGTGCATCTGCTGGGGCCGGAGCGGTTGCTGGCGGACCGTTCGGCGGGGGAGCTGGAGGAGGGGCTGCGCGCGCTGCGGGCGGGGGACACCGCCGAGGCGCTGCGCGTGTACGGAGAACTGACGGTGCGCTGGCGCCGGGTGCTGGCGCTGCGGTACGCGAACTGACGTCCGACCGCCCGTGTATGACTGTAAGGGTCCTTGGGACCGCACCGACGATGACCAAGGTCCTGGTTCGGGTCAATAGCTGCCGAACGTGACACTACTCACCGTTGACGCGAACTTACCCCTATGTGCAAAAATGGGACAACCAGCCCAACTTCACGTGAGCGTGCCCACTTTTGGGTGGTTCTGGAGTCGATGCGTGCTTTGCGGGGAAACGGAGGGTCTGGTCCCCTCGTAACCGGATGTCATCGTCGCGTGACTGTCCGTTATGGGGTGGTCCATCGCCATCCGTCGGCCTTGAACCCGTGAGGGGTCAATTTTGGCGGTTTGGTCGATAGGGCTGGACGGATGGTGTAGTTGTAGACACCAGGACAAGCCGTTCGTCCTATAACCGACTCGGCCCGTCTATGCCATTTCGGGCATCGCGGGCCAAGGTGCAGAATTTGAAGGATAGAACCGCCCTGGTTCGGTTCTCCCGAGGAGGCCGCTCATGACCGCTCGTACCCCTGATGCTGAGCCGCTGCTGACGCCGGCAGAGGTTGCCACCATGTTCCGCGTGGACCCGAAGACGGTCACCCGCTGGGCCAAGGCGGGCAAGCTGACGTCGATTCGCACGCTCGGCGGTCACCGCCGTTATCGCGAGGCGGAGGTGCGCGCCCTGCTGGCCGGGATTCCGGCTCAGCGCACTGAGGCCTGATAGGCCAAAGGCTCTTTAAAGGGGCCGCTTACCGGACTCCGCCGGGTCCGGTAAGCGGCCCCTTTGCCGTACCCCCGGCCGCACGCCGGGCCGTCGGAATGCTGAACTCCGGATAACGATTTGATGCTCAAGGGGCGGGGGGGATTTACAGTGAATAGAAGTGCAATTTTACATATTAAATTAACGGCCTCTTGGGCGGGGTGTGCCGCGCCGGGTTTTCGGGGAGGTTCGGTGACGACCGTCACGCGGTCCTTCACTTGTGGTCCGCGCCCGGCTCGGGGTATGGGGCCGGACGGGCAAAAGCGAGAGGCCCGGAACCTGACGGTTCCGGGCCTCTCGCGTTACGGCGATCCCGACGGGACTTGAACCCGCGACCTCCACCTTGACAGGGTGGCGAGCTAACCAACTGCTCCACGGGACCAGAGTGTTCTGATCTCGTTCACTCGCTTGCCGCGCTGCGAACAAGACAGATCGTAGCCCATGGTGGGCCCCCAGGTCGAACTGGCTCCTGAAGGCCCACCCGCAGCTCAGAGGGTGGCCCTCGCCGCCTCCATCGCCTTCATGATCCGCTTCTCCGAGACCGGGCTCGGCGTGCCCAGCGACTGGGCGAAGAAGCTGACCCGCAGCTCCTCGATCATCCAGCGGATCGCCCGCACCTCCGCGGAGGGCTGCCGCCCGGCCGGCACCGCCGCCAGCAGCTCCCCGTAGGCCTGCTGCACCTGCTGGACCTTCAGCAGCTGCTGGGCGTCCCGCTGCGGGTGGTTGGGCAGCGCCTCCAGGCGGCGGTCCACCGCCAGCAGGTAGCGCTTGAGGTCGGGCAGCCGCTGCCAGCCGGTGGCCGTCACGAAGCCCGGGTGCACCAGCGAGGCCAGGTGCAGCCGGACGTCGTTCACCGCGTTCAGCAGCACCGGGCTGCTCACCGTCTTCAGCCGGGTCGAGGCCTTGTGGAAGGCGATCAGCGCGGTGGCCGTCTTCAACGTGGTGTCCGCGGACAGGTCGTACAGGTCCGCGCGGACCTTGTCGTGCAGCGTGCCGAAGGCCGCCGCGTCCCAGGCCGGTCCGCCGGCCAGGGCCATCAGCCGGTCCGTCGCCGCCGACACCACGTCCTCGAACAGGGCGCCGATCGAGTCGTGCGGGCTGTACGAGAGCGCCAGCTTCGCCTGGTTGCCCAGTCGGCCCTGGATCGACTTGGCCGGGGAGGTGGTGGTCAGCATCAGCAGCCGCCGGGTGCCCTCCCACATCGCCTGCGCCTGGGCCTCCGGGGTGTCGAACAGCTTGATGCCGACCGAGGTGCCCTCGTCCACCAGGGCCGGGTAGGCGCGCAGCGAGTGGCCGCGCGAGCGCTGCTCGAAGGTGCGCTGCAGGACGGGCAGGGACTCCGGCCAGGCGGTCAGCCCGCCCTGCTCGATGCCCTGGCCCGAGGCGGCCGAGGACAGCGTCTCCTTGAGCTTCGGCTTGAGCTTCAGCCGCAGCTCCTCCAGGTCCTTGGACTCGGCGAGCTTGCGGCGCCCGTCCACCACCCGGAAGGTCACCTTGAGGTGGTCCGGCACCCGCTCGTCGTCCCAGGCCTCCGGCGGCACGGTGACGGCCGTCAGCCGCTTCAGGGCGTGCTCCAGGGCGGGCAGCAGGGGCTCCTGGCGGTCCTTCACCGCGCGCAGCGCCGCCTTGGCGAAGTCCGGCGCCGGGACGAAGTTGCGCCGGACCGCCTTCGGCAGCGACTTGATGTACGCCGTGACCAGCTCCTCGCGCAGACCGGGGATCTGCCAGTCGAAGCCCTCCGCGGTGACCTGGTTCAGCACCGGCAGCGGGATGTGCACGGTCACGCCGTCCGCGTCGCTGCCCGGCTCGAACTGGTACGTGAGCTTGAAGCGCAGCTTGCCCTGCTGCCAGTAGTCCGGGTAGTCGGCCTCGGTGACGCCGTCCGCGGCGTCGTTGATCAGCATCGACTTCTCGAAGTTCAGCAGGTCCGGCTGCTCGTGCCGGGCCTTCTTCCACCAGGAGTCGAAGTGCCGGGTGGAGACGATCTCGTCGGGCAGCCGGGCGTCGTAGAAGTCGAACAGGGTCTGGTCGTCCACCAGGATGTCCCGGCGGCGGGCCCGGTTCTCCAGCTCCTCGACCTCGCCGAGCAGCTTGCGGTTCTCCGCGAAGAACCGGTGGTGGGTCTCCCAGTCGCCCTCCACCAGCGCGTTGCGGATGAACAGCTCGCGGCAGAGCTCCTGGTCGATCTTCCCGTAGTTGACCTTGCGCTGGGCGACGACCGGCATCCCGTACAGGGTGACCTTCTCGTACGCCAGCACCGCGCCGGCCTTCTTCTCCCAGTGCGGCTCGCTGTAGCTGCGCTTGATCAGGTGGCCGGCCAGCGGCTCGACCCACTCGGGCTCGATCTTGGCGTTGATCCGGGCCCAGAGCCGGGAGGTCTCCACCAGCTCGGCCGACATCACCCAGCGCGGCGGCTTCTTGAACAGGCCGGAGCCCGGGAAGACCGCGAAGCGGGCGCCGCGCGCGCCGCCGTACTCGCGCTTCTCCACGTCGAACAGGCCGATGTGGGAGAGCAGTCCGGCCAGCAGCGACTGGTGGATCCGGTCGGCGTCCGGCTCGGCGTCGGGATGCGGTTCCTCGATCGTCACGCCCAACTGCTTGGCCACGGTGCGCAGCTGGGTGTAGATGTCCTGCCACTCCCGTATCCGCAGGTAGTTGAGGAACTCGGCCTTGCACATCCGGCGGAAGGCCGAGGAGGAGAGCTCCTTCTGCTGCTCGCGGACGTAGCGCCACATCGCCAGGTAGGAGAGGAAGTCCGAGGTCTCCGAGGTGAACCGGCGGTGCCGGTCGTCGGCGGCCTGGCGCTTCTCGGCGGGGCGCTCGCGCGGGTCCTGGATGGACAGCGCGGCGGCGATCACCATCACGTCCCGGACGCAGCCGTTGCGGTCCGCCTCCAGCACCATGCGGGCCATCCGCGGGTCCACCGGGAGCTGGGCGAGCTTGCGGCCGAGCGGGGTGAGGCGCTTGCGCGGGTCCTTCTCGTCCGGGTCCAGCGCGCCCAGCTCGTGCAGCAGGTGCACGCCGTCCTTGATGTTGCGGGAGTCCGGCGGGTCCAGGAACGGGAAGGCGGCGATGTCGCCGAGGCCGGCCGCGGTCATCTGCAGGATCACCGACGCCAGGTTGGTGCGCAGGATCTCGGCGTCGGTGAACTCGGGCCGGGAGAGGAAGTCCTCCTCCGAGTACAGCCGGATGCAGATGCCGTCCGAGGTACGGCCGCAGCGGCCCTTGCGCTGGTTGGCGCTGGCCTGGCTGATCGCCTCGATCGGCAGCCGCTGCACCTTGGTGCGGTGGCTGTAGCGGGAGATCCGGGCGGTGCCCGGGTCGATCACGTACTTGATGCCGGGGACGGTGAGCGAGGTCTCGGCCACGTTGGTGGCCAGCACGATCCGGCGGCTGCCGGAACGCTGGAAGACCCGGTGCTGCTCGGCCGAGCTGAGCCGGGCGTACAGCGGCAGGACCTCGGTGTTCCGCAGCTTCAGCCGGTTCAGGGCGTCGGCGGTGTCCCGGATCTCGCGCTCGCCGGAGAGGAAGACCAGGATGTCGCCCGGGCCCTCGGCCTGCAGCTCCTGGGCGGCCTCGCAGATCGCCTGGACCTGGTCCCGGTCGCGGTCGGTCTCGTCCTGGTCCTCGTCGCCCTCGTCCACGATCGGGCGGTAGCGGACCTCGACCGGGTACGTGCGGCCGGAGACCTCGACGATCGGGGCGTCGCCGAAGTGCCGGGCGAAGCGCTCCGGGTCGATGGTCGCGGAGGTGATCACGACCTTGAGGTCGGGCCGGCGGGGGAGCAGCTGCTTGAGGTAGCCGAGGATGAAGTCGATGTTGAGGCTGCGCTCGTGCGCCTCGTCGATGATCAGGGTGTCGTACTGGCGCAGATCGCGGTCGGTCTGGATCTCCGCGAGCAGGATGCCGTCCGTCATCAGCTTGACCAGGGTGTCCTGGCCGACCTGGTCGGTGAACCGGACCTTCCAGCCGACCGCCTCGCCCAGCGGGCTGTTCAGCTCCTCCGCGACCCGCTCGGCCACCGTGCGGGCGGCGATCCGGCGCGGCTGGGTGTGGCCGACCAGACCGCGCACGCCGCGGCCGAGCTCCAGACAGATCTTCGGGATCTGGGTGGTCTTGCCGGAGCCGGTCTCACCCGCGACGATCACCACCTGGTGGTCCCGGATCGCCTCCAGGATCTCGTCCTTCTTCTGGCTGACCGGCAGCTCGGCCGGATACGTGATGGCCGGCACCGCGCCCCGGCGCTGCGCGACCAGCAGCTCGGCGCGGTCGATGTCGGCGGCGATCTCGGCGGCGATCTTCTGCCGGGCCTCGGCCTTGCGGACCCGGCGGGCCCCCTCCAGCCGGCGCCCGATCCGCACCTCGTCGCGCAGGGTCAGCTCGGGCAGGCGGGCGGCCAGCTCACCGATGCCGGGACCCTCGGCGGGCGCGGGGGCGGACTGGACTGCGGGAGAACTCACTGCGGGCATCCCTCTAGGTTCGCAAGGAGGCACGGCGGAGCGCACCTCGGTTTTCGAGCCCCTCCAGTGTCACAGCCGCCGGTGGCGAATCGCGAACGGCGGGCAACGGTCCGCGGCCGCTGCGGGCTCCGGGAGGGTGAGGAGGTGCTCATGGGAGCCCAGAAGACCGCACGGGACGAGGAGTTCCGGGCGTTCGCCGGCAGCGCGTGGTCGCGGCTGCTCAGGACGGCCTACCTGCTCGCGGGGGACCGGCACGGCGCCGAGGACCTGGTCCAGCAGGCCCTGGAGCGGGCCTACGTCGCCTGGGGCCGGGTGCGCGCGGCGGACGACCCGCCCGCGTACGTGCGCCGGATCCTGATCAACGAGCACGCCCGGCGGTTCCGGCGCCGACCGGTGAGCCAGGCGGCCAAGGGGGGGCGGCGAGCTGAGCGCCTCGCCGGTGCTGATCGCCGGGGTCAGGCCCGAGGTCGCGAAGGTCGTGGTCAGCTGGCAGACCGGCGGCTCCACCGAAGCGGTGCCGGTCGCCGTCGCCGACTCCCCCACCCACTGGTTCGCCATCGCGCGGAAGCCGGGCTCGGACGCCAGGACCCTCACCCTCTACGCCGCGGACGGCACGGTGCTCGGCACCGACGACAGCTGGTTCCGCAGCTCCTGAGCGGTCGGCCGGGGTTCAGGGCCGGAGTGCGGCCTCGTCGGCGTCCGGGAGCCAGTCCCGGGCCGGGTCGTACTCCAGCCAGCGGTTGCGGGCGGCCTGCGTGGTGAACGCCCTGAGCAGCTCGTCGAGCTGCGGGTGCGGGGCGGCGGACGTGTCCTGCCGCCAGAGCAGGGACCAGGCGTAGAGCGGGGTCGGGTCGGCCAGCGGGACGGTCCGCACGCCCGGACGGTCGGGCAGCGGGGTGTCGGCGGGGACGAGCGAGAAGCAGGACGGGTCGCCGCCGACCTGGTCCAGGAAGTGCTCCAGGCCCAGGTTGGTCGAGCCGACCCGGTGCGGGACGTCGAAGCGGGTGGCGAACCGGGTCAGGAAGTCGAGCCGGTCCACCGCCGCCGGGTAGCGCAGCACGCTGCCGCGCAGCTCCGCGGGGCTCAGCGCGTCGCGGCCGGCCAGCGGGTGATCGGTGCTCAGCAACGCGTCCACCGGCTCCAGACGGACCAGACGGTGCGTCAACCCGGCGTCCGCGCCGTCCGGCAGCGGATGCACCCGGCCGAACCCGGCGTCCGACTCCCCGCGCAGCACCGCAGCCGCCACCGACGGCAGGTCCCGGCCCGGCACCGGCTCCACCGCCAGCCCCGGCGCGGCGTCCACCGCCTGCGCCAGCGTCCGCATCGGCGCGTACAGGTGCCCCCACACGTCGATCCGCAGCGGCCGCGCGGCACACCCCACGGCGGCCACCGCGCGCTCCCCCTGCACCAGCACCCGCCGCGCCGGCTCCAGGAACCGCCGCCCCGCCGCGGTCAGCCCCACGCCCCGGGCGTCCCGCTCGAGCAGCCGCACCCCCAACGCCGCCTCCAGCCGCGCCACCCGCTTCGACAGCCCCTGCTGGCTGATCCCCAACCGCCCCGCCGCCCGCCCGAAGTGCGACTCCTCGGCCACCACGACGAATCCCCGCACCTGCGCCAGATCCAGATCCACCGGGGCACCCTACGGCGTGCCGTGCCGCTGCGCGGGGGTGGTGGGGTGGTGGCTTTCGGGAGAGTGGGTGGCGGGGCGGCCCCGGGGGTGGCCGCTCCGAGGGGCTGGATGATTTTCAGACTGCCTCCCCTGAGGGGAGGGGGTTGAGACCGTTGGCAGTCTGAAAATCACCCGCAACGCCCCTCTCCGGGCCACCCCCTGCGCCGCCCCTTCCGCGGCACTCCCTCTCGCTGGGGCGGGTTGGGGGAGGTGGGTGGGGTGAGGGGGTGGGTGGGGTGTTGCGGGTGGGTGCTGTGGGTGGGGTGTGGCCACAACCGGTGGTTGTCGTCGGTGGGGGGTGGTTGTTGGACCGGGGGAGGTGGGGCGCGGTGGGGTGAGGGGGTGACCGAGGGAGGAGCGGGGATGAAGGCGCTGGTGGCGACGGGGCGGATGGCGGAGCCGGTGCGGTTCGCGGAGGTGGAGCAGCCGCGGCCGGGGCCGGGGGAGGTGCTGGTGAAGGTGGAGGCGTTCTCGGTGAACCGGGGCGAGACCTTCCAGCTGGAGGCGCCCCGGGACGGCTGGCGGCCGGGGAAGGACGTGGCCGGGCTGGTGGTGCAGGCCGCCGCCGACGGGTCGGGGCCCGCGGTGTGCCGGCGGGTGGTGGCGCATCCGCCGGCCGGGGGGTGGGCCGAGTACGTGTGCGTGCCGACCTCCTCCCTCGCCGAACTGCCCGACGGCCTGGACGCCGTCCGGGCCGCCGCGCTGCCGCTCGCGGGGCTGACCGCGCTGCGGCTGCTCCGGACGGCGGGGCCGCTGGCCGGGCGGCGGGTGCTGCTGACCGGGGCCTCCGGGGGCGTAGGGCACTACGTCACCGAGCTGGCCGCCGCGGCCGGGGCCGAGCTGACCGCCGTCACCGCCTCCCCGGAGCGCGGCCGGCGGCTGGCCGAGCTGGGGGCGGCCGAGGTGCTCCACGACCTGGGCGGGGCGCGCGGACCGTACGACCTGGTGCTGGAGTCCACCGGCGGCGCCGCGCTGCCGCTCGCCCTGGCCCGGCTGGCCCGGCGCGGCACCCTGATCTGGTTCGGCCAGGCCTCCCGGACGCCCGCCACGCTCGACTTCTTCGACTTCTTCAAGGGCCCGGAGTCGGCCGTCCTGCGGCACTTCCACTACGCCGACTCCGACGTGCCCGACGGCGAGGACCTGGCCACCCTGGTGCGCCTGGCGGACGAGGGCCGGCTGACCCCGGAAATCGGCCGGGTCGCGCCCTGGGACGAGACCGCCGCCGTGCTCACCGACCTGCGCGAGCGCCGGATCCGCGGCAAGGCCGTCCTCACCGTCTCCTGAACCGCCCGAACCGTCTCCGGAGGGATTCCCACCGTGCCCGACCTGTCGTTCCTCGACGCCCCCGGCCTGTCGGCCGCCTTCGTCGCCGAGAACCGCCCGCGCGCCCACGGCGCCGGCCTGGACCCGTACGAGTACGCCCGGGTGACCGCCCCGCTGACCTCCCTGCGCGACTGGCCGACCGCCTGCCGCGCCGCCGGCCGCCGGTACGTCGAGGCGGCGGAGCGCGCCGCCGCCGAGGGCCGCACGGTCACCGCCGGTGCGGCGTACCGGAGCGCCGCCCGCTGGTGCCACTTCGCCGGACTGCTCCCGCACCCGGACCGGGTCGCCGCGGCGGAGGCGGCCGCCGAGGCGGACGAGGCGATGCGGCGGGCGCTGGCGCTGCTCGACCCGGGGGCGGAGCGGGTCGAGGGCGAGGGGTTCGCGGGCTGGCTGCGCCGCCCGGCGGCGGGCGGCGCGCCGACGCCGGTCGTGCTGGTGGTGCCGGGGATGGATTCCGGCAAGGAGGAGTTCCACGCGGTCGTCGAGGCCCTGCTGGCCCGGGGCGTCGCGGTGCTCGCCATGGACGGGCCCGGGCAGGGCGTGCTGGCGGCCGGCAGCACGCCGGAGCCGGAGTACCACCGGGTCGTCGGACGCGCCCTGGACGCGCTCGCCGCCCGTGACGGCCTGGACCCCGACCGGACCGCCGTGATCGGCCTCAGCCTGGGCGGCTACTACGCCGCCGAGGCCGCCGCCCACGAGCCCCGACTGCGGGCCGCGGCCACGGTCAGCGGCCCGTACCGGCTGGACTGGGACGGTCTGGTCCCGTTCGTCACCGCGACCCTGGCGCAGCGCTGCGGCGGGGAGGAGGCGGCCCGCGCCTTCGCCGACCGGGTGGACCTGACCGCCCTGGCGCCGCGGATCGCCGTCCCGCTGCTGGTGGTGGAGGGCGGCGAGGACCGGATTCCGGGCGTCACCGCCGCCACCGCGCTGGCCGACCAGGCCCCCGAGGCCGAGCTCCTCCTCGTGCCGCACGGCAACCACCTGCTCGGCACCGCCCTGCCGGACTGGCTGCCCGTCACCGCGGACTGGCTCACCGCGCGGCTGACCGGCGTACCGCGCCGCTGACCCGGGCCGCCCGGCGGCCGAGCGAGGTGAGGGCGAAGAGCAGGCCGCCGGCCAGGAAGAACGGCTCGTAGCCGAAGGTCGCGAACCGGGCCATCGCGTCCAGGTCGCCGGTCGACCGGCTGCCCACGGCCAGGGCGAACCAGTCGGGCACGGACGGCGCGGCGTGCAGCACCAGCAGCGCGGTGGTGCCCCACAGAGCCCCGGTCAGCAGCCGGTCCGGCACCCGTCGGCCCCACCGCCGTACCGGTGCCAGCGCCACCGCCGTGGCCACCGCGCACAGCGGGATCGCGATCACGTCGATCACCAGCAGCGGCGTGCTGCTCCAGACCGACCGGCCCTCCGGCAGTCCGAGCCGTCCGTCCGCCAGCCAGTACAGGTGCACCAGCGCGAAGGCCACCGCCCACCCCGCCGCCGCGTACCCGGCCCCCGCCGCCACCCGGTTCCAGCCCGTGTCCCTGGTCGTCTCCATGCCCCCCACCGTCCCGCCCCGCCCCACTCCGGCGGATCGTCCCGCGGGCGGTTCCCCCTCCCCCGGCGGGGGGATCCGGGGCCGACGGCGGCCAGTACGGCAGCAGCCGGGCCGCTGAAGAGGGTGACGGTCTTCTGCCGCGCGTCGACCAGCAGGTACAGCGGGAGGCCCATGCAGGGTGCGCTGATGGGTCCCGGTCGGACACCGGCGGCGCCCGGGAACGGCGAAGCCCCCGCAGCGCTTGCGCTGCGGGGGCTTCCGGCTGTGGCCAGGGCCGGGGTCGAACCGGCGACCTTCCGCTTTTCAGGCGGACGCTCGTACCAACTGAGCTACCTGGCCGTACTGCACCGTCTCTTGCGAGACGAGCGATCCCGACGGGACTTGAACCCGCGACCTCCACCTTGACAGGGTGGCGAGCTAACCAACTGCTCCACGGGACCTTGTAGTGGCGAACCACTAAGGTCTTGCGGCACTGCACTTTACTACGGTAATGCGGTACTGCGTGCCCCCAACGGGATTCGAACCCGTGCTACCGCCTTGAAAGGGCGGCGTCCTGGGCCACTAGACGATGAGGGCTTGCGGCCTGTCCCGCCGTTTCCGGCGTTCGGGGACGTCGAGAAGCATATGGGATGCCGGGCGGATCGCCAAAACGGGTTTCGACCGGGTGGGTGGGGGGTGGTTCCGGCGGGCGCGGGGAGGGGGCTCGGAGGGGGGTCAGGACCAGCCGAGCTCGTCGAGCTCGTGGTCGTCGAAGCCGAAGTGGTGGGCGACCTCGTGGATCACGGTGGTGCGGACCTCCTCGACCGCCTGCTCGCGGGTCTCGCAGTGGCGCAGGGTCGGGCCGCGGTAGATCAGGATGCGGTCGGGCAGGACGCCCGCGTACCACTCGCCGCGTTCGGTGAGCGGGGTGCCCTCGTAGAGGCCGAGGAGCTCGGGGTCGCTCGGGTCGGGTTCGTCCTCGACGAAGATCGCGACGTTGTCCATCATGGCCGCGAGCTGCGGGGGGATCTGGTCGAGCGCGTCGCTGACCAGCGTCTCGAACTCTTCCCGGGTCATCTCCACCGGATCATTGTCGGGTCTGGAGTGACGGTGTGCCAGGTGGCGGAAGCCGGTGTTTGATGGGGCTATGACGACCTCGGAGGGGGCGGCCTTGGACGACCAGGTGGACGGTCCGCTCCGGACGGTGCCGGTCGCGGCGCGGGTCCGGAACCGGCCACCGGTGCTGCGCGGGCAGGGGCCGGCCGTGGCGGTGGTCGCCCTCGGCGGGGCGATCGGGGCGACCGCCCGGTACGCGGCCGGGCTGGGCTGGCGGACCGGGCCGACGGCCTTCCCGTGGACGACGCTGCTGGTCAACGTGGTCGGCTGCGCGGTGATCGGGGTGTTCCTGGTGGTGGTCACCGAGGGGCGGCAGGCGCATCCGCTGGTGCGGCCGTTCGTCGGCACCGGCGTGCTGGGCGGGTTCACCACCTTCTCGACGTACGCGGTGGACGTCCGGCGGCTGCTGGAGTCGGGGCGGCTCGGGCCGGGGCTGGCGTACCTGGGACTGACGCTGCTGGGCGCGCTGCTCGCGGTGTGGGCGGCCGCCGGGCTGACCCGCCGTCTGATCCACCGCGCGGTCCGCCGCGGGGCGGCGACGGGCGGGGGTGCGCGGTGACCGGGCTGGGCGGGCCGGCACTGCGGCTGACGGTGCTGGTCGGGGAGAGCGACCGGTGGCACCACCGCCCGCTGTACAGCGAGATCGTGCACCGGGCGCGGGCGGCCGGGCTGGCCGGGGCGAGCGCGTTCCGGGGCATCGAGGGGTTCGGGGCGTCCTCGCTGGTGCACACCACGCGGCTGCTGTCGCTGAGCGAGGACCTGCCGGTGGCGGTGGTGATCGTGGACGAGGAGCAGCGGGTGCGGGCGTTCCTGCCGGATTTGGACGGGCTGGTGGCGGGGGGTCTGGTGCTGCTGGACCGCTGCGAGGTGGTGACGTACGCGGGCCGCGGCCCGGGGCGGGGAGAGTCGGCGGAGTGAACTGGCTGCTGGTGGTGGCGGGTGCCGTGGTCGGCGCGCCGCTGCGGTACCTGACCGACCGCGCGGTGCAGTCCCGGCACGACTCGGTGTTCCCGTGGGGGACGTTCACGGTGAACGTGGTCGGCTGCCTGATCCTCGGCACGGTGACCGGGGCGGTGGCGGCGGGCGCGGCGTCCTCGCGGCTCCAACTGCTGCTGGGGACGGGGCTGTGCGGTGCGCTGACCACCTACTCGACCTTCTCGTACGAGACCCTGCGGCTGGCCGAGACCGGCGCCGGGCGGTACGCGGTGGCGAACGCGGCCGGCAGCGTGGCGGCCGGGCTGGCCGCGGTGTACGCCGGCGCGGAGCTGGCCTCGGCGCTCTGGGGCTGAGCGTCCGGTCGGGGACGGCCCTGCCGCCAGGGCCCGCGCCGGGGGCGAACTGCCGTGCTGCCCGTGTCCCGCCGGGCCGGGCGCGCGTTGGGCACCGAAAGCGGCCGCGCGCGAGTGGGCGGCCCGGGTGGGGCGGTAGAGAGGGACCTCGGTGGCTTCGGTGCGGGCGGTACGAGCGGTTCGGGCAGTGCGCGCGGTGCGGGCGGCACGGGCGACGCGGGTGCGGACGGTCCCGGTACGGCAGGCGGCGGCCTTGCGCTCGCGGGCGGTCCGGGCGGCGGCGGTGCTGACGGTGGCCGGATTGGGGCTCACCGGGTGCATGTCGGTCGGTCCGGCGGCGGAGGAGAAGCACGGCGGGGTGGCGCCGGTCGGTCAGGCCGGTCCGGCGGGCAAGCCGGGGGCGACGGCCGGTCCGTCGGTCTCGCCGGGGGCCGGGCATCCGGGCGGCGCTTCGGGGCGCCCGGAGCGGCCGGGGGGCTCGCCGGTGGAGAACGCGCCGGGCGGGGCGACGGCCGCGGCGCCCGGTGAGGTGCCGCCCGGCGCGAACGGCGCGGACGCGGGGGTGATCCCGGTGCCGGGGGCGGGCGCTCCCGAGGGGGCGCCGGGCGCCGGTTCGCCGGGCGGGACGAACACCAGCCCCGCGCCGCACCCGGGCGGCGGCGCTCCCACCGGCTCCGGCGGCACGGCGGGCACGGGCGGTGCCGGCGGGACGGGTGGCGGCGGGGAGGGGCGCTCCGGCGGCACCTCGGGCACCCCCTCGGCCACCCCGAGCAGCCGCCCGTCGAACACGCCCGAGCCGGACCACAGTTCACCCCCCGTGACCGTCCCGCCGGCCCCGGAGCCCTCCTCGGGCAGTTCCGGTTCCTCGGCCCCGAGTCCGCGGGCGGCCGGACATTAGGGGGATGAGCAGGGCATTTGCCTCCGATCCCGGGGGTCCTCTATGGTGGTAGATCGTTCGTTTGATCCATTTGACTGGCGCCCTAATCCCATCTGGCGCCCTTGGCGCGTTCCGGCGATCCGTGGCTGACCGCATAGAGGCGGTTGTGAAACAGAACCCCGGACTTAGGCGCGTGCCACTTCCGGAAGGTTTTGCATGTCTCTCGTTGACGACGCCCGCTTCGCCATGCCCGCGAACGAGGCCGCCGCCGATGTCACCGACACCACCGACACCCTCGACACCGCCGCCGACGAGGTGATCGCCGAGGCCGTGGAGGCCACCGAGGAGGCGGCCGCCGAGCCGACCATCACCTTCGGCGACCTGGGCCTGCACGACGACGTCGTGCGTGCCCTCGCCAAGCGCGGCGTCACCACCCCGTTCCCGATCCAGGCCGCGACCATCCCGGACGCCCTGGCCGGCAAGGACGTGCTGGGCCGCGGCCGCACCGGCTCCGGCAAGACCCTCAGCTTCGGCCTGCCGCTGCTGACCCGCCTCGCCGACGGCGAGCGCACCCGCGCCAAGCAGCCGCGCGGCCTGATCCTGGTCCCGACCCGTGAGCTGGCCATGCAGGTCGCCGACGCCCTGGAGCCCTTCGGCTCGGTGCTCGGCCTGCGCCTCAAGGTCGTCTGCGGCGGCACCTCGATGTCGAACCAGATCTACGCGCTGGAGCGCGGCGTCGACATCCTGGTCGCCACCCCGGGCCGTCTGCGCGACCTGCTCAACCGCGGTTCCGCCAAGCTGGACGACGTCCAGACCGTCGTGCTCGACGAGGCCGACCAGATGGCCGACATGGGCTTCCTGCCCGAGGTCACCGAGATCCTCGACCAGGTGCCGGCCGGCGGCCAGCGCCTGCTGTTCTCCGCCACCCTGGAGAACGAGATCGACACCCTGGTGAAGCGTTACCTGAAGAACCCGGTCACCCACGAGGTCGACCCGTCGGCCGGTGCCGTCACCACCATGACCCACCACATCCTCGTGGTGAAGCCCAAGGACAAGGCGCCGATCACCAACGCGATCGCCGCCCGCAAGGGCCGCACGATCATCTTCGTCCGCACCCAGATGGGCGCCGACCGCGTCGCCGAGCAGCTGATCGAGGCCGGTGTGAAGGCCGACGCGCTGCACGGCGGCATGACCCAGGGCGCCCGTACCCGCGTCCTCGGCGACTTCAAGGACGGCTACGTCAACGTCGTCGTCGCCACCGACGTCGCCGCCCGCGGCATCCACGTCGACGGCATCGACCTGGTCCTGAACGTGGACCCGGCCGGTGACCACAAGGACTACCTGCACCGTTCCGGCCGCACCGCGCGCGCCGGCCGCTCCGGCGCCGTCGTCACCCTGGTGCTGCCGCACCAGCGCCGCGGCGTCTTCCGCCTGATGGAGGACGCGGGCGTCGACGCCAGCCGCCACATCCTGGACCACGCCTTCGACCCGGAGGTCGCCAAGATCACCGGCGCCCGCTCGCTCACCGAGGTCCAGGCGGAGAGCGCCGCCAACATCGCCGGTGCCGCCGAGCGCGAGATCGCCGACATGACCCGCCAGCTGGAGCGCGCGCAGCGCCGCGCCACCGAGCTGCGCGAGGAGGCCGACCGCCTGGCCGCCCGGGCCGCCCGCGAGCGGGCCGAGCTGGGCATCGAGGACGAGGCGCCGGCCGCCGCCGAGGAGACCGGCGAGTCCGCCGCGACCGAGGCCGCTCCGGCTGCCGCCGAGGCCCCCGCCGCCGCGCCGCAGGCCGAGGAGCGCGCCCCGTCGTACCGCGAGGCCCGCAGCGAGCGTCCGGCCTTCGGCCGTGACCGGGACCGCGACCGGGACCGGGACCGTGACGACCGCCGCTCCGGTGGCTTCGGCCGCGACCGTGACGACCGCCGCTCCGGTGGTTTCGGCGGCCGTGACCGCGACGACCGTCGCTCGGGCGGTTTCGACCGTGACCGTGGTGGCGACCGCGGTGGCTTCAACCGTGACCGTGGCGGCTTCGCCGGCCGTGACCGCGACGACCGTCGCTCGGGCGGTTTCGACCGCGACCGTGGCGGCGACCGCGGTGGCTTCAACCGTGACCGCGGCGGCTTCGCCGGCCGTGACCGCGACGACCGTCGCTCGGGCGGTTTCGACCGTGACCGTGGCGGCGACCGCGGTGGCTTCAACCGTGACCGCGACGACCGCGGCGGCCGCTCCTTCGGCGACCGCCCGGCCCGCTCCTTCGGTGACCGCCCGTCCTTCGGCCGGGACCGCGACGAGCGCGGCGGCAGCAGCCGTCCGTTCTCGCGCCGGGACGACCACCGCTCCGGCGGCCGTCCGCAGGCCGACCGCGGTGGCTTCAACCGTGACCGCGGCGGCTTCGGCGGCCGTGACCGCGACGACCGTCGCGCCGGTGGCTTCGACCGCGACGACCGCAAGCCGCGCTGGAAGAACTGACCTGGTACGGGCGGTCCCCGACCGCCCGGCCGACCGCCGGCCGACTGCACGTTCTCGCTGAACGTCCTTGCCGACCAGGTGCGTCGAGGTACGCGCCGAACGCGCGCGCCGATCGTACGAAGGGCCCGCTCCGTCCCCCGGAGCGGGCCCTTCGCGTTTCCCCCGATACCCCCCGACACCTCGTCCTGCGTCCCCCCGAGGTGTTGTTCTGGAAGTGAGAATAACCTGTGGCGCGCGGACGCGGTAGTCCCGTAGCGTCCGGGACATGAGCAGCAGACTGCACGACGTGGCACGGATGAACGAAGAGATCGCCGCGCGGGGGAGCTACCGGACGGCCGGGGGCGAACTCGTGCAGGTGGGGGAGCAGTTGACGGCGGCCCGCGCCGGCACGGTGTCGTACGCGCCGCCGGCGCTGGACGCGCTGGTGGCGGCGGGGGCGCCGGGGCCGGGCCCGCGCGGGAGCGTCGAGGTGACGGCCGAGGGGAGCATCGAGGCCGCCCGGCGGCTGGTGGCGCAGGGGGCCGGCCCGGTCGGGGTGCTGAACTTCGCCTCCGCCCGCAACCCCGGCGGCGGGTACCTGCGCGGCGCCCGCGCCCAGGAGGAGGACCTGTGCCGCAGCGCGCTGCTGTACAGCTGCCTGCTGGAGGCGCCGGACTACTACGAGGCGCACCGGGCCTCCACCGACCTCCGGTACAGCCACCGGGTGATCGTCTCGCCCGGTGTGCCGGTGATCCGCGGCGCGCGCGGCGAGCTGCTGGCGCAGCCGTACCCGGTCACCTTCCTGACCTCGCCCGCGCCCAACGCCGGCCAGCTGGAACGGCGTTCGTCCGGTACGGACGTCCGGGGCGTGCTCGCCGAGCGGTCCGACCGGGTGCTCGCGGCGGCCGCCCGGCACGAGGTGCGCACCCTGGTGCTCGGTGCCTGGGGCTGCGGGGTGTTCCGCAACGACCCGGTGCAGGTCGCCGAGGCCTTCGAGGGTGCGCTCACCCGGTACGGGGCGGCCTTCGAGCGGGTGGTGTTCGCGGTCTGGGACCGCACGCCGGTCTCGGTGAACCGGGCCGCCTTCGAGGCCCGGTTCGGCGCGGCGAGTGGCTCCTGACGGCTCCTGGGGCTCCGGGGGTTCTTGCGGTTCCGGGGGGCCGGGGGTGCCGGGCGGAGGTTCTGGGGGTTCCGGGCGGGCCTAAAGGTTGTTTCACAAGGTTCCGAGAGACCGGAGCGAGCAGTCAGCCGAGTCAAGAATCGGCTGAGTTGTCCTATTTCTCGAGCGCCCGAC
>NZ_JBIWJF010000019.1:0-21822 GCF_044764985.1 Kitasatospora sp. NPDC093550
GTTGTGTGGGGGGGGGGGGGCGGGGGGGGGGGGCGGGGCGGGGGGGGGGCGGGGGGGGGCCGCGGGGGCGCCCCCCCCCGGGGGGCGGCCCGGGCGCCCCCCCCCCCCCCCCCCCCCCCCCCCTTCCGGCGGTGCGGTGGTGGTCCTCAGTCGGTGCTGTCGCCGCTGTCGCCGCTGTCGGCGGTATCGGCGCCAGCGGCGGTGTCGGCGGTGTCGGCGCCGGCGGCGGTCCGCGCCGCCCGTCCGCTGCCGCGGACCGCCGGGCTGAGCACCGCCGCCACGGCCATCACGGCCATCGCCGCCGCGACGCCCACGACGGTGTGCCCGGTGCCCCAGGCCGCGAGCAGGAAGCCGCCGGCCAGCGCCCCGACCGCGTTCATCCCGGAGCTCGCCAGCGCGAAGACGCTGGTCACCCGGCCCTGCAGGGCGTCCGGGGTGACCCGTACCTGGTGGACCCCGGCGACGACGTTCACCAGCGCCCCGGCGAAGCTCATCCCGGCGAACAGCGCCCCGAGCGGCACCGGCTGCGCGGTGAACGCGACCGGCAGCACCAGCAGCGTCCAGGCGGCCAGCGTCCCGCAGATCAGCACCGACATCGACACCCGCTCCATGAACCAGGGCCCGCTCAACGCCCCGGCCACGCCGCCGATCCCGGCGACCATGCCGATCACCCCGATCGTCGCGGGCGAGCCGCCGTGCTCCCGGACGGTCAGCACCAGGGCGAGCCCCAGGACCTGGAACAGCAGGTTGCTGCCGGCGATCAGCACCACCGCGGCGCGCATGAACCGCTGCTCCCAGACCCAGCCCAGCCCTTCCGCGACCTCGGTGCGCAGTCGGCGGGAGACCGCGGGCCGGGCCTCCTGCAGGTCCTTGCGGATGAACAGCAGCGTGCCCAGCGCCAGCAGATGGGTCAGCGCGGTGAAGCCGAACGGCAGCCAGCCCGCCAGGGTGAACAGTCCGCTGCCGGCCGGGCCGCCGAGCAGCCCGGCGGCCTGGCCGCGGGCCTCGTTCTGCCCCAGCGCGGCCGACAGCTGGTCGGGCCGCACCAGGTTGCGCACCGCGGCCCGTTCGGCCAGCCGGTACATCAGCGCCGCGCTGCCCTCGACGAACGCCGCCGCCATCAGCAGGGGCAGCCAGAGCCCGCCGGCGAGCACCATCGCGGCGACGGCGCCCATGGAGAGCACACCGGCGAGGTCGCAGGCGATCATCACCCGGCGCCGGTCCCAGCGGTCCACCGCGACCCCTGCGGGCAGCTGCACCAGAAGCTGCGGCAGGACCCCGGCGAAGCCCACCAGGCCGGCGGCGACCGGCGAACCGCCCTGCCAGACCACCAGCAGCGGGTACGCCACGGTGCCCGCCCGCAGCCCGAGCATCGAGACGCCCGCGCCGATCCACAGCAGCAGGAAGTCCCGGTTGCGGCGCAGCGGTTCGCCGTCCGGCGCGGGGGCGGTGCCCGGCGCCTCGGCCTCCAACAGGCTCATCGCGACTGCGCCCCGGACGTCCCCCGGTGGCACCACTCCAGGACGGCCATCGCGCTGTACATCTTGTTGGCGGCCTGGTCGAAGGCGATGCTGGCGGGTCCGTCGAGCACCTCGGCGGTGACCTCCTCACCGCGGTGCGCGGGCAGGTCGTGCAGGAAGGCGGCCTTCGGGCTGGACGTCCAGAGGCCGGCGGTGACCTGGAACGGCGCGAACTTCTCCCGCCACGTCGGGTCGGCCTTCGAGGTGCCGGTGGTCTGCCAGCGCGAGGTGTAGATCGCGTCCTGGTCGGCCGGGAGCCGGTCCATGTCGTGCCGCTCGGTCAGCCGGGCGCCGCTCCGCTCGGCGCGGGCCAGGGCCTTGGCGAGGATGTCCGCCGAGAGGCCGAAGCCGGCCGGGGTGCGCAGCTCCAACTCGACCCCCTCGTAGCGCATCAGGCCGAGGGCGAGCGCGGCCGCGGTGTTGTTGCCCTCGCCGACGTACAGCACCCGCAGGCCCTCGATCCGGCCGAACCGCCGCAGCAGCGTGGTGAGGTCGGTCAGGCCCTGGGTGGGGTGCTCGTCCGCGCTCATCGCGTTGACCACGGCCATCCGGTCCTGGTCGGCCCAGCCCCGCAGTTCGGCGGTCTCGCCGGCGGTACGGGCGACCAGGAGGTCCAGCATCCGGGAGAAGACCTGCCCGGTGTCCTCGGTGGTCTCGCCGGTGTTCAGCTGGAGGTCGTCCGGGCCGTAGCCGATGATCTGTCCGCCGAGCCGCAGCGCTCCGGAGGAGAAGGCCGTCCGCGTCCGGGTGGAGGTCTTGCGGAAGTAGATGCCGGCGATCGCCCCGTCCAGCGGGCGGTCCGCGGCGCCGTTCCCGGCGGCGAACTCGGCACCCCGGACCACCACGGACCGCAGCTCGGCATCGGTGAGGTCTTCGAGGGAGATGAGGTGGCGTACGGCCATGGAGTGCTCCTTGTACGGTCGGCGGGGCCCGGCCCGGGAGCGGATCCGGGGCCGGGCCGGTGAGGGCTGGGGCCTGCCTCAGGCGGCGATGGCGAGCACGTGCGGCTGTGCCAGCGCCCGGTACGCGGCGGTGCACAGCTCGATCGACCGATCGAGTCTCGCCGCGTTGAAATAGACGTGAGGATGTGTCAACAGCTCCTCATCGACGAGGAGTTCGAGATCGGGGTGGAACGAGAAAGGAATGATCGAGCCGCTCACGCAGCCGCTCAGCCGCTCGGCCGTGGTGCGGTCCGCGAAGCCGACCTTGCTGGAGCCGAGGGCCTGGCCCACGGCGTCGAGGTCGACGCGACGGTCGCCCGGCACCACGGCGAGCGCGTACCGGCCGCCGCCGTCCTGCTTGGCGCGCTTGGCCCGCAGGACGATGGACTTCGCGGCACGGTCCAGCGGGTGGCCGCGCAGTTCGCTGGCGAGGGCGGTGTTGCCCTCGGGCTCGTGGCAGATCGTCCGGTAGGCGGCGGGGTTCGTCGCCAGCAGGGCCAACAACCTGCTGTAGGTGGAGGGTTCGGGGTTCTCGGCGGTCCTGACGGTCTCGGCGGTCCCGGTCGGGCGTCCGCCGGCGGCCGGGCCCGGGGTGAACCTCGGGACGGGCCTCGGAAGGGGCCTCGGAAGGGGCCTCGGGATGGACAGGGCAGGGATCATGGACAAGGCAGGGGTCATCGGTTGCGTCCTCACAGACGGGCATCAGGGCGTGGAGCGGCCCGTCGCACTGCCGGAGCAGCACGACGGGCCGTCGGTCTTGGCCTTGGCTGGTGCTGTGGTGCGTCGACGGTCCTGGCGGGTGCGCGGTCCTGCCCCACCGCGCTCCGCGAGGACGGGGTGGGTGGGGGTCAGGCCCGCGCGGGCTCCCGTGCGTCCGGCGCCTCCAGGACCGGGCCGTCGTACTCCGGGGCCCTGGCCCCGGTCCGGGGCCGAGCTGCCGGTCGACCGGCGGCTTCGTGGGTGCTCGCCGCGTCTGCGGCACCCTTCGCGGCGCCGTTCTCGGCGCCGTTCTCGACACCGCCGTCGATGTCGCCGTCCGTGTCGCCGTCGTGTTCGACGTCGCCCTCGACGGACAGGCTCGGCACCCAGGCGAGCCACCTCGGCAGCGTCCAGGAGCGCTCCCCGAGCAGCGCGAGCGCCGACGGGAGCAGCACTCCGCGGACCAGGGTGGCGTCGATCAGCACGGCCACCGCCATGCCGACCCCGAGCATCTTGTAGTCGGCCATCGACAGCGTCGCGAAGATCGAGAAGACCGCGACCATCACGACCGCCGCGCTGGTGACCACGCCGGCGCTGCCGCTGATGCCCCGGGTGACCGCCGTCCGGCCGTCCTTCCCGCGCACGTGCAGCTCGCGGATCCGGCTCAGGATGAAGACGTGGTAGTCCATCGACAGCCCGAAGAGGATCACGAACATGAAGAGCGGCAGCCAGCTGATCACCCCGCCGTAGGGGTGGAAGCCGACCAGTGAACTCCCGTGTCCCTCCTGGAAGATCCAGGTGATCACACCGTAGGCGGCGCCGATCGAGACCAGGTTGAGCGCGATCGACACCAGCGGCACCGCCAGCGAGCGGAAGGCCGCGACCAGCAGCAGGAAGGCGAAGCCCAGGACGAAGGCGAAGACCCACGGGGTGCTGCTGCGCACGGCGTCGGCGAAGTCCGAGATGGCGGTTTCGCCGGTCACCGCGTACTCCAGGCCGTCCACCGTGCCCAGGCTCTCCGGGAGGGCTTTCTCCCGCAGGGTCTTCAGGGCGGCCACGGCCGGGGCGTCACTGGTGTTTCCGGCGAGCGGGACGTACACCACGACGGTGTTGTTGGCCGCCTCGCCGACCGGGACGACCGCGACCGGCTCGTGCAGCGCGCCGTTGCTCTCGGCCACCTGCCGGTGCAGCGCGGTGATCGCGCGGTCGAACTCGCCGCCGTGCACGACCTGGCCGCGGGCGACCACGATCGCCGGGGCCGGGCTGCCGGGGAAGGCGTCCTGGATGGCCACCATGTTGGCGATCTCCGGGACGCTGCGCGGCAGTTCGTCCTGCAGGCTCGGGTCGGCCAGCCGCATGTTCAGCGCGGGCAGCGCCGCCACCAGCAGCAGGGCGAGCACCGAGCCGCCCCACACCAGCGGACGGCGGACGACCTGGCCGACCAGCGCGCGCCACATCCGGGAGTCCCGGGCCGCGGCGCGGCGGCGGCCCAGCCAGGGCAGCCGGCCCGCGTCCATCCGGTGGCCGAGCATCGACAGCAGCGCGGGCAGCGCGGTCAGCGAGCCGACCACGGCCAGCAGGACGACGACGATGGTGCCGAGCGTCATCCCGGTGAAGGTGTCGATCCCGGTGAACAGCAGGCCCGCCATCGAGACCATCACGGTCAGGCCCGAGACGGTCACCGCGCGGCCCGAGGTGGCGGCGGTGATCCGCAGCGCGGCGGCCGGCGAACGGCCGAGCAGCCGCTCCTCGCGGACACGGCGCAGGTAGAACAGCGAGTAGTCGACGCCGACGGCCATGCCGACCAGCAGCACGACCGAGGAGGCCGACTTGTTGACCGGCACCCAGTGGCCCGCGAGCTGCATCAGGCCGAGCGCCGCCGCCACCGCCGTGATCGACAGCAGCACCGGGATGCCGGCCGCGACCAGGGCGCCGAAGACGACCAGCAGCACCAGCAGGGTGAGCGGCACCGAGGTCTGCTCCGCCTTGGCGAAGTCCTTCGCGGTGGCCTTGGACACCGCCTGGTTGACGCTGGCGTTGCCGGCCTCGACGATCTTCAGGTCCGGGTGCGCGGCGGCCACCTTGGCCACCGCCGCCTCGGTCAGCGCGACGTTGGCGTCCGCGTTGTCCCAGCCGTAGCCGGGGCCCGCGAGCGAGAAGCTGACCAGTGCGGATCGGCCGTCGGGCGAGACCTGGCGCTTGCCCGCCTCCCCGGTCGGCTCCCGCAGTTCGGTCAGCGTGTCCGGGGGCAGTGCCCGCAGCGCGTCGGCCACCTCGGCGGCGGCCTTCTGCATCCCGGGGTTGGCGGCGAACACCGGCGCGTCCGGCTTGGCCTGGATCAGCACGCTCTCGGCCGGCGGCCGGGAGTTCGGTCCGGCCTGGTCGATCATCCGCTGCGCGTGGCCGGACTCGCCCGGGTCGTAGGCCTTCGGGCTGGTGCCACCCACCGCCGCACCGGCGCCGAGCGCCAGCACCACGAGGACGATCCACCCGATCAGGGCGGTCTTTCTGTTTCTGGCCGACCAGCCGGTCACCCGCTCGATCAGCGGCTTCCGGCTGGGCGGAGTCGGCGGGGCATGACGGGCAGTCCGTTCGACGGGGGTCGGCACGGCCACTCTCCTCTTTCTCCGGTGTGGCTCACTCAGAGATCCGGTCGGTCGGCCTCGGCCGGTCGGCGAAGCCTCGGGGCAGGGCGGCGCGTTCACCCGCCGGGTTGCGGCGGGCATGTCGACGGCGGGGTGTGGGGGTCGGCCCGGAACCGCTCCGGGCCACCCGCCGTCCGGCACGGCGTCGGACTGCCACCACCGAGCGTGAAGCGCGTCACTATGGGCGGTCTATGAGGGATCTATACGGAGCGGCGCCCGGCCGGGTCGCGCAGGGCCGGATCCCGCCGGACCGCAGCGTCAGCGAGAAGGAGTCCACCGCGCGCTTGCCGCCACTGCTCCCGGCCGGAGCCCGTCCGGACATCTGCCGTTCGGGGATGTCTCCCGGGTTTCCGGACGGAAACGGCGGGAGGGGTGGGCCTTTCGGCCCACCCCTCCCGCCGTTCACGTCCGTCCACGCGCCCGCGGGTCCGGGAGGCGGCTCAGTCCTCGTCGCCGCCGAGGTCGCCGGCGTCCAGGGCGCCGTCCGGGGCGCCGCTGATCGCGTAGCCCTGGCGGCGCGCCTCGTAGCAGGCCACCGTCGCGGCCGCCGACACGTTCAGCGAGCCGACCCGGCCCAGCTGCGGCACGAACACCACCTGGTCGCAGAGCGCCAGCGCCTCCGGCGTGATCCCGCGGTCCTCGTGCCCGAGCACGAAGGCCACCGCCGGGGTCAGCTCGGCGGCGAACATCGGCACCGCCTCGTCCGCCAGTTCCAGGCCGACCACCTTGAAGCCGTCCGCCTTCGCCGCCGCCACCGCCTCGGCGACGGTGGGGAAGTGCTCCACCTTCAGGTACTTGTCGGTGCCCATCGCGGCCTTCTGCGCGCCGGACGAGCGCACCGACGGGGTGTCCCCGGTCAGGTACAGCTTCTCCGCGCCCATCGCCGCACCGGTCCGGACCACCGAGCCGACGTTGAACGGCGACTGCAGGTTCTCCAGGATCATCGCGAGCCGGAACTCGTTGCTGCGCCGCCACGAGCGGTGCAGACGCTTCAGTTCGGTCCCGCGCAGCTGCTTCACGACGTCGTACCTCGTCCAATCTCCGAGCCCTCGCCCGCCTCGGGGCGGGGCCGCGCTTCCAGAATCCGGAACCCGTTGACCGAGGTGACCCGGGTGGTCGGGTAGCCCTGGTCGTTCAGCCACTTCTGCAGCGAGTCCGAGCCCAGGTGCTTCTGCACCACGAGGAACGCCGAACCGTCCGGGGTCAGCCGGCCGAGCCAGTGCGTCAGCAGCCGGCGCAGCGCCGCCTTGCCGATCCGGATCGGCGGGTTGGAGTAGATCGTCGCGAACCGGACGTCCTCCGGGACGTCGTCGGGCAGCGCGGCCTGGACGTTGCCCAGCCCCAGCGCCCCGGCGTTCAGCCGCACCAGCTCCAGGGCGCGCTCGTTGACGTCCACCGCCCAGACCGGGAGGCGCTTGCGCCGGCTCGCCCAGGTGAGCGCGATCGGGCCGTAGCCGCAACCGACGTCCAGGATCGGGCCGCGCACCCGCGGCGGCGGGGCGTGCTCCAGCAGGACCCGGGTGCCCGGGTCGAGCCGCTCGCGGGAGAACACCCCGGCGTCGGTGGTCAGTTCCAGGGTGAGGTCCGGCAGGGAGACCGTGATCGGCCGGCGGTCGCTGGCGACCTCGGGTGCACCGGTGAAGTAGTGCGAGCCGGACATGCTTTCCCCGTCGTTCGTATGGGCCTCGGGGCCACCGGGTGGGTGTGGGTTAGCCCTTCGTACGGCACCGATCGTACCCCCGGCGGCCCGGCGGGCGTTCCGCTCAGGCGGCGCCGGGGGACGTGCGGGTGGCCACGTTGATGCGGTTCCAGGCGTTGATGGTGAAGCAGAGCGAGATCAGCTGCGCCAGCTCGGCCTCCGGGAAGTGCGCGGCGGCCCGGGCGTACACCGCGTCCGGGACGCCGTCGCCGATCCGCGTGATCTCCTCGGCGAGCGCCAGGGCGGCCCGCTCGCGCTCGCTGTACACGCCTTCCGGGGCCTCCGGCCAGACCGGCAGCAGGTAGATCCGCTCGTCGGTCTCGCCGGCCTTGCGGGCGTCCTTGGTGTGCATGTCCAGGCAGTACGCGCAGCCGTTCAGCTGCGAGGTGCGCATCTGCACGAGCTCGACCAGCGCCGGGTCCAGCCCTTCGCGGGCGGCGGCGTCCAGGGCGATCATCGCGCGGAACACCTTCGGCACGGTGCGGGCGTAGTCGAGGCGGCGGGCGGGGGCGGCGGTGATCTCGTTCGTCGTCACGAGGACGACCCTAGGGGTCGAATGAACCCCGCCTCAGGGTCATTCGGCGGCACTTTTCACGGGTCAATCCGGGGAACGGGCCGGTCGGGGCGGGGCTCCCGGCAACACGCCCGGGCGGGCTCGGCGCGTCGCGTCCGGGCGCCGGGCGGCGGATACTGCCAGTACCGCCACCCGGGCTCCGAACAGTGAGGACGGATGCCATGCCGCAGGATCACGAGGACTACCTGATCGACGAGACGGACGAGACCGTGGAGCCCGAGGAGGAGACGCCCCCGGTCGACGAGTACGACGAGGTCGCCGAGCGCCGCGCCCTCGGGGCCGACCCGGCCACCGACGTCGCGGACGTCGCGGAGCAGACCCGGGTGGTCCAGCTGGACGAGGACGAGTACCGGGAGTAGCGGCCCGCAGGGCCTCCCGGCCCGTGCGCCTACAGCGCCCGGCGGCGCTGCAGCCAGGCCAGCGCCGCCCAGCCCGGCAGTACCGGCAGGATCAGCGTCAGCAGCCGGTACAGCGCCACGGCCGCCAGCGCGCCGCCCTTCTCCATCGACGCGGTCTGCTGCAGCAGCGTGATCAGCGCCCCGTCCACCGCGCCGGCCCCGCCCGGGGTCGGCGCCGCGCTGCCCGCCGCGTTGCCCACCAGGAACACCACCGCGACCGAGGCGAACGACGGCTCCCGGCCGATCGCCCGGGCACAGCAGTACAGGCACGCGATCAGGCAGATCGACACCAGCAGCTGCCCGGTCACCCCCACCGCCAGCCGGGTCGGACTGCGCAGCAGGTCCAGCAGCCGCGGCAGCACCTCGGTCGTCAACGGCCGCAGCCGCGCCGCCAGCCACCGCCGGGCCACCGGGATCGCCCACACCACCGCGAGCAGCGCCGCCGCCCCCGCCAGACCGCCCACCACCGCGGGCAGCGCGTCCAGCTCCGAACCGCCGGGCTGCATGTCCAGCAGGTAGACGAAGGCCCCCAGCTGCAGCAGGTGCAGCACCAGCCCGATCAGCGTCCCCACCCCGACGCTGGACAGCGCCTGCGCCGTCGGGATCCCGGCCCGCTGCAGCAGCCGGGTGTTCAGCGCGACCCCGCCGACCCCGCCCGGGGACACCAGCTTCACGAACGACCCGGCCACCTGCGCCAGCACCGCGTTGCGGAAGTCCAGCCGCTCCGGCACGAACCCGACGAAGCCCATCGCCGCCGTGACGTGGCTCGTCGCGGCGGCGGCCAGCGCCAGCAGCAGCCACCACGGATCGGCGTCGGCCAGGGCGGAGACCGGATTGTCCTCCGCCGCGAACAGCTGCGGGATCAGCAGCCACCCGGCCACCACCCCGCCCACGACGGCCAGCAGCGTCCGCGGCCGCAACCGCTCCAGCCGCACCGGCCGCCCCACCACCTGTGGCCGGGCCCGCAGCACCTCCGCCCGGATCTCCTCCAGCAGCCCGCCGGGCGCAGGCGCCGGGTGGGTGTCGGCGGCTTCGACGGCGGTGGGGCCGACGGCGGTGGGGCGCCCGGTGGCGGGTGCGGACGTGGTCGCCGGGTGGGTGTCGGCGGCTGTGCGGGCGGGCGCGGTGGGTCCGGGGTGGCGTTTGAGGGCGCGGCGGGTGGTGTGGGTGAGGGCGATGGGCTGGAGCAGGGGGAGGGCGGCGCCGACGGGGTCGGGACCGAGGACGGCGGTCGCGGTGCGGACGGAGCGGGCCGCGCCGGTGCGCAGGGCCAGGGTGGTGAGGAGCTGGGCGATGTCGCAGCGCAGGACGAGCTCGGTGGCGGCGATGTCGCCGTCGGCGAAGTCCACCAGGTGCACCGCGCCCGAGTCGTCGACCAGCAGGGAGGAGGGGACGAGGGCGCGGTGGGCGATCTCGCGGCGCTGGAGGAGGGCGAGCTGGCCCCAGGCGTCGGTGAGCAGTCCGTCGGTGATCTCGTCGTCGGCGAGCTGGTCCAGGGTGCGCCCGGCCAGCCGCTCGTACGCGATGAGCGCGGTGTCCTGGCCCAGGCCCGCGGTGGCGGCGATGCCGCGGGTGCGGACCCCGGCGGCCAGGGCCGCGTACGTGACCAGGGCCTCGTGTTCCAGCCCGGTGCGCGGGGAGCGCAGGACGCGCGGGTCGGGGGCGGTGCGCAGGCGCAGTCGGCGCCAGGCGCGTTGGACGGCGGCGGCGGTGACGGCCTGCCGGTCGAGGAGCTGGACGTCGAGGGCGGGGAGGCCGTCGGCCTGCCGGACCAGGTAGCGGTCGGGTCCGGCCGGCTGGGCCTCGACCGGGCGCAGGCCGCTGTCCCGCAGGGCGCGCAGGACCTCGCCGGGGCGGGGGCAGGGGTCGGGGGTGCCGACCGCGTACAGGGTGCCGTGGGCGCCGGTCCAGCCGATCAGCAGGCCGAGCAGCAGTGAGGTGGGGGTGGCGAAGCCGCCGGCCAGTCCGGCGAGGCCGGAGAGGGCGAGGACGGTCCACGGCAGGCGGTGTTCCCGGTTGCCGGAGGCGGTCATGAAGGCGAGGACGGGGGCGAGGTAGCCGTACACCGGCTCGGTGTGCCCGAGGACGTCGCCGGGCAGCGGCGTGGTGATCGCTGTGAGCAGCGAGTGCGGGGCGAGGCCGTCGGCCCACAGGTCCAGGCCGAGGGTGGCGCCGTAGGCGAGGACGGCGGCGAGCAGCCCGTCGGAGACCTGCTGGAGGGCGCGCCGCCGGTCGGGGCCGAGCAGGCGTCGGACGGCGAGGCCGACCGGCAGCAGCAGGACGGCGGCGGTGGTGAGCCCGCCGGCCAGGCTCGCCAGCGGCCGCGGCACCAGGGCGGCGGCCTCGGCGACGTCGGCGGCGATGCCGCCGGTGGTGGCGCGGGCGTAGTCGGCGAGCAGCAGGGTGAGGGCGATGGCGAACAGGCCGCCGAGCAGCCGGATCAGCGCGACGGGTTGCCGGACCCGGCCGGTGGCGGGCACCGGTCGGGCTCGGAACCCGCCGGGCCCGACCGGTCCGGGTCCCGACCGCTCGGGGCCCGGCTGCCCGGGTATGCCGCCGCCGTCGTCCGTCGTCCGCGCTCCGCTGCCCGTCATCCCCGCCCCGCTGCCCGTCATCCCCGCCGCGCCGTCCGGCGCCCCCGCTCCGCCGTTCCGCTGCGCGGGCACACCGCCGGTGTCGCCCCCGTCGGTGTCGCCGTTCGTACTCCCCGTCACGATCGCCACGGGTGGCATGCTCCCACGCCGCCCCCGGGCACCGGGCGGGGATGCCGGAGGGCCCCGCCGGGGCCGCCGGACCGGAGCTACGCCTGCCGGGTCGGCAGGACGACCAGGTGGCGCAGGTTGACGTGCCGGGGGCGGCTGACGGTGTACGCGATCAGGTCGGCGATGTCCTCGGCCGTGAGCGCCGGGATGGCGTCGAACATCCCGCCGAGCTGCTCGCGCAGCACCGGGTTGTCGATGTGCCCGCCGAGCTCGGTGTCGGTGAGCCCGGGCTCGATCGCGCTGACCCGGACGTCGCGCGGGCCGAGCTCGCTGCGCAGTGCGGCGGACAGCTGGGTGAGCGCGGCCTTGGTGGCGCCGTACACGGCGTAGTCGGGGAAGACCACGTGCGAGGCGATCGAGGAGACGTTGACCAGGTCGGCGGTGCGGCCCTCGGCGGCGGCCGCGGTGAGGTCGGCGGTGAAGGCACGGACGATCCGCAGCGCGCCGGTGAGGTTGGTGTCGACCATGCGGGTCCACTCGTCGATCCGGCCGTCGGCGAGGGGGTTGGGCAGCATCACCCCGGCGTTGTTGACCACCAGGTCGACCTGTCCGTACGCGTCGTGGACGGCCTTGGCGGCGGCGTCCACGGAGGCCTGGTCGGTGATGTCCGCGGTGACGGCGAGGGCCTGGCCGCCCGCGGCGGCGATCTCGGCGGCGAGCGCGTCGAGCCGCTCGGTGCGGCGGGCGAGCAGGGCGACCCTGGCGCCCTGGGCGGCGAGGGTGCGGGCGGTGGCGGCGCCCATGCCGCTGGCGGCTCCGGTGACGACGGCGGTGCGGGTGGCGAGGGAGGAGAAGCTCATCGGGGGCTCCGGTTTCGGGTCGCTCGGGCTGACGTCGACCACTCTGCGCGGCCCGCGGCCGCCTACCCAGGGCCACGCCTTTCCCGGGTACCGCCGTCCTGGGAACGCCCGTCCCGGAACGGCCTTTCCTGGGAACGGCAGTACCACCCTCGGGCGGCCGCGCCCGGCTACCCTGCCGGGCATGGAGAACACCCTGGGGGACTTCCTCCGCTCGCGCCGGGCCCGGATCCTGCCGGAGGAGGTGGGCCTGCCCTCGCACGGCCGCCGCCGGGTGCAGGGCCTGCGCCGGGAGGAGGTGGCGCAGCTGGCGGGCGTCAGCGTGGACTACTACGTGCGGCTGGAGCAGGGGCGGGGCGGCAGCGCCTCGGACGCGGTGCTGGACGCGGTGGCCCGGGTGCTGCGGCTGGACGCGGTGGAGACGGCGCACCTGCGTTCGCTCGCCCGTCCGCCCAAGGACCCGGCCCCGGCCGGCCCCGCCCGGGGGCGGGGCCGGGAACGGGTCCGGCCGGGGACGAGGCTGCTGCTGGACCTGATGACCGGGGTGCCCGCCTTCGTCCTCGGCCGGCGGATGGACGTCCTGGCCTGGAACGCGCTGGCCGGCGCGGTGAACGGTTTCGCCACGCGGACGGACGGCTCCCCGGACGGCTCCCCGAACCAGGCCCGGCACGCCTTCCTCGACCCGGCGGCCCGGGAGTACTACCGGCAGTGGGACGCGGTCGCCGCGGAGACCGTCTCCTACCTGCGCCGGGACGCCGGACTGCACCCGGACGACCCGGCGCTGAGCGCCCTGGTGGGCGAACTGTCGGTGCGCAGCGAGGAGTTCCGCCGGCTCTGGGCCGACCACCTGGTCCGGGAGAAGACCCACGGCGTCAAGCTGGTCCGGCACCCGCTGGTCGGCGACCTCGACTTCGGCTACGAGACCCTGGGCGTCAACGGCTCGCCCGACCAGCTGCTGGTCGTCTACACCGCTCCGGCGGGTTCGCCGACCGCGCAGAAGCTGGCCCTGCTGGCCAGTTGGACCGCCCCGGGGGCGGAGGACGGGGCTGCCGGGCACCCCGCGGCGCCCGGGCCGCCGGAGCCGCCGGAGGCGTACTGAGCAGGGCGTTCCGAGGCGGGCGCCGGGTGGGCGGGACGCCCCCGGGCGGCTTAGCCTGCACTCATGAGCGCCTGCGAAGACCTCGCCATGGCCCCCCGGGACATCGAGGCCCTTCCGCCCGCCGACGGCTGCGCCGAGTGCCTGGCGCAGGGCCGCCGGGACTGGGTGCACCTGCGGATCTGCCTGGACTGCGGCCACATCGGCTGCTGCGACTTCTCGCCGCAGCGGCACGCCACCGCGCACTTCCACAACTCCTCCCACCCGGTGATCCGCTCGTACGAGCCGGGGGAGGACTGGCGTTGGTGCTTCGTCCACGAGGTCATGGGCTGAGGGGGGGCACGCGAACCCGGGACCCGAACCCGGGACCCGAATCCGGGGACCCGAGCCCGGTTGTCCGAGCCCGGGATTCCCGGTGGCACGGACCCGCAGCCCGGATAAAATCCGGACATAACGCCCGTGCGGCCCCTCCGGCCGACATCCGTCCGGCCGGTGACCGCCGAAGGGAGGCCGACGATGACCAAGCGAACACCGGGCAGCACCGCCCGGCTCCGCCAGGGCACCCAGGAACTGCTGGAACGCCGCGGCATGGCGAGCCCGCCCGCCCGGATCGGGCCGAAGCTGCGCACCGGCGTGGTGTCCTCCTCCGTCGCCGGGTACGGCGCCGGCGAGGCGTTCCGGCACGGCGGGCACGACGCGGCGACCGCCTCCGCGCACGCCGCTCCGGCGATGCACGCCGAGCTCAAGGGCCACCGGCACCGCGGCGCGGAGAAGCACTCCGCCCACTGAACCGTCCGACCGGGGGCGGGCGCCGAGCTGCGGGCGCCCGCCCCTGACGCACGGTCACGGAGCCCGCGGGGCGGCGGGACGGCCCTCGGCTCCGGCCCCGGCGGGCGTGCGGAAGGCGGCGGACCAGCCGGTCGACGGCGGACCGGTCGGCGGCGAACCGGATTGTCAGTGCGCTGCGCTAGGTTCGTCCCGTTCACCAGGTACGGCAGGACGACGGGGGCATCATGGCCGACGTGATCGCGGAGGAGCCGGTCGAGCTCCAGTTGGAGCGCCACCGCACCGAACTCACCGGCTACTGCTACCGGATGCTCGGCTCGGTCTTCGAGGCCGAGGACGCGGTGCAGGAGACGATGGTCCGGGCCTGGCGCGGGCACCGGGGCTTCGAGGGGCGCTCGGCGCTGCGCTCCTGGCTGTACCGGATCGCCACCAACGTCTGTCTGGACGCCCTGAACGGGCGGAACGCCCGGGCCCGCCCGATGGACCTGGCCGGTCCGGTCACGGTGGCCACGGCGCACGACGCCCAGCTGCCCGAGGTGACGTGGATCGGCCCCGCCCCGGACGGCCGGGTGCTGCCCGAGACGGGGGACCCGGCCGAGGTGGCCGCCCAGCGCGAGTCCGTGAAGCTGGCCTTCGTGGCCGTGCTGCAGCGGCTCGCACCCCGGCAGCGGGCCGTGCTGATCCTGCGCGAGGTGCTCGGCTGGAAGGCCGCCGAGGTGGCCGAACTCCTCGGTGTCACGGTGGCCTCGGTCAACAGCGCGCTGCAGCGGGCCCGCGCGGCGCTCGCCGCGGAGGGCTCGGCCGCCCGGCCCGCGCCCGCCCTGGACGAGGACCACCGCGCGCTGCTGGACCGCTACGTCCGGGCCTTCGAGGCGTACGACATGGACGGCCTCGCCGTGCTGCTGCGCGAGGACGTCACGCTCAACATGCCGCCGTTCGCGATGTGGCTGCGCGGGCGGGAGGAGCTCCGGGCCTGGATGCTGGGCCCCGGCCAGGGCTGCCGCGGCTCCCGGCTGCTCCCGGTGACGGCCAACGGCGGACCGGCCTTCGCCCAGTACCGGCCGAGCCCGGCGGGTGGGCACGAGCCGTGGGCGCTGATCGTGCCGGAGCTGTCAGCGGGCCGGATCACCGGGTTCACCAACTTCCTCGACACCGACGTGCTCTTCCCGCTGTTCGGCCTGCCGCCCCGGCTGGAGGCCGAGCGGGTCGACGCCGAGCGGGTCGACGCCGAGTAGCCGGGGGTCGTCGAGTGGCCCGAGCGGATCGCCCGGGCCCGGCGGCAGCAGTGCGGCGAGCCCGCTGAACGCGAGCAGTTCCCGCAGCGGGCCGCTCGCGTTCCGCAGCACCACGCCCACGCCGTGCCGGGCGGCGGCGAGCCGCAGCCGGGCGAGCGCGTCGACGACGGCCAGGTCCGGGGCGGTCAGCGCGCCCAGGTCGCAGGTCAGTACGGCTCCGCCCGGTGTGGTCTCCCCGATGGTCTCCATGGGGGTTGGACCGCCGGGGCGGCGCCGACTCATCGCTCCGGCGCCGACTCACCGTTCCGTCGGCGGTTTCACCGTTCCGGTGACGGTCTCACCGGTCCGGCGCGGAATCGCGTCGTGGCGGCCCCGGAGTCCGGTGGCAGAGTAGGGCCGTCGAACCCGTCCCGCCCCAGGAGGAGCGCCGTGACCGCTGAGCCCTTGAAGTCCCGCGAGGAATGGCTGGCTTCGCTGCCCCGGATCTACGCGGCGGCGGGCTGCCTGCTGCGGGACGAGTCCGGCCGGATCCTGATCGTGAAGGCCGGGTACCGCGAGCACTGGCAGTTCCCCGGCGGCACGATCGACCTCGGCGAGGGCCCGGTCGAGTGCGCCGTGCGGGAGTTGGAGGAGGAGACCGGCATCGTCGGTGAGGCCGGCGCGCTGCTGGCCATCTCCTGGACCCACCCGTCAGCCGAACTCGACCACCCGGCCGAGCACTTGTTGTTCGACTTCGGCACCGTCCCGGACGGCACCCCCGTGACCGTCCCGGACGGTGAGCTGGACGAGCACCGCTGGGCCCCGGTCGAGGAGGCGCTCGAACTCCTCGGCCCGGCCCGTTCGGCCCGGCTGCGGGCGGCGCTGGCGGCGGCCGAGGACGGCCGGGTCCGGATCGTCACCACCCACGTCTCCGGCTTCTAGCCCGAAGTGCCGTGCCCCGGCCGGGAGTTCCGTCCGGGGCACGGCGCCGGGGTCTCAACCCTGCTGCTCGGGCTCGGCGTTCCGGGCGGCGATGATGGCGGCGATGGCCTCCGAGACGAAGGTCTCCGCCTCGGACTTGTCCACGTTGAGCGAGGTGAGGACGTCCTGGCCGTTGTCCTGCTCCAGCAGCGCCAGCAGGATGTGCTCGGTGCCGACGTAGTTGTGCCCGAGCTTGAGCGCCTCGCGGAAGGTCAGCTCCAGCACCTTCTTGCTCCGGGCGTCGAACGGGATCAGTGCGGGCAGCTCGTCGGCGGCGGCCGGGAGGGCGGCGGTGGCCGCTTCCCGCAGGGCCTCGGGGGCGACGCCCTGGGCGGCGAGCGCCTTCATCCCGATGCCCTCGGGCTCGGCGAGCAGGCCGAGCAGCAGGTGCGCGGTGGTGATCTCGGCGTTGGCCGCCTTCCGGGCCTCCTCCTGCGAGGCGACCACGACACTGCGGGCCCGAGGGGTGAAGCGGCTGAAGCCCTGGCTGGGGTCGAGGTCGTTCGGCGTGCCCGGATCCTTGGGGACGAAGCGCTTCTGGGCGGCCTGCTTGCTGACGCCCATGCTCCGGCCGATGTCGGTCCAGGAGGCGCCGGATCGGCGGGCCTGGTCGACGAAGTGGCCGATCAGGTGGTCGGCCAGCTCGCCGAGGTGGTCGGCGGCGATGACCGCGTCGGAGAGCTGGTCCAGCGCGTCGGTGTGGACCTTCTTGATCGCCGCGATCAGGTCGTCGAGGCGCAGCGGAGTGGTGTTGGGAACAACGGGATTCTCCATGCGTCAACCGTAGGTTGTCGACCCGATACCCGTCAACCATCGGTTGACGATTGCCGGGGAGTTCGCGCGGAGCGTTCCGGAGGCCCCGGGCGGCGGCCGGGATGCCGGGCGGGCGGCGGCCCGGGGGCGGACTAGTCGGCGGGCAGCAGCCGGCCGCGGACGGCGGCGATCAGGTCGGGCGTGACGCCCGCCGCGAGCAGGTAGCCGGTCGGGTCGAACCCGTCGAGCGCGTCCGCCAGGGCGGCTTCGGCGGTGGTCCCGGCCTCCGCGAGCACCGCGTCGATCCGGTGGTACGGGTCCGGCAGACCGAGCATTCCGTACAGCGGGCGGACGTTGGGGCCGCTCAGCAGGTAGTCCTCGGCGATCGCGGCGCTGCCGACCCCGGCCAGCGCGAGCAGCAGCAGGGCGGCGAGGCCGGTGCGGTCACGGCCGGCTCCGCAGTGCACGACCACGCCGCCGGGGCGGGCGCCGGCGATCGCGGTGATCAGCGCGGCGGCGGCGTGCGGGCAGTGGTCCAGGTACGGGCGGAGCGCGAGCGGGGTGCCGTCCAGCCGGCCGTGGGCCTCCCACCAGGCGGGGCCGGCGAGTTCGTCCAGCGGGACGCGGATCAGGTCGACGCCCTCGGGGAGCGGGAGGAGCGGCCTGTACTCCTCGACGTTGCGCAGGTCGATCACGGTGCGGACGCCGTGGTCGAGGAGGGCGTCCCAGCCCTCGGCGGTGAGGCGGTCCAGGTTGTCCGCCCGGACTATCGCGCGGCGGGCGGTGAGCCGGCCGGAGGCGGTGGGCAGCCCGCCCAGGTCGCGGACGTTCAGGCAGCCGTCCCAGACGAGGGTGCGGTCCTCGGTGGTGGTCAGCGCGTCCGTCGTCCCGTTCATGGGGCTCCCCGTTTCCTCGTCGGGGGTCCCGTTACCCCCTCGTTATGGAAGGACTCCCGGGAGATCCGGATGGTTCCTGGCCGTTCGAGTCCTCGGAACCGGTTGTTCACGTACCGGCTGTTCGCAGAGCGGCTTCTCGCGGACCGATTCCTCGCGGAGCGGCTTCTCGCGGAGCGGTTCTTGACGTACCGGTCGGTCGGGGGGCTCAGGCGGCGGTCGGGGTCTCGGCCTCGGTGCGGACCAGCTTCTCCAGCGGCTCGACGGCGATCTGGCCGAGCATCGAGCCGGCCACGATCGCGCCGACCAGGAAGACGGTGGACAGCCAGGCCATGGTCGACACCGGCAGGGTGAAGGCGCCGATCACCCGGGCCGCGCACTCGGTCAGCAGCGCGGTGCCCCAGATGGCCGAGAACAGGCGCTCGTGGCGGCGGAAGGAGCGCGACGCGGCCGCCCTGCCCTCGCTCAGCCGCTCCCAGGCGGCGGCGCGGTCGCGCTTGCCCTTGGTGACGAAGGGCATCAGCATCGGGCTCATCACCGGCCGGCCGATCAGGGCGGAGACCAGGATCGCGAGCGCCACGGTGCCGCTCAGCCCGCCGTCCTTGGCGATCATCAGCCGGGCGTCGCCGGTGACGAAGGTCAGCGCCAGGCCCGCCAGGTTGACGGTCAGCATCAGGGTGGCCCACAGGTTGAGCCTGCGCTCGCGCAGCAGGCCGAGGACGGTGCGGGCGGCCGGGAAGGCGCTGCTCCAGGCCAGTGCGGCGAACTCGCTCAGGCCGAGGGCCGAGTGCAGCAGGTAGTAGCCGGCCAGCGGGGCGGCCACGTCGAGGGCGAGCGGGCGCAGGCCGGAGAGCAGCGGGTTGGGGGCCTTGGCGTGGGCGGCCCCGCCGGTGCCGGTCTGCGCGGAAGCGGCGGCGGTGGCGCCGATGGTGGTGGTGACGGCGGCGGCGCTGACGGTCTGGCTCACGGTGGGTTCCTCCCCGGCTGGTGGCCGCGGGCTGCCGCCCGCGTCGTGCCTCCAGTCTTTCCGTCCGACCCTCCGTCAGAGCAGTGCCGTCCGTTGCGGGATCCGCGTGACAGTTGTCATGGTGCGGGTGGTGACACCCCCTCCGACCTGCGGTTCCGCGGGCTCTGTCGGTCGGTCCCCGATCAGTCGCCGACCAGCCGTCGATCGGTCGTCGGCCGGAAAGGTGCGGAGCTCGCGGCCCAGGGCGCCCCGGCGGCGCACGGTGCCGAACCGCGCGTCCCCGCCGGACAGGAAGCCCCGCGCGGCCCTCGGGAGCACGGTCGGGCGACGGTGTCGCCCCGGGTCCGGGCGCCGGTCAGCACCAGCGCCTTGCCGGCCGGCCCGGCGCGCCGCACCCGGGCCACCGCGGCGGTCGGCAGCGCGGCGTTCACCTCGCCCGGCTCGGCGGGGGAGAGGCACGTCCCCCCGGGGGCGGTGCGGTCGGACTCGCCCGGCGCCGCAGGGCCGGCGGGCCGTAGGGGTGGACGGCGGCGACGGCGTCGTCCGGCGGGAGCCGCCGGCGCCGCCCGGGCGGCACCTCCCACCAGACGTCCTCGACGGCCGGCAGCACCTCGCCGATCCGGGCCCGCCAGGTCTCGACGCCGTACCGGGCGCGCGGGTCGGGTCGGTGGCCGGGTGGGCGGGCGGCGGTCCACTCGGCACGGCGGACCAGGGTGAGCCCGAAGGCGAAGGGCAACCGGTCGGCGGTGGGGCGCTCGCCGCGACGGTGGCCCGAACTGATTCGCCTACGCACAACCTCTGTGTGGCAGGCTCGTCGGGGGCTGCGGGTGAACCGCGGCCGTGCGCGGGACCTTGGCCCCGCCCGGGCCGGTCCTTCGGCCGGAGCCGAACTGTTCCCCCGAATGGCGCATCATGTGGCGGGTGCAGAGTGCAGAGCGCCCCGGAGCGGGCACCGGCAGCCCCGTAGGCCGAGCCGGACCAGTACCGACCACCGGCCCACCACCGGGACGGGCCGACGCTCCCACCGATCTGACCGAGGCGGTCCGCGCCGCGCAGGGCGGGGACGAGGAGGCGTTCCGACTGCTCTTCCGGACCGTCCAGCCGGGCCTGCTGCGGTACCTGCGGGTGCTGGTCGGGGGCCGGCCGGAGGACGCGCAGGACGCCGAGGACATCGCCTCGGAGGCCTGGCTGCAGATCGCCCGCGACCTGCGCGGCTTCTCCGGAGACGGCGACGGCTTCCGCGGCTGGGCCGCCACCATCGCCCGGAACCGGGCGCTCGACCACCTGCGCGCCCGCCGCCGCCGCCCGGTCGCCGACCTGCCCTTCGAGTACCTCGTCGAACTGGCGGCCGGGGACGACACCGCCCGCGCCGCCCTCACCACGGTCGGCACCGCCGACGCGCTGGCGCTGATCTCCCGGCTGCCGCGCGACCAGGCCGAGGCGGTGCTGCTGCGGGTGGTCATGGAGCTGGACGCGGAGAGCGCCGCCCGGGTGCTCGGCAAGCGGGCCGGAAGCGTCCGGATGGCCGCCCACCGCGGGCTGCGGCGGCTGGCCAAGCTGCTGGAGCAGCCCCTCGCGACCGGCGGCGGGATCCCGGCCGCGCGGCCGGGCGGGCAGCCCCCCGCGGGCTCCGGCGGAGCGGCCGGAACGGGCGGGGGCGAGGCCTCCGGGCAACCCGGGGGGAAACCCGCGAAAAAGAATTCTCCGCAGGGTGTGACAGAACGCCGGGCCGCGACGCTGAAGGACATGAGATGAGCACCAACCGATCCCGTCGGATCGACCGTGATACCGCCGAGCAGCTGCTCGGCGGTGCCGTGGCCGACCCGTCGGCCGGGCAGGAGGCCTCGCTCACCGGACCGGACGGCGGTCCCGGGCAGCTCGCCCGGGTGCTCGCCGCGGCCGCCGCTCCCGCGACGGCCGGCGAACTGGCCGGGGAGGAGGCCGCCCTGGCCGCGTTCCGGGAGGCGAGTCTCACCCCCGACCCCGTAGTGACCCCCGTCCGGAGACGATCGATGGCGACCGCCGCGCTGGCCAGGGCCTTCAGCACGAAGGCCGCTGCCGCCGTGCTCGGCGCCACCGCGCTGTGCGGGGTCGCGGTCGCCGCCGGCACCGGCAACCTGCCGTCCCCCCTGAGCGGCGGTCCCGCCGAGCCGCAGCGCACGCTCGCGGGCCAGGGCGCCTCCGGCACCTCGCCGGGCGCGTCGGCACACGGCTCCTCGGCCGCCACGGCCCCGTTCGCCCCGACGTCCGGCTCCGCCCGGCCGTCCGACGGCGCCTCCGGTGGCCCGCGGACGGCCGCACCGACCGGCACCGCGACCCCCGGCTCCCCGTCGGCCGAGGGGCGCGGTGACCGCCCGGTCGTCCCGCCCGCCCTGCTCGGCCTCTGCCGCGGCTTCGCCGACCGCACGGCCAAGGGCGAGCGCCCCGGCCGGCTGGTCACCGATCCGCTCTACGGCCCGCTGGTCGAGGCGGCCGGCGGTGCGGACCGGGTGGCGGAGTTCTGCGCCGAGGCCCTCGGCGCGGGGGACGGCGACCACCAGGACACCGGCGCCCAGCCGCGCGACCCGGCCAGGACCGGAGCCCCTCCCGGCTCCGGCACGGGCAAGGGGAGCACCGACGGCGGCAAGAGCGGCGGGACCGGCACCACCAACGGCGGCGGCAACGGCGAGGACACCGGCGGCGGCACCAAGCCCGGCAAGGCCGGGGCGACCGTCCCGCCGCTGCCCGTCGCGCCCACCGTGCCGGACGTCCGGCCGAGCAAACCCGACCGCTCCGGGAACGACCAGTCATCCGGAAGGTGACCCCCCAGAACTCCGGGTGGGCGGCGAGCGACTCCCCCCGGGCTCGCCGCCCGCCCGGACCGAACCACCCGCACGAACCGCACCACCCGCAGTAACCCGCACCACCCGGCACCGCCCGCGCGGCGCCGGCAGGAAGCACCACCCGAAGACCCCGGGTGGCCGGTCGGCTCCCCCGTGCCCGCCGTCCACCCGGCCGGCCCCGGCCGGACCGGCAGGCGTCATCCCGGACGCGCCGCCGGCCCGGCCGGCCCGGAAACGTGCGGCCCGCCCGCCCGCAGTCAGGGCGGGCCGCACCC
>NZ_JBIWJF010000019.1:21831-145919 GCF_044764985.1 Kitasatospora sp. NPDC093550
CCCGGCCCCCCCCCCCCCCCGCCCGCCCCCGGCCGCCCCGCCCCGCGCCCCCCCGCCCCCCCCCCCGCCCCCCCCCCCCCCCACCGGGCCGCCCCCCCCCCCCCCCCCCGGGGGGGCCCCCACCCCCGCGCCGGCGGCCGGGGGACCGCTGCCCGGTCCCCCGACCGCCACCCTCCGCCCCCGGCCGGGCGCACGGCCGTACGGCTATCGTGCACAGGTGCACGAGGCGGCCCGGGACCCCGGGCACGGCACGTGAGGGGAGCTCCAGGTGATCGGACGGGCGCTGAACGGGCGTTACGAACTCGTCGAGACGCTCGGCGTCGGCGGCATGGCCACCGTCTGGCGCGGCGTGGACCGCGTGCTCGGCCGCCAGGTCGCCGTGAAGGTCCTCAACGGCGGTCTCGCCGACGACCCCCGCTTCGCCGAGCGCTTCAGCCGGGAGGCGCAGCACGCGGCCATGCTGGTGCACCCGAGGATCGTCATGGTCTTCGACTCGGGCGTGGACCAGGGCACCCCGTTCATCGTGATGGAGCTGGTCAGCGGCCGTTCCCTGGCCGCGCTGCTGGCCCAGCAGCCGACCCTGCCGGTGGAGCGCGCCGTCGGCATCGCGGCGGCGGTCTGCGAGGCGCTCGCGGTCGCGCACGCGGCCGGACTGGTGCACCGGGACATCAAGCCCGGGAACATCATGATCACCGAAGACGGCGGCGTGAAGGTCGTCGACTTCGGCATCGCCCGGGCCGGCTCCTCCAGCAACCTGACCCAGACCGCGAGCGTGCTCGGCACGGCCGCCTACCTCTCGCCCGAGCAGGCGACCGCCTCCCCGTTGGACGGCCGGACCGACCTGTACGCGGTCGGCTGCGTGCTGACCGAGATGCTCACCGGAGCGACCCCGTTCACCGCCGAGACCCCGGTGGCGATCGCCTTCAAGCACGTCAGCGAGCAGCCGCTGCCGCCGTCCGCGCGGCGCCCCGGCCTGCCGCCGGCCCTGGACGCGGCGGTGCTGCGCCTGCTCGCCAAGGACCCGGCCGGCCGTCCGGCGGACGCCACCGCCGCCCGGGCCGAACTGCTGGCCACCGTGCCGGGGTTGGTGGTCGGGGACCCGACGGCCGAGCTGCTGGCCACGGCCGCCCCCACCCAGCTGCTGCCGCCGGTCCAGGCTCCGGCTCCGGGGCCGGGTCCGGTGGCATCGAACCAGCAGCACACCACCGTCCTCCCGCCCCAGGCCCCGGCCGCCACCTCGGTGATGGCTCCCGTGCCGGTCGCGGGGCCCGTCGGCGGTCCTGCTCCCGGCGCTCCTGGCGCTCCCGCGGCCCGCACCGGCCGCCGCAAGCCGCTGGTGCTCGGCGCGCTGGGCGTCGCCGCGCTGGCCGGCGTCACCGCCCTGGCCGTCTCCGCCTTCGACGAGCCGGCGGGCCACGCCGCGCCCACCAAGCCCGCCGCGGCCTCCACCCCCGCCGCGCCGCCCGGCACCGCCCCGACGCCCGTCGCGACCGCCACCGCCCCCGCCGGCCCCTCGGCGGCCCCGACGCCCACCCAGGCCGTCCCGCGCAACCAGCCCGCGGCGCTGCAGCTCCAGTCCTTCCGGCAGGCGGTGGCCCAGGCCCAGCTCGGCAAGGACCGGGACAAGCAGACGGAGCTGCTGCGGATCCTCGACACCACCTCCGCCCGCCTCAACGAGGGCGACCCGGACGCGGCCGCGCAGGAGCTGAAGAACGCCCAGAAGGTGATCAAGGACATGGGCAAGCGGCACGCCGTCGACGCCCCGACCTACGCCAACTGGAACGCCCGCCTCTCGGCCCTGTTCGCCACCCTGCACAGCGCGGCCGACCTCCAGGACGACTGACCGGGCTGGCCCGTCGGACCTCCGCCCGCGGACGGGGCGTCAGAATGGGCCCGTGCTGACGATCGGTTCCCTCGTCCTCGGTGTCTCCGACATGCCGCGCGCCGTTGCCTTCTGGACGGCGGCGCTCGGCTACGTGCCGCGCGGCGGGCTGGTGGAGGAGGACTGGACGGTGCTGGTGCCCGCCGAGGGCGCGGGCGGGGTGCAGCTCGCCCTCGGCCTGAGCGAGTCGCCCGTCCAGGAGCACCCGAGGGTCCACCTCGACCTCTACGCCGGGGACGCCGCCGACCAGGCCGCCGAGGTGGAGCGGCTGGTCGCGCTCGGTGCCGAGCGGGTCGACTGGGACCTGTACCCGGAGGACCCCGACTTCGTGGTCCTCGCCTGCCCCGACGGCAACCGCTTCTGCGTGATCGACACCGGTCGCTCCTGAGTCCACGGCGTCGTCCACAGCCTGTGGACGGCGCCCGGCCCGGCCCGCCCGCGGGCTCAGCCCTTCTGCCGGATCCGCCGTTCGACGTTCCCGCGGATCGCCCGGGAGGCCGTCCCGGCCGCCGCCGCGAGGAAGACGAAGTTGTAGCCGATCTGCAGCACCACCACGAACCGCGCCGTCTGCCCCGAGGGGGTGATGTCGCCGTACCCGACCGTCGCCAGCGTTACGACCGTGAAGTACAGCGCGTCCAGCCGGGTCTCCAGGCCGGCGAACTCCGCCTTGTGCGAACCCAGGACGTAGTACGTCGCCGAGAAGACGGTCAGCGCCAGACTGATCAGGAAGGCCAGCCAGACCACCGGACGCCGGGCCGTCCCCCGCAGCACGCCCGCGATCTTGACCAGCAGCAGCCAGGTCAGGCCGACCAGCGCGCAGACGAACAGGGCCCAGCTCAGCACCGGCCGGTGTTCGCCCAACCACCCCAGCGGAAGCGTGAAGTACCCGACCATCAGCAGGGTGAAAGCGCACAGCAGCCAGAACCAGGCCCGCAGGTCGGCGGGCGGCGGTGGCGGGTTCTCGGACATCCCGACCAGCCTGGCCGCCGTCCGCCCCCGCCGCCCGCCCGCCTGCTCCGTCCGGGCGAACGGGCCGGACCGGGCGGGGCGGACGGATCCGGCGCCCCCACCGACCGGCCGCCCGGGTCGTCCGGGGGCGTGGCCCCGGACAGCCGAATGCCCCCCGGACAGCCGAGAGCCCCCGGTGGGTCACCGGGGGCTCTTGACAGGAAGGGGGAGACTCAGGCGCTCTCGGGCCGCTTCGCCTCGGTGGCCTTGGTCACGTTGGTCGGCGTGACGGCCGGACGGTCCGCGCTCTGCTGGGGAGCGGCGGTGCTCTGCGCGGTGCCGGCGTCCGCCGGGGTCTCGTCCTCGCGCATGGCCTTGGTCTCGGCCTTCAGGATGCGCATCGACTTGCCCAGGCCGCGGGCCATCTCCGGCAGCTTCTTCGAACCGAACAGCAGAATGACGACCGCCAGCACCACGAAGATGTGCCAGGGCTCAAGACCGTTCCGCAGCATCCCTGGCCACCGGTCCCTTCTTGTCTAGAGTCACGGCGGGCTAGCGCCCGTGCTGGCCAGTATGCCTGGCCCTCACGGCGAACGGATACACCGGCCGGGAAACGCTGGCCAAAAACCAGGTGCCGCTCCAGCGGATCGCGAGGCCGACGGCGACCGCTCCTCGGCGGCGGTCCACCGGCCGGGCAATCGGCCCGTACGGCCCGTACGGCGTGGACGGTCAGGCCGTACGCCGGGCCAGCAGGTAGCCGCGCCGGGTGGGCGCCTCCTCGGGCAGGGCCGCGCGCTCCATCCGCACCTCGACGGTGAACCCGGCCCCGGCGAGGCGCTCGGCGACGGTGTCGCTCTCCAGGAAGTGGAAGTCGACGTCCACCGGGTGGCCCCACCACTCCCGCATCCGCCGCACCTCGGTGCCCAGGTGGAAGGAGACCAGCAGCACGCCGCCGGGCCGCAGCACCCGTCGCATCTCGGCGAACGCGGGCGCCAGCTCCTCCGGTTCCAGGTGGATCACCGAGTACAGCGCCACGGCGGCCGCGAACTCCCCGTCGGCGGCGGGCAGCGCCAGCAGGTCGCCGGTGCGGAACGCGGCCCGCGGCTGTTCGCGCCGGGCCAGCCCGACCATCCGCGGCGAGAGGTCGACCCCCACCACCTCGGCCCCGCGCCCGGTCAGCCACCCCGCCACGTGCCCGGGCCCGCAGCCCAGGTCCGCCACCACCCCGCCGGCCGCCTCCTCCACGACCACCCCCAACAGCGCCCGGTCGACGGCCTTGTGCGCCAGCTCGTCCCCGATCCGCCCCAGGTACTCCTCCGCCACCGTGTCGTAACTCCCGCGCACCCGCGCCCGATCAGCACCCATGGCCCTCACCCTGGCACGGGCGGTCGCCGGCCGGCAGGGGTCTCCGGCCTTCCCCGGTACGGCGGAGAGCCCCCGCCCTGGCACGGGCGGAGGCTCTCGATGACTCGCGTGGATCGGGCCGCGGTGGATCGGGCCGGCGTGGTTCAGACGGTGGCGGGCTCGGCGGGCCGGGCGGGGGCGGCGGCCGGGAGGTGGCGCATCAGGCGGTGGGCCAGGAGCGCCGCGCCGAGGGCGAAGACCAGGCCGACCACGGCCGCGACGTGCAGACCGTCGGTGAAGGCGGTGCGGGCGGTCTCCAGCAGGTCGGCGCCGAGCGTGCCGGGCAGCTGGGCGGCGGTGTGGACCGCCCCGCCGAGGGTGTCCTGGGCGGTCCGGGCGGCCTCGCCCTCGACGCCGGCCGGGAGGGCGCCGTCCAGCCGGTGGTGGTAGACGGCCGCGCCGGCCGCGCCGAGCAGGGCGATGCCGAGCGAGCTGCCGAGCTCGACCGCGGTCTCCGAGGTGGCGGAGGCGGCGCCGGCCTGCTCGACCGGGGCGGCGGAGACGACCATCTCGGCGGTCATCGTCATGGTGCCGACGGTCCCGGCGGCCAGCACACCCGCCGCGGTGAGGACCAGGGCGAGCGGGGAGTGCGCGCCGACCTGCGTCATCATCGCGAAGCCCGTCGCGCCGATCAGGAACCCGCCGCTCATCAGCGTTGCCGGGCGGACCCTGCCGGCCAGCGCGGAGCTGATCCCGACCGCCGCGCCGACGCCGACGCTCGGCACCAGCGACCAGAGCGAGGCGGTCAGCGGGCTCATGCCCTTGACCAGCTGCAGGTACTGCGAGGTGAAGAGGGAGAAGCCCATCATCGCGAACATCGCGATGGTGTTGACGCTGATCGCGCCGCTGAAGGTGCGGATCCGGAACAGGCTCAGGTCGAGCAGCGGGTCCGCGGCGGTGCGCTGGCGCAGGACGAACAGGGCGGCGAGCAGCAGGCCGGCCGGAACGGCGAGCCCGGGGAGCAGGCTCCAGCCCTCGACGGCGAGGGTCTTGACGCCGTAGACGAGCGGCAGGATCGCGGCCAGCGAGAGGGCGGCGCCGAGCAGGTCGAAGCGGCCGCCGCGGGCGGTGGAGCGGTACTCGGGGAGCAGGATCGGCGCGGTCAGCAGCACCAGGGCCATCACCGGGACGGCGGGCAGGAAGGCCGAGCCCCACCAGAAGTGGTCGAGCAGCAGGCCGCCGGCGACCGGGCCGAGGGTGGCCCCGGCGGTGAGGATGCCGCCCCAGGCGCCGAGCGCGACCTGCCGCTGCCTGGGGTCGTGGAACATGTTGCGGATCAGCGCGAGGGTCGAGGGCATCACGGTGGCCCCGGCGGTGCCGAGCAGGGCGCGGGCCGCGATCAGCTGGCCGGCGTCGTGCGACCAGGCGGCCAGCAGCGAGGCGCCGATGAAGCCGGTGGCGCCGATCATCAGCAGCCGGCGGCGGCCGATCCGGTCGCCCAGCGAGCCCATCGTGATGAGCAGCCCGGCCAGCAGGAACGAGTACATGTCCATGATCCACAGCTGCTGGGTGCCGCTGGGCGCCAGCGTGGTGGAGATGTACGGGACGGCGAAGAAGAGCACGCCCATGTCCATGGTCAGGACGAGGGTCGGGAGCAGGAGGACGGCCAGGCCGATCCATTCGCGACGGCCTGCGCGGCCGGTGGTTGCGGTCATGGGGAAGACAGTACGATCGTGTCAGACGTTTGTCTAGTACGTTCGTGTAAATCGAACGTGCAAGACGCGCGTGCAAGACATTTGTGCAGCCGTTCCGTAGGATCGGGGGCATGGGAAACCGCGAAGACCTGATGGCCGGCGCCAAGCGCTGCCTGTACGAGAAGGGCTACGGGCGCACCACCGCCCGCGACATCGCCACCGCCTCCGGTGTCAGCCTGGCCGCGATCGGCTACCACTTCGGATCGAAGGACGCGCTGCTCAACGCGGCGATGATCGAGGCGATCGGTGACATGGGGACCGCCCTGGGCGCGGTGGTGGTCGCCGCCAACGAGGTGTCGGGCGACCCGGAGAAGCGCTTCGCCGCCGTCTGGGACGGCCTGCGGGACGTCTTCGTCGAGCACCGCGGGCTCTGGGCCGCCCAGTTCGAGGCGCTCGCGCAGGCCGCGCACGCGCCCGAGCTGGCCGAGGCGTTCGCGGGGGCGCAGAAGGACGGCCGGCTCGGACTCGCCGCCCTGTTCCAGGGGCTGCCCGAGGTGGCGGAGAACGAGGAGGAGCTGGCCCGCGGCGCCTTCTACCAGACCCTGCTGGCCGGCTACGCCGCCCAGTGGCTGGCCGCGCCCGAACTCGCGCCCAGCGGGGAGGACTTCCTGCGCGGGCTGCGACTGGTCAGCGGCAGCGTGCTCAACCCCGGCTGAGCGGCCCGGGTGGCTCAGGGGTCGACGGCGGTCGGGCGGGAGACGGCGCCGGGCGGGAGGCGGCGGTCGGGCGGGGGACGGCGTTCACGTGGTGACGGCGGTCAGCAGCACCACCGAGTCGACGTGCGCCAGCAGCCCGTGCCGCTCCTGCGGGACGGGCTCCAGCCGACCGACCGGCAGCTCCAGCAGCCGGCCGGCGATGGTCAGCGAGACCCGGCCGCGCAGCACCTGGACGCTGCCGGCGGTGGGCGGGTTGTGCTCGTCCAGCGCCGTCCCGGCGGTCAGCGCGATCACCGTCTGCCGCAGGGCGCCGTCGTGCAGCACCAGGTGGGCGCTGCGCCCGTGCGGGCTCTCGGCCGCCAGGGCGGCGTGCTCCACGGCGAGCTGTTCGAGATCGGGCATCGCGCCGCCTCCTCACTCCGTGTGCCCAGGGTCGCGGACCGCCCGGCGTCCCGCACCCGGAGCGGCCCGGCGCCCCGACCCGAGCAGTCCGAGGTGCAGGCCCCGCCGACTGCCCGCATCGTGGAGGCATGGCGACCAACCAAAACTTCTTCAGCGGGTTCCAGGTCAACCGCTCGCTGCTGGCCGGCGGCGTGGTGCTGACCGGCATCGGCGCGGCACTCGGCGCGGCCGGGACGGTGATGGTGTGCGCGGCGCTGGCCACGGCCGGCCGCAACTGGATGCGGAACATGGACGCTCCGCCGAGTGCGATCGCGCACCGGGCGTTGCACGGGGCCAAAGTGGCGTCCGCCGCGGGCTGGGAGGCCTGGCGCGCCGAGCAGGCCTCGCCGAACTGAGCCCCACCGCCCGGCCCCGGGCCCGACCGGCCGCGCCCCGTCCGGCCCCGGGCCCGAGCGGACGAGGACGGCGCGGCGGGCCGCCATGGGGGTGCGGCCCGTCGCGCCGTCGGAACCGAACGGACCTACAGCCCGAGCGACTTGGCGACGATGCTGCGCATGACCTCGCTGGTGCCGCCGTAGATCCGGAACACCCGGTTGTCGGTGTAGAGCCGGGCGATCGGGTACTCCAGGATGTAGCCGTAACCACCGTGCAGCTGGAGGCACTTGTCGATCACGGTGGAGGCCGACTCGGTGCAGAACAGCTTCGCCGCGGCGGCGTCGGCCACGGTCAGCTCGCCGTTCTGGTACAGCTCCAGCGCGCGGTCCACCATCGACTGCTGCGCCATCACCTGGGACTCGCAGTCCGCCAGGGTGAACTTGGTGTTCTGGAACTCGGCCACCGCCTTGCCGAACACCTTGCGGTCCTTGACGTACTGCACCGCGAAGCGCACCGCCGCCGCGGCCGCCGCGTACGCGCCGACGGCGATCGCCAGCCGCTCCTGCACCAGGTTGTGGGTCAGGTAGGAGAAGGCCTTGCCCTCCTCGCCGAGCAGGTTCTCCACCGGCACCTTGACGTCGCTGAACGCCAGCTCGGCGGTGTCCGAGGTGCGCAGCCCGATCTTCTGCAGCTTGCGGCCGACGGTGTAGCCCGGCGAGTCGGTGTCCACGCACAGGATGGACAGTCCGGCCCGGCGGTTGTCCGGGTCGTACGGGGCGGTGCGGCAGACCACCAGGACGAGGTCGGCCAGCACGCCGCCGGTGATGAAGGTCTTGGCGCCGTTGAGGACGTAGTGGGTGCCGTCCTCGGAGAGCCGCGCGGTGGTGGTGATGCCCGCGAGGTCGGAGCCGGCACCCGGTTCGGTCATCGCGATCGCGGTCATGATGTCGCCGGAGACGAAGCCGGGCAGCCAGCGCCGCTTCTGCTCCTCGTTCGCGTACTCCAGCAGGTACGGCAGCACCAGCCCGGTGTGCACGCCGGAGGAGCCGAAGCTGACGCCCGCCCGGGCGGTCTCCTCGGCGACCACCGCCTGGAACTTGAACCCGCTCTCGCCCGCGCCGCCGTACTCCTCGGGCACCTCGATGCCGTAGACGCCGAGCGCGCCGAGCCGGCGGTAGAAGTCGCGCGGCGGGTGGCCCTCGGCCTCCCAGCTCTCGTAGACCGGGACGACCTCGTTGGCGATGAAGTCCCGGATGGTCTCCCGGAAGGCCTCGTGGTCCTCGTTGAACACGGTGCGGCGCACGGCGGCGCTCCCTTCGACGGTGCCGGCCGGAGCTGCCGGCTGGGCGGAACGTTCCAGGTGATGGCCCCACAAGTTAATCCCGGGTAGCTTCAGCTGTCCAGAGTCGCCCGCCGTGGAAAACCAGGCCACTGGGGGGATCGGGTGAATCCTTGCTAGCCTTCGGGCGACGATCCGGAAGGCTGCGCGGGAGGCTCGCCATGGTGGTCCGAAGGCCGCCCGGACGGCGTGCCCAGATCCTCGCCGTGGCAGCCGACCGCTTCCATCGCAGCGGCTACCACCAGGTCTCGATGAGCGAGGTCGCCGCCGGGGTCGGCATCACCGCGCCCGCGCTCTACCGGCACTTCCGCGGCAAGCCCGAACTCCTGGACCGCGCCGTGCGGTTGGGCCTGGACGCGCTCGCGGACGGCCTGCGCCCGGCCGGCACCACCGGGGAGCTCGGCGCCGCGCTGGCCGCCGTCGCGGTCGGCCACCGCCCCCTCGGCACCCTGGTGCAGCGCGACGCCCGGCTGCTGCCGTCGGCGCGACGGGCCGCGCTGCGCCGCGAGCTGCGCGCGGACGTCGCCCTGATGGCCGCCGTGCTGCGCGCGGAGCGCCCCGGACTCTCCGCCGCCGACGCCGAGTTCCTCTGCTGGTCGGCGCTCTCGGTCTGCGCCGGGCTGTCCTACCAGTCGGCCGCCCCGCAGCCCCGGCGCGCCGAGGCGCTGCTGCGGGAGCTGGTCGCTGCCGTCCTCGCCGTCCCGCTGGACGGCACGGCCGAGGACCCGCCGGCCGGACCGGCACCGGACCCCGGGCCGCGGGCGCGCCGGGAGGAACTCCTCGCGGCGGCCGTCCGGCTGTTCCACCAGCGCGGCTTCGACAACGTCAGCACCGACCAGCTCGGCGCCGCCGTCGGCATCTCCGGCCCCAGCGTGTACCGGCACTTCGAGAGCAAGGCCCAGTTGCTCGCCGCCTCGCTGGTGCGCAGCCGCGAGCGCCTGTGGCACGAGGTGGACGGCGCGATCGCGGCCGCCGACGGGCCCGGTGCGGCGCTGTCGGCCGGGCTGGCGGCGTACATCGGCTTCGCCCTGCGCAACGGCGACTACCTGGGCGCGATGCTCAGCGAGACGGAACGGCTGGCCCCGCCCGACCGCCGGGCCGCGGTGGACTTCCGGCGGGACTTCCTGCGCACCTGGGTCGGTCTGCTGCGGCAGGTGCACCCGGAGTACGACGCGGTGGCCGCCCGGATCCGGGTGCACGCGCTGTTCTCGCTGGTCAACGACGGGGTGCGGAACCGCCCGCACAGCGGCCGGCCGGACCTGGGGGACTGCCTGCTGCGGCTCGGCCGGGCGGTGCTGGGGCTCTCCCGGAACGGGCTCGCCTGAATCACCCGCCGGGAAGCGGCGGGGGGCCGGGTGCCCGCCCCGCGACGGCGGGACTGGCACCCGGCCCCTCGGCTCTCCTGGCCCTAGGCCCTCTGGCGGAGTGCGGCCTAGGAGACGACGTGCGGGTAGTACACCCGGGCGTCGACGTTGCCGTTGCCCTGGAGGGCGCCGACGTTCCCGCCGTTGCCGGCCACGGCGAGGCCGTTGTTCTGGTTGCTCGCGCCCGAACCGGTCGCCGTCTGCTGGGTGTTGACCACGTTGCCGTGGACCGTTCCGATGACGTTGCCGGAGCCGACGTTGCTCACGACGCTCCCGTTGGAGTGGTCGGTCGCACCGGCGCCGTTGTCGGCGTGCGCGGTGGCGGCACCGACGCCGACGAGGAGGAACGCCCCGAGGGCGGTGACGGCGGCGGCTGCGCGGATACGGGACACGCTGGTCTCCCTGACTGGAAGTGCGAATGGTGGCGCGGACGGAGTGGCCGCTCCGCAGCGCCGTTGCCTGACGTCGCCCGCTCAGCATTCACCAGCGGTGTGGACGAACTCCACCGAACGGGTGGCAATTCCTCCGATGGTGGAGGCCGGGTCAATTCGGAGTTGACGGGATTCCGTCATGCCGGCGCTCGTCATACCGGTGCTCCTCAGGCCGGCGCTCGTCCTTCGAAGTCCGCCATTCCGCCTCCCGCCATTCCGTCAGGAACCCCCGGGAAGAAAGAAATGGTCGGCAGATAGTCGCACTGGCACACTGGGGACCCATGTCTGAAGGTGCCCCGCCCGAGCCCACCCCCGCCGAGGAGCTGCGGACGACCGAGGTCGACCTCGGCGGCCTGGTGAGCGTCCTCGCCACCCACCTCTACTCCACCCCGCTGGTCGCCCTGCGCGAACTGGTCCAGAACGCGCACGACTCGCACACCCGCCGGCTCCTGGAGGACCCCGAGGGCGAGCACCGCCCGCTGATCCGGGTGCGCGCCGACGCCGCCCGGCGGACCGTCGCCATCGAGGACACCGGAGCCGGCCTCACCGAGCCCGAGATCCACTCCTACCTCGCCACCGTCGGCACCGGCTACACCCGCATGCTGCGCGAACTCACCGGCAACCAGGAGCTGATCGGCGCCTTCGGGCTGGGCTTCCTCTCCGCCTTCTCGATCGCCGACGAGGTCACCGTCACCACCACCTCGCACCGCGAGCCGCAGCTCGGCCACCGCTACCGCAGCCGCGGCGGCGAGCAGTACCGGGTCGAGCCGGTGCCCGCCCGGCCCCGCCCGGGCACCGTGGTCGAGCTGGCGCTCAAGGCCGAGCACGCCCACCTCGCCGACGAGGACACCCTGCGCGACGTCCTCGGCCGCTACTGCGTGCTGCTGCCGATCCCGGTGTACGTCGGCGAGGACGAGCAGCCGGTCAACTCCGTCGAGGTGCCCTGGCGCCAGGCCGTGGGGGGCGACCAGCACGCCGCCCGGATGCGCTTCGCCACCGCCTTCGGCCGCCGCTTCGAGCCGCTCACCGCCTTCCCGGTCCACCCGGTCGACGGCGCCACCGACGCGATCGGCCTGCTCTGGGTCCAGGACGGCGGCACCTACGGCAGCAGCGACAACCGCGACCTCGCCGTCTACCTGCGCGGCATGCTGCTCGCCGAGGACGCCCGTGAACTGCTGCCCAGCTGGGCCGGGTTCATCGGCGGCGTGGTCGAGTCCAGCCGGCTCACCCCGACCGCCAGCCGCGAGGACCTCCAGCGCGACGAGCACTACCGCGCGCTCCGGAAGGCCCTCGCCGACGCCATCGTGGACGGCCTGTACGAGACCGCCCGGCTGCGGCCCGCGGCCTGGCGCCGCATCCTCACCCGGCACGGCCAGGACCTGCTCGGCGCCGCGCTCTGCGACGAGCGGCTGTTCACGCTGCTCGCCGACGACGTCCCGGTGCCCACCTCGCAGGGCGACCTCACCGCCGGCGCGCTGCGGGCGGCCGGCGGGGGAGCGGTGCACGTCGCGCTCGGCAGCGGCGGCGGCTTCGAGGAGATGCTGTACCGGGCCATGCGGGTGCCGATCGCGCGCGGCGACCGCTACGCCGTCCTGCCCTTCCTGCGGCGCTACGCGCAGCTGCGCGGTTGCCGGCTGGTCGAGCTGGGCAGCGAGCAGGGCAACCGCGAGCTGTTCCGGGACCCGGAGCGGCCGCTGCCGGACGGCGAGGCGGCCTGGCTGGCCGGCGCCCTGGCCGACCCTGGCGAGCAGCTCGTCCCGGCCCGCTTCGACCCGCCGGGCCTGCCGCTGGTGCTGGTCCCGGACCGCGAGGCCGAGCTGAAGGCCCGGATCGAGGACGACCAGGCCGACGCCCGGATCCCGTCCGCCGCGTTGCGGCTGGCCCGGGCGTTCACCGCCCGCACCGACGGCGGGGTCAGGGCCCGGCTCTACCTCAACCTGGCCTGCCCGGCGGTCCAGGACCTGCTCGCCGCCTACCGCACCGGGCACACCGGCAGCGCCACCGCGGCCGGGCTGCTCCGCTCGCTCAAGGTGATCATGGCCGCGGCCTCCTCCGGCCCCGCCGACGGCGACCTCACCGCCGCGCTGGCCGGCGTCGGCACCGCGGTCTCCGCGCTGACCGCGGCCGTGCCGGCCGGCCTGCCGGACGTCCCGGACAGCCCCGGCGCCCTCGCGGGGGACGCGTGACGGACGGGTCGCCGCTCCCCCCGGCCCGGGGCGGAGGCGCGCCCTTGTCAGTGGTTCGCGATAGACACGTCATCAGCACGACGCAGGGGGAAGAAGCATGACCACCGACATCTGGTCCTGGGTGCGCGACGCCCACCGGCAGTTGGCCGAGGCCGGCCACCACCGGCTGGCCGACGCCATCGTCGAGCTGCCCGACCACGCCTCGGAGGGCCGCAACGACCAGCTGGACGCGCTCTACCCGGAGGCGGTCGCCGCCGCGCGGTCGCTCGGCCTGCCCTGGGTCGAGGTCTACCTGCGGCACTGGCGGATGCAGAACCTGCTGAACAAGCGCCAGCAGGGCGAGGCGGTCATGCCCGAGGTGGTCGACCTGCTGGACTTCGCGCACCGGGAGGAGACGGCGGGCTGCCCGCAGTCCGTCTGCGTGGTGCAGGACTTCGCGATCTGCCACGCCCGGGTCGACGGGCCCGGGTACGTGGCCGAGCGGCTGGAGGTCGTCGGCGAGACGCTCTCCCGGATCGAGCCCGGCCGGGCCTGCTACGACTGCCTGTCCCGCGAGTACTCCGACGCCCTGGAGGACGACGGCCGGGCGGCCGAGGCGCTCGACCACCTGGACACCGCGGCCCACCGGATGCGGGCGGCCGGCCAGCGGATCTCGCTCCGCTTCCACCAGGCCCGGGCCGGCACCCTGCACCTGCTGGGGCGGTACGACGAGGTGCTGGAGCTGCTGGACACCGCCGAGCGCGCCGAGCTGGCGCAGGGGCGCCGGCTGGACGAGCGGGACGAGCGCTGGGGCGCCCTGCTGCGGGCCCGCGCGCTCGCCGCGCTCGGCCGGGCGGAGGAGGCGCTCGCCCTGCTCCCCGACCGCGCCGAGGCCGAGCTCCACGCCGACCTGCGGCCGGCCTGGACGGAGACGGTCGAGCTGCTGGTCGCCGCCGGGGCCCGGGAGAACGACGCCGAGCTGGGCGCCGTGCTGGCCGGCTGGGTCGGCTACCTGGACGGCGTCGGCGCGCACCGCCCCTGCGTGGACCTGCTGCTGGCGGCGGGCCGGCTCGCCCTCGCCCGCGGTGCCCGGACGGTCGCGCTGACGCTCGCCGCGACGGGGGAGCGTAAGCTCACCCGGTTGCGTCGCACCGACGGCGTGTCGGAGCAGGTCGCCGCCCTGCGCGCGGCCGCCGAGGCGCTGCCGGAGCCCGAGCTCCCCGTGCCGCCGGGCGAGCTGACGGCGCACCTGGCCGAGGCCGGGGTGCCCTTCGAGACCGGCGCCGACCTGCTCTCCGTCGCCCTGGACCGGTACCGGGGTGAGCAGGCCGGCGCCACCGGGCTGACGGTGCTGCTGGCCACCGTGCTGGGCGGGCTCGGCCACGCCCGGGCCGCCGCCGACCTGCTGTGGCAGCGGCTGGAGGCCGATCCGGGAGACCGCGAGCTGACCGGCAGGCTCGGCGAGCTGCTGATCGACGCCCGGGACGCCGAGGGCGTGCGACGCCTCGCCGACCGGCTGGCCGGCCCGGCGCCGGCCGACGCGCACTGGATACGCGCCCGCTGGGCCGCCGCCGAGAGCCGCTGGGCCGAGGCGCTGGAGCAGTGCGGGGCGATCCTCGCGCTGGACGACGAGGTGCTCAACACCCGCCGCCTCGCCGCCCGCGCCGCCACCGAACTGGGCGACCACGCCACCGCGCAGCGCTTCTACCAGGAGCTGCTGGAGCGCGCCGCGCCCGCCGACGCCCCGGAGGAGGACCACCGGGCGGTCCGGGAGCCCGACCTCTGGCACCTGATCACCGCGGCCACCGCCAACCGGGACTGGGCCGTGGTCCGCTCCACCGGCGCGCTGCTCGGCATTGAGTTCGAGGAGCCCGAGGGCCCGGTGGACGAGGAGTGGCAGCTGGTCACCGTCCGGGCCACCCGGACCAACGGCGCGACGGCCGACCTGCCCGCCGTCCGGACGGGCCCGGCCACCGCCCGCGTCCTGCCGGTGCTCGGCGAGGACCTGACGCTCAACCACGGCGACGTGGTGGTCTTCGGCCCGGCCCTGCTGGAGAGCCCGCCCGCCGAGGACGCCCCGGAGGAGGAGCGGCGGAACTGGCGCCCGGTGTTCGAGGTGCTCACCCTGCTCGACCCGGCGGGGTACACCACCTACTGGATCGACGGCGGCTGGCCCGGCGACGAACCGTGGGCGGCCCTGCGCGAGCGGCTGCGGGAGCACGGCTACGCGGTGTGGGCGTACAGCGGGGAGCAGTACCGGATCACCGACCCGGCGGACGAGGACGAGTCGCTGCCCGGGATCTACGCGGCCCTCGGGGTTCCGCCGACGGCCTCGGCCGCCGAGGCCGACGCGCTGCTGCACCGGCTGACCGGCGACTGGACGCACCCGCTCGCCTGGCCGGTCCTGGCCCAGGCGGCCGGCGCGGACGTCGCCCGGCACGAGGAGATCGTCGAGCGCTACGGCCTCTGACCGGCGGGTTCTCCGGCCCGGCCGCGGTCCTGAGCTCCCGCCTCGGGCCGGGGCCGGGGAACCTTTCCGGCCCGGATCGAGTCTTTGTGAATGCTTTACCATTCCATTGCCAAGACCCGACCTCCGGGAGTGCCCGCACCGTGACCAGCCTCGCCCTCGGCCCGTCCTGGCTCGATCCGACCACCCTGATCTCCACCTTCGGCCTGCTCGGCATCCTGGCCATCGTCTTCGCCGAGTCCGGACTGCTGATCGGCTTCTTCCTGCCGGGCGACTCGCTGCTGTTCACCACCGGCCTGCTGGTGGCCGGCGGCACCTACCTGCACCAGCCGCTCTGGCTGGTCTGCGCACTGATCGTGGCCGCCGCCGTGGCGGGTGACCAGGTCGGCTACCTCTTCGGCCGCAAGGTCGGGCCGAGCCTCTTCCGCCGCCCCGACTCCCGGGTCTTCCGGCAGGAGAACGTCGAGAAGGCCGCCGCCTTCTTCGACCGGCACGGGCCCAAGGCGATCGTGCTGGCCCGCTTCGTGCCGATCGTGCGCACCTTCACCCCCGTCGTCGCCGGGGTGAGCAGGATGAACTACCGCGCCTTCGTGGTGTTCAACCTGGTCGGCGGTGTGCTGTGGGGCGGCGGGGTCACGGTGCTCGGCTACTTCCTGGGGCGGATCCCGTTCGTCCGGGACAACATCGAGGCCATCCTGGTGGGCATCGTGCTGCTCTCGGTGGTCCCGGTGGCGTTCGAACTGCTGCGGGCCCGCCGCTCCGGCGCGGCGCCCGCCACCCGCCACCGCGCCGGGTAGGCGCCCGCCGCCCCGGCCGCGGGACGTCGCGTACATGTGCGTCGGGCTGTTCGATCAGGCAAGGTGTAACCCGAGATCGAGCGGTGGCCGGCGGCCACCAGGGGCGGCGAGGAGCGGAAGTGCCTAAGCGGGGCCGACCGGGTGCGGGCAAGCGGGCGAGGGGAGGCCGGGCGGTCCGCCGGACGCGGCAGACACCCCCGAAGCCGGTGCACCCCGCGGACGCCCCGCCCACCGAGGGCCTGCTCGGCCACCCGGCGCCGCCCGTCGAGCCCACCATCGTGGTTCCGCTCGCCCCGCCCGCCCCGGAGACCAAGGGCCTGCTGGCGCCCGAGCCGACCCCCGAGCCCGAGCCGTACCCCGAGCCGCACCCCGACCCCGAGCCGCACCCCGAGCTCACCGTCGACGTGCGCGCCCGGGGCGCGGGTCCGACGGACGGCCACGCCGCGCCTGCCCGCTCCGCGGACGCCCGCCCGGCCCGCCGCCGCTCGGTCGCCGAGGACACCCTCACCCCCGAGGAGTGGCGGGCGGCCGGCTACACCCCGCCCACCGGCATCCCGATCCCCGAGCTGACCGCCGGCGCCCCCGGCGAGGCCCCGTGGCCGGACCGGATGCGCACGCTGCTGCGCACCCCGATGTCCGAGCGCCCGGCCTTCGAGCGGACCGCCCGGGAGATGCACCCCTCGGCCGGCGCGGCCCGCAACGTCCCCCGCATCCTCGACCTGACCCTGCGCATCGGCGAGCTGCTGCTGGCCAGCGGCGAGGCCGCCGAGGACGTCGAGGCGGCGATGCTCGGCATCGCGCACGCCTACCGGCTGGACCGCTGCGAGCCGCAGGTGACCTTCACCCTGATCGGCATCTCGCACCAGCCCTCCCTGGTCGAGCCGCCGGTCACCGCCGACCGCGTGGTGCGCCGCCGCACCTCCGACTACACCCGGCTGAACGCGGTGTACGAGCTGGTCGCGGACATCACCGCGGAGAAGGTGACGGTCAACGACGCCTACCGCCGGCTCGCCCGGATCCGCCGCAACCGGCACCCGTACCCGGCCTGGCTGCTCGCCCTGACCACCGGTCTGCTGGCCGGCGCGGCGACCTTCCTGGTCGGCGGGCGGGTCGACGACAAGGCCTGGCTGGTCTTCGCCAGCGCCTTCGTCGCGGCGGTCCTCGGCGACCGGCTGGCCTCCGCGCTGGCCCGGCGCCGGCTGCCGGAGTTCTACCAGTTCGTGGCGGCCGCGATGCCGGCCGCGGCCTCCGGGATCATCCTGTCCTTCAACGACTGGGGCCTGCGCGGCTCGGTCGTGATCACCGGTGGCCTGTTCGCCCTGCTGCCCGGGCGCGCCCTGGTCGCCGCCGTCCAGGACGGGCTGACCGGCTTCTACATCACCGCCGCGGCCCGTCTGCTGGAAGTGATCTACCTGGTCGCGGGCATCGTGATAGGCGTCATGGTGATCCTCTACCTGGGCGTCGGCTTCGAGGCGGAGCTGCGGCCGGACGAGAGCCTGGTGGGGGTCAGCTCCCCGCCGGTCCAGCTGACCGCCGCGATGCTGCTCACCCTGGCGTTCGCGATGCTGCTGCAGACCGACCGCCGTACGCTCGCCTTGGTCACGGCCAACAGCGCCATCGGCTGGTCCAGCTACGGCGCGCTGGTCTACAACGCGGGCGTCAACCCGATCGCGGCGACCGGGGTGGCGGCCGGCCTGGTCGGTCTGTTCGGCCAGTTGATGGCGCGCTCCCGCAACGGCTCGGCGCTGCCGTACGTCACCGCCGCGATCGGCCCGCTGATGCCGGGTTCGGCCCTCTACCTCGGGATGCTCGCCTTCGCCCAGGGGCACTCCAGCGCCGGCCTGGTGTCGGTCTTCCGGGCGGCGGCGATCGCGATGGCGCTGGCCGTCGGGGTGAACCTCGGCGGGGAGATCGCCCGGTTGTTCCTGAAGCTTCCGGTCGGTGCCGAGCTCCCGTCGCTCTACCCGGCGGGGCCGCGCCGGGCGGCCAAGCGCACCCGGGGGTTCTGACCGCGCGTTGACCCGTGTCGGACCCTTCTTGGGCCCCGGGCCATGTCACGGCAGCCAGGACGCAGGACCAGGAACGAAGGTAAGGCGCATGACCACACTGTTGGACAGCTACCGCGAGCACATCGTCGACGCCCACAAGCAACCGCTGTTCCTGCTGCTGGTCGGTTTCATCACGTCCTTCGTCTTCATCCGGTTCAGCGTCCGGATGATCCGGGCCCAGGTGCGCTGGTGGCCCGGCAACGTGACCCCCGGCGGCCTGCACATCCACCACATGGTGTTCGGCCTGGGCTTCCTGCTGCTCGGCGGCATCGGGGTGTTCGCCACGTACGGGGGGCAGCCGTGGATGGACTGGTTCGGACTGGCCTTCGGCATCGGCTGCGGCCTGGTGCTGGACGAGTTCGCGCTGATCCTGCACCTGGACGACGTGTACTGGAGCGAACAGGGCCGCAAGTCGGTGGACGCGGTGATCTTCGGGATCCTGTTCACCGCCCTGCTGCTCATCGGGTACGTGCCGTTCGGCGCGCTGCCCGGCGAGGAGACCAGGTGGGGCCTGATCACGGTGATCTCGGTGAACGCGCTGGCCTCGGTGATCACCCTGATCAAGGGCAAGATGTGGACCGGCCTGCTCGGGATCATGGTTCCCGGCCTGTCCTGGATCGGGGCGATCCGGCTCGCCCGGCCGAGCAGCCCCTGGGCCCGCTGGCGGTACACCACGCGCCCCCGGCGCCGGGCGCGCGCGCTGCGGCGCGAGCGCCTGCTGCACCGGCGCGCCGACCGGGCCCGCACCTGGCTCTTCGACCTGATCGCCGGCGCCCCCGACAAGGTGCCCGCCAACCACCCGGCCGCCCACCGGGTGGCCGAGCGGATGGCGGCCCGGGCCACCGCGCACCTCGACGCGCACGCCGCCCGGGCGCTGGCCCGCCGCCAGGCCCGGCTGGCCGACCGCCGCACGGCGGCCGCCGCCGGGGCGACGGCGAAGTTCCCGGCGGCGGACGGTTCGGCGCACGGGGCCGGTCCCGGCCGCTCCCACCGGGCGCAGCAGCGGCGCCGTACGGTCCGGGCCGGGCGCAGCCGGACCTATGCGATCGGTCCGACCGGGCTGGAGCGCCGTCCCGAGCGACACCCCCGGCTGCGGACGCACACCCCCCGGATCCACCGGTAGTCCGTCCACCCCGTCCGCCTCGATGGGGTTGATTCCTGGTCGGATCATCGGATGGTCCCTCGACTGGCGGAGCGCCTTTCCGGGTGTGAGGGCCGCTGGAATTGAGAACATGAGCGTCATGTGACCGTTCTGTCACGTGATGGGATGAATCGTCGGATTCCCTGCCGCCGGTCGGCGTCCGCCCGCCCGGCGGCCGCCCGTGCGCCGTGCGCCGTCCGCTGGCCGTCGTCCGCCGAGCGCCGTCGGGCGTGGGCCGTCCGCGGCCGTCCCCTCCGGACCCGTCAGAAGGGATGTCCCGTGGCGCGCAGGCTCCTGCCGACCCTCCTGTTGTCGCTCACCGCCCTGTTCGGGCTGCTCCCGGCCGCCCGGGCCGTACCGGTCACCCCGGCCACGGGCGAGCCGGTCGTCGGCGAACCGGCGAGCCGGCCGGCCGGCGGCGGGGACCCGTACCCGAGCACCGAGGAGATCGACCGCGCCCGGACCGAGGCCGCCGGCAAGGCCTCCTCGGTCGCCACCCTGGAGGCCGCGCTCACCGCCGCCCGGGCCGAGCTGGACCGGGCCGGGCGCGGAGCCGAACAGGCCGTCGAGGCCTACAACGGCGCCCAGCTCGCCCTCGCCCGGGCCCGCGCCGAGGAAGGCGCCGCCGCGCGGCGGGCCGCCCAAGCGGAGGCCGAGCGGTCGGCCGCCGCCGAGGACGCGGCCCGGCTCGCCGCCGAGACCTACCGGCAGGGCGCGGGCGCCGAACTGTCCGCGCTCAACGCGCTGCTCGGCGCCCACGGCGCGCGCGAGGCGGGCGACCGCGCCGCCGTGGTCGGGGTGGTCAGCGAGCGCACCCGGCAGATCCTGGACGCCGCCACCTCCACGGCCGCCGCCGCCAGGACCGCCTCCGCCGCCGCCCGGGCCGCCACCGAGACCGCGGAGAAGGCCGCCGTCGAGGTCGGCGCGGCCAGGGCGCGGGCGGAGCAGCGGCTGGCCGCCCAGCAGGGCGAGGTGACGGCCGCCGGCCTGCGCCGCGAGCACCTGCTCACCGAGCTGGCCGCGGCCCGGAACACCACCGTCGAGCTGGAGCGCCGGCGCCGCGAGGCGCTGGAGGCGATCGCCGCCCGCGAAGCCGAGGCGGCGGCCCGGGCCGCCGCCGAGCAGGCCGCCCGGGAAGCCGAGGCCGAGGCCGCCGCAGCCGCGGCCGCCGCCCCAGCGCCCGGTGCGCCGCCGGCGGAGCGTCCGTGGTCCGCCGAGGGCGCGGCCGCCGCGGTGGCCTTCGCCAAGTCCAAGATCGGACTGCCCTACGTCTGGGGCGGCGAGGGCCCCGACGGCTACGACTGCTCGGGGCTGACCATGATGGCCTGGCGCGAGGGCGGCCGGCCGCTGAACCACTTCGCGGCCGACCAGTACGCCCAGAGCACCCGGATCGGCTACCGCCAACTGCGGCCCGGGGACCTGGTGTTCTGGACGGACTCCGGCCGCGCGGCCGACATCTTCCACGTCGGGCTCTACATCGGCGACGACCAGATGATCGAGGCCCCGCGCGCGGGCATGCCGATCAAGCAGGCCAGCCTCTGGATCATGGGCACCCCGGACTTCTACGCCCGCCCGTGAGCCCGGGCCGGGACCGTCATCCGGGCGGGGCGGGGACCGTCCTCCGTCGGTCCCCGCCCCGCGGGTCACCGGCCGAACAGCGCGCCCAGCTCCTCCCGGCGGACGCGCAGCCCGCCGAGGGCCCAGACCCACGCGGCGCAGAGCGGGAGCGTCAGGACGACGACCGCGACCGCCCCGCCGATCCGGCCGATCACCTGGGAATCGCATACCTCCTGCAGGTGGTAGCCGAGCGGTTCGTAGAACGCGGGCGAGCCGCAGTCCCCGCCGGCCGGGGCGAGGACCAGCCAGGCCGCCCAGACCCAGCCGAGCACCGTCAGCGCGCCCAGCGCCTTCGCCGTGGTGCTGCGGCCCTCGTACTCCTTCAGCCTGCGGCGGTATTCGTCCTCCATGGCTCCCCCCGGGAGATCGTCCGTACCTGAACCGGCACGAGGATGGCAGCAAGGGCACTCCGGCGCCACTGTCGGGGGTCGGCGGTAGCGTGGCCTCCCGACCGTTCTGAGGAGTCGTCGTGATGCTGCGGGATGTTCGTGCGGGAGATGTCGAGGCGTACCTGCGGATGCGCTGCGACCCGGTGATGATGGCCGAGTTGGGCGGTCCGCTGTCCCGGGAGGCGGTGGAGGAGCGGCACCGCAAGGACGTGGTGGAGGCGGCGGCGGACCGCTGCTGGATCAGGATGATCGTCCCGGACGGCACCGAGGACGGCGAGGTCGCGGGCACGGTCAACCTCTGGTCGGCCGAGGAGGAGGACGGCGAGCGGGTCTCCGAGATCGGCTGGATGGTGCTGCCCGAGCACCAGGGCCGGGGCCTCGCCAAGGAGGCCGTCCGCCGGGTGCTGGACGCCGCCGCCGCGGACGGCCGCTGGGGCGAGGTGCACGCCAACCCGGGGAGGACCAACGGCCCGTCCAACGCGATCTGCCGGGCGCTGGGCTTCCGGCTGGTCGGCGAGCGCGACGTCGACTTCGCGGACCGGGTCCTGCACACCAACCACTGGGTGGTGCTGCCGGGGGAGCACACCGGGGCGGGCGCGGCATGAATCGGGTACGGAATTAATCGGGTGCCGCTCCCGGGGGGCCGCCGTACGGTGGGCCGATGGGCAACAGCATGGATCACCCGGCCGTCGACACCGTGAACGGACTCCTGGTCAGGGCCGTCTCGGTCGACGAGGTGGAGGAGTGGAACCGGGCGCTCAACTTCGGGTTCCTGCGCCCGCACGCGGGTGTCGCGCCGGAGCTGCGCCGCCGGCGCTGGGAGCCGGGCCGGATGCTGGCCGGCTTCGACGGCGAGCGCCAGATCGCCACCTACCGGAGCTTCGACACCGAGCTGACCGTCCCGGGCGGGGCGACGGTGGCGGCCGACGCCATCACCAACGTCACGGTGAGCGCCACCCACCGCCGCCGCGGTCTGCTCAGCACGATGATGCGCCGGGACCTCGCCGCCGCCGCCGAGCGCGGCGTGGCCGTCGCCGTCCTGATGGCCGCCGAGTACAACATCTACGGCCGGTTCGGTTTCGGCCCGGCCACCCGTGGCTCCGGCTGGAGGATCGACCTCCGCCGCACCCGGGGCCTGCGGGAGGGGCTGCCGGGCGTGCCCGGCGGCCGGATCGACTTCGTGACCATGGCGGAGCTGCGCGAGCTCGGGGCCGCGCTGCACGAGCGCTGGCGGCGGACCCAGCCGGGCGCCATCGTCCGCGACGGGCTGTGGTGGGAGCGCACCGTCGGGGAGGTCCGGGTCCCGGGTGACGAGTTCAAGGAGCCGTTCGCCGCCGTCCACCGGGACGCCGACGGCACGGTCACCGGGCTGGTCGTCTACCGGGTCGACACCAAGTGGGACGGCGCCCGCCCGGACAGCACGCTCACCGTGGACGACGTCATCGCCCTCGACCTGCCGACCTCCGTGGAACTGTGGCGCTTCGTGCTGTCCGTCGACTGGGTGGGCAAGGTCGTGGTGGAGAACCTCGGCCCGGACGACCCGCTGCCCCTGCTGCTCCAGGACCCGCGTGCCGCCACCCCGCACGAGCTGAACTCCGACCAGATGTGGCTGCGGTTGCTGGACACCGGGGCCGCGTTCGAGGTCCGGACGTACGGCGCCCCCGGCCGGGTGGTGCTGGAGGTCGACGACAAGCTCGGCTACGCGTCCGGGCGTTGGGCGATCGAGGTCGGCGCGGACGGTTCCGGCCGCTGCACCCGGACCACGGCCGAGGCCGATCTCGCCCTCGGCGCCTCGGAGTTGGGATCGCTCTACCTGGGCGCGGAGACCGCCCCGAGGCTGGCCGCCGCGGGGCTGGTCACCGAGCTGCGCCCGGGCGCGGCGGCCGCCGCCGACCTGCTGCTGCGCACGCCGCTGCGGGCGTGGACGCCGACCGAGTTCTGAGCGGTCCGGCGCGGTGGAGTTCCACGACGGCGGGGCCGGTCCCGGTGGGGGCCGGCCCCGCCGCCGTTTCCGCGGCCCGGGTCGCCCCGGCCGTCCGGGTCGCCCCGGCCGGGCCTCACTTGGTCGCGGTCTTGCCGATGGTCGGCAGGATGAAGTCCTGGATCAGGCCCTTGGCGTCGCGGACGATCGGGCGGAACACCCGGTAGCGCGACAGGTTGATCACCCGGGCCGCCAGCGGCGTCGAACGCCGGACGAACTCCCTGGTCCGCTCGGTGTCCGGGGTGCGGTCGAAGACCCAGTAGAGCACCACGATCATCAGGTGCAACCACAGCACGTCGGGCAGCAGCTCGACCAGTTCGGCGTCCAGCTTGGGTGCCAGCTCCGAGCCCTGCAGGACCTCGCGGAACAGCTCGACCGCCGTCGCCCGGGCCGGGTGGGACTCGTTGGAGAACGGGCTCAGCGAGCTGGTCGGGTCGGCCGCGGTGCGGAAGAACTGCGCGGAGAACTCGTGGTACGGGGCGGCCGTGTCGAGCCACGAGACCAGCGCGATCTGCAACCGCTCGGAGAAGTCCCGGGTGTGGGCCATGCGGCGCTTGGCGTCGGCCGCGTGGTCGTAGGTCATCCGGTCGTAGAACCCCTGGATCAGGAATTCCTTCGCCGAGAAGTAGTAGTAGGCGTTGCCCACCGAGACGCCCGCCTCGGTGGCGATCGCGCGCATGGTGGTCTTCTCGTAGCCCCGCTCCTGGAACAGCCGCATGGCCGTCTCCAGGATCAGCGCCCGGGTCGCCTCACTCTTGTCGGTCTTCGGCTGCGCCCGGCCGCCGGGCAGGGGCCCGCCTTCCGCGCCGGGTGCGGCCGAGTCCTCGGCCGCACCGTTCTCGCCGTCCGTTCGGTTCGTCGCTGCCAGGTCGTCCACGGGCACGAGCCTAGCCGGAGACGAGGTTCCATCCGGTGTCGGTGTTCGTGGCACCGGATGCCCCCTCCGCATCCGGTGCCACGAACACCACCCCCCGGGATTCGAACACGTTCAAAATCTCGGCAGAACTGTAGATGGTCAGGTTGAACATGTTCAACTCCAATTCGTGGGAGGCTGGTCACATGATCAGTTCAGGACACGCCACCATCCGGCGCGGCGGAGTGCGGGACGCCGAGTCCGTCGCCGGACTGCACGCCCACAGCTGGCGCACCGCCTACCGGGGGATCGTCCCGGAGGAGGCGCTCGGCGACGGGATGGCCGCCCAGCGGCGGGAGCTGTGGGCCTTGCGCCTGGACGCGGACTACGGCGAGCCGGAGAACACGCCCGAGCTGTTGATCGCCGAACTGGACGGGGGGACGGCCGGGTTCGTCTACCTCGTCCCGCAGTCCGACGGCCGGGTGCTGATCGACAACCTGCACGTGCGTCCGGGTCTGACCGGCGGTGGCATCGGCCGCGCGTTGGTGGCCGCGGCCCGCGCCCACGTCGCCGAGCGGCACCCCGGGGCGGAACTCTTCCTGGAGGTGCTGCGCGACAACACCCGCGCGATCGCCTTCTACGAGCGCGAGGGCGCCGTGCGGGTCCGGGCGCAGGAGGGCGTCTTCCCCGGCGGCTTCCTGCTGCCCGAGTACGTGTACGCCTGGCCGGGTGGGTCGGTGTCGTAGGCCGTTCGGCGCCGCAAGCCGTTCGGCGCTGCAGGTCGGTGGCCGTGGTGAGTCGGTGGACGTGGTGAGTCGGTGGACGTGGTGAGTCGGTCGACGTTCGGTGGAGGTCGGTGGAGGCCGTGGGTCAGTCGAAGTCGTAGACGGTCACCGGCACACCGCGAGCCGTCAGCCGGCCGGTGACCAGCGGCTCGACCTTCTGCCAGCGCCCGCCCGCCAGGCCGCAGCCGATCCGCGGCATGTGGACGGAGGCGCCGAGTTCGAGCGCGCGGTCGCCCAGCGCGGCGAGCCCGGCGTCGATCGCCTCGTACCGCACCGGCACCCCGGTGGAGCGCCCGGTCCGGATGCCGCGCTGGCCGACCAGGTTGGCCACCCAGACGTACGGCTCGACCCGCACCAACTGCAGGGCGCCGAGGCCGAAGTCGTTCTTCGCCCGCTCCCGGTGCCAGCGTCTGAAGGCGGCCTCGGGCTCGGGCCAGCGTCTGGAGAGCGCGAGCACGAAGCCCTTTCCCCAGCCGCCGAGGTCGTTGCAGACGTGCGCGATCACCTTCACGCCCTTGCCGAGGGGCGCGGTGGCATCGCCTCGGACGTAGGTGATTTCCGCCATGACTCGAAGTTAGACGGTGGCACTGACAATCGGCTCGGCATTTTCCGCCGCCCCGTCGGGCGAGGACGGGCGGGCCCGCAGGTGCCGCCGTCCGGCCAGCGCGATCAGCAGCGCGAGCGCGGCGGCCGCCGCGGGCAGCGCGTAGCCGGTGCCGGGTGCGGTGTGCTCGGCGACGGTGCCGGCCAGCGCCGCGCCGGCCGAGATGCCGACCACGATGCCGGACACCGCCAGCGCCATCCCCTCGTTGAACTGCCGCTGCGGCAGCAGCTCCTGGACCAGCGTCATCCCGGTCACCATGGTCGGCGCGGTGGCGGTGCCGGCCGCGAACAGCACGGCCCCGAGCACCCCCAGCCCGGCCCCGCCCAGCCCGGCGGCGAGCGGCAGCAGCAGCACGCCGGCCATCGCCGACGCCCCGAGCAGGAAGCGCGTGCCCGCCGCCCGGCGCGGCGTCAGCAGCCCGAACACCAGCCCCGCCGCGCAGGACCCGGCCGCGACCAGGCCCAGCAGCGCGCCGCCCGCCGCCTTGTGGCCGAGCGCGTCGGCGTACGCGACGGTGGTGATCTCGGTGGCGCCGAAGACCACGCCGGTCGCGAGGAAGGTCAGCACCAGCACCCGCAGACCGGGCACCCGCAGCGGGGAGCCGTGCCGCCGGCCGGGCCGGCCCGCCCCCTCCGCCGGGACGGGCGGCAGCGGCGGTTCGGTGCGGCGCTGGGCGGCGAAGAGCAGGGAGCCGGCGGTGCCGACCGTCCCGGCGGTGACCAGCCCGGCCTCCGGGGCCAGGGTCGTGCAGAGCAGCATCGCGAGCACCGGCCCGGCCATGAAGCAGAGTTCGTCCAGCGCCTGCTCGAAGGAGTTCGCCAGGTGCCGGGCGGCCGGGTCGTCGCGGTGCAGGTGCGCCCAGCGGGACCGGGCCATCCCGCCGAGGTTGGGCGCGGCCGCGCAGGCCGCCCAACAGGCGTACAGCGTCCAGTCCGGAGCGTCGGAGCGCACGCAGAGCAGCAGCCCGGCGAGCGGGACGGCGTTGTACAGCGCGGCCGGCACCGTCACCCGCGCCTGCCCGTACCGGTCCACCAGCCGGCCGATCAGCGGCATCCCGATCGCGCCGGTGACGAGCCCGGCCGCCGACACCGTCCCGGCCAGCCCGTACGAGCCGCGCCGCTCGGAGAGCAGCACCACCAGCGAGACGCCGGTCATCGACAGCGCGATCCGGCCGAGCAGCCCGGCCAGGGTGAAGGCGACGGCACCGGGGGCCGCGAACAGCCGCCGGTAGGAGGCGAGGAGGGCGGGCGAGGGCATCGGGCTCCTGGGAGGAAGAGGGGGATGCCCCCAGCCTCGCCGCGGGGGCGGACCGCCGTCCAACACCTGTTCCGCCGCATTGACAACGCCTTGTTGTGAATGCGGCCGGTGGATCCGCGTTGTTACTGTGCCGCCCATGCCCCGCGACCTGCACCCCCGCCTGCTCCGCGGCTTCGTCGCGACCGCCGAGACCCTGCACTTCGGCCGGGCCGCCGAGCGGTTGCACATCGCCCAGCAGGCGCTGAGCCGGGACGTCCGGAGTCTGGAGGGGCTGCTCGGCGAGGCGCTGTTCACCCGCACCACCCGCAGCGTCGACCTCACCCCGGCCGGGCGGCGGCTGCTGCCCAGGGCCCGCCGGCTGCTCGCCCTGCACGACGAGATCCTCGCCGAGGCCGCCTCCGGTGCCGGATCCGCCGCCCGGCCGCTGCTGCTCGACCTCAACAGCGACGTCACGGGCCCCGACCTCACCGCCGACCGGGTGCTCGAACGGGCCCGCGCCACCTGGCCCGAGGGCGAGTTGCTGGCCCGCTTCCACGGCGGCCTCGCCGCGGCCGCCGCCGAACTGCTGGCCCACCGGCTGGACGCGTCCTTCGGCCGCTTCGCCGGGCTGCCCGCCCCGCTGCGCGCCCAACTCGTCCAGCTGCCCGTGCGGTTGGAGCGGGTCTCGGTGATGATGGCGGACACCCACCCGCTGGCCGGCCGCCCGGCGCTGCGCCCGGCCGACCTCGCCGGGCACCCGGTGGACATCTGCGCGGGAAACCCGGCCACCACCGAGTGGGCCGACCTCGGCGCCCGGCTGCTGCGCGAGCACGGTCTGACGGCGGCCGACCCGTACGTCCCGCCGGTGGGCGTGGACGAGACCGCGCGCTACCTCGCCCGGCACGGCGATCCGATGCTGACCACGGTCGGCGGGCCGAGGATCCCGGGGACGGTCAACGTGCCGCTGGTGGACCCGGTGCCGTTGAGCCTGGTCAGCCTGGTGCACCGGCCCGGCGAGCGCCACCCGGGGCTGCGCGCGCTGGCCGCCGCGGCCGCCCGGCTGGGCGCGGCCGAGGACTGGCTGCGCCGCCCGCCGGGCAGCTGGCTGCCGGACGCGGACGCCGCACTGCTCCCGCAGGCGGGCGCGACGCCCCTCCCACGGGCGGGCGCGACGCCGCTGCCGTGACCGGCGCCGGGGGCCGCGCGTCCGCGCTGACCGGGCACGGGGGCACGCCGAACCGCCCCTGCCCCGGGGGGACGGGCAGGGGCGGCGCTCACGGGGGGCGGGCTCGGGCCCGCCCGGCCACGGCCCGGGTCAGCCGGCCTTGACGGCGGAGATGTCGAAGCTGAGCTTGACCTTCTCGCCGATCAGCACGCCGCCGGTCTCCAGCGCCGCGTTGTAGGTCAGGCCGAACTCGGTGCGGTCGACGACGGCCTTGCCCTCGAAGCCGACCCGCTGGGCGCCGTAGGCGTCGGTCGCGCTGCCGGTGTACTCCAGGTCCAGGACGACCGGGCGGGTGGTGCCCTTGATGGTGAGGTCGCCGGTCATCCGGTACGCGTGGTCGCCGAGCGGCTCGGCGGAGGTGCTGCGGAAGTGGATCTCCGGGTGGGTCTCCGCGGCGAAGAAGTCGCCGGTGCGCAGGTGCTCGTCGCGCTGGGCCTGGTTGGTGTCGACGCTGGCGACCTTGATCACCAGGTCGGCCGAGGAGTTGGCCGGGGTGCTCCCGTCCAGGTGCAGCTTGCCGTCGTACTCGGTGAAGCGGCCCTTGACGTTGGTCACCATCGCGTGGCGGACGGAGAAGCCGATCTCGCTGTGCGTGGTGTCGATCGCCCAGTCGCCGGTGAGGTGGGCGAGGTCGGGGCCGGCCGGGGTCTGGACGGCGGTGGCGGTGGGGACGGCGGCGGTCTTGGTGCGGTTGAAAAGGCCCATGGCTCCTCCTCGGGTCCGAAGCCATTTGTTTAGGCTTCAACTTGTTGGCTCCAGCGTAGGGCGTCTTCGTTCAATTTTCAACCACCATTGTCGAGCTTCCCCCGGACGGCTCAGCGGACCCGCCCTGTCGGACCTCCCGACTAGGCTGCGAAGGACGGTTCCACCCGCCCGGAAGGCCCCCCGATGTTCGTCCTGCACGCGCTCTGGCGGATGGACGGGCAGCTGGCGCTCTGGGCCGAGGACGCCCGCGCGCACCCCGGCGCCGCCGAGCCGCAGCCCGACCGGCCGGCCCCGCGCGCCCACCCCCACGCCTGCCCGGCCGCCGAGCTGGCCGCCCTGCTCGGCGGCATCGGCCCGGGCCTCGGCTGGCTCGCTGGCCAGGCCTCCGAGCGCTGGGCCACCCTGCTGCTGCCCACCGTCGGCGCCGCCCCCGCACCCTCGCCCGACCTGCCGGTCACCCCGCCGCGCGGCGGTGCGGTGCTCACCCCCTGGCGGGTGCCGGCCCTGCTCTTCGACGCCGCGGCCGCCGCCCAGCTGCTCGGCGAGGTCTTCGACCCGCACTGGGCCGTCACCGGCGCCGACCTGCCCGGCGCCGGGCGCGTCGAGGTCGTCCACGGCCCCTCGCTGCGCTGGCTCACCGGGGTGCACGACCTCGCCTGGCGGACGGTCGGCCGCGGCCGGGTGCTCCCCGTGCCCGTGCCGGCCGACGGCCGCCCGCGGGCCCGCTGGCGGCCCGACCTCACCGCGGCCGGGCGCCGCGAGGCCACCGCACTGGCGGCGGGCTGCCCGCCGGTCCTGCTGGGCGAGTGGCCGCACGGCGCCGGTACCGGGGAGGCGCTGCTGGCGGCCGCGCTCGGCGCGCTGACGGACGCCGAGGCCCGCGCCGCCCTCGCCGACACGGCCTTCCCGGCGCCCGGGGAGGCCGCCGCCGAACGCTGGCTGCACGCCCTCACCACCCCCGACGGCGGTGTCCGCGACGTCCCGCCCGAGGACTTCGCCGAGCTGCGACGCCGGGTCGCCGCCTGGTACGCCGCCGCCGAGCCCACCGATCCCGCGCTGCGGCTCTGCTTCCGCCTGGTCGAGCCGCTCGGCCCCGACCCCGAGGACCCCGAGGGCCGCCCCTCCGACGACGCCTGGCAGCTGGAGTTCCTGCTCCAGGCCGTGGACGAGCCGTCCCTGCTGGTCCGCGCCGTCGACCTGCACGAGGGCGGCGCCGCGCGCGCCGCCCTCGCCCGCAAGACCGCCGACCCCGCCGACGTCCTGGTCGCCGAACTCGCCCGCGCCGCCCACCGCTGGCCCGCCCTGGACGGGCTGCGCCACCGCTCCCGCCCGTCCGTCCTGCCGCTCGACCGGGCGGGTGCCCTGGACTTCCTGCGCACCGCCGCGCCCGTCCTCGCCGAAGGCGGCTTCGGGGTGCTGCTGCCCGCCTGGTGGCGCCGCCGGCCCCGGCTCGGCCTCGCCCTGCGCGCCACCACCCCGCCCGCGCCCGGCTCGCTCGCGGTCACCAGCCAGGTGGACCGGGACGCCGTGGTCGCCTTCCGCTGGCAGGCCGCGCTCGGCCCGGACGGCCCCCCGCTCACCGAGCGGGAACTGGCCGAACTGGCCGCCGCCAAGCAGGGACTGGTCCGGGTGCGCGGCACCTGGCTGGAGGCCGACCCGGCGCAGATCGCCGCCGCGCTGGCCTTCCTCGCCGACCGGCGCGACGGCGTGCTCGCCGCCGCCGACCTGCTGCGGCTCGCCCTCGACCCGCAGGCCTCGGTGGCCGGGCTGCCCGTCACCTCCGTCCACGCGGACGGCCCGCTCGGTGACCTGCTCGCCGGGCGCACCGACGCCGTTCCCGCCCCGGTGCTGCCGCCGGACTTCCGGGCCGTGCTGCGCCCGTACCAGGAACGCGGACTGGCCTGGCTGCAGATGATGTCCGGGCTCGGCCTCGGGGTCGTGCTGGCCGACGACATGGGCCTCGGCAAGACCGTCCAGACCCTCGCCCTGCTCGCCGCCGAACGGGCCGCCGGAGCGGCCGGAGCAGCCGGAGCGCCCGGAGCGACCCACGCGCCCGGAGCGACCGAAGAGCCCGGCCCGACGCTGCTGGTCTGCCCGATGTCCCTGGTCGGCAACTGGCAGCGCGAGGCCGAGCGTTTCGCCCCCGCCCTGCGGCGGTACGTCCACCACGGCGCGGGCCGGCTCGGCGCGGAGCGACTCGCCGAAGCCGTCCGGGACTCCGACCTGGTCATCACCACCTACGGGCTGGTCCAGCGCGACCTCGCCGCCCTGCGGGCGATCCGCTGGCGCCGGGTGGTCGCCGACGAGGCCCAGCACATCAAGAACACCGGCACCGCGCAGTCCCGGGCGATCCGCGCGCTGCCCGTCACCCGGCACCGGATCGCGCTCACCGGGACGCCGGTGGAGAACCGGCTCTCCGAACTGCACGCCGTCCTGGACTTCGCCAACCCCGGCCTGCTCGGCCCCGCCGAGCGCTTCAAGGAGCGCTACGCGATCCCGGTCGAACTGCACCGCAGCCCCGACCGGACCGACGAACTCCGGCGCCGCACCGCCCCGTTCGTACTGCGCCGGCTCAAGTCCGACCCGGCGGTGGCGGCCGATCTGCCCGCCAAGCAGGAGATGACCGTCTGGTGCAACCTGACCGCCGAGCAGGCGGGCCTCTACCAGGCCGTGGTCGCCGACCTGCTGCGGCGGGTCGAGGGGATCCGGGGCGTCGAGCGGCGCGGCACGGTGCTGGCCGCGATCGGCAAGCTCAAGCAGGTCTGCAACCACCCGGCCCAACTGCTGCACGACGGATCGGCGTTGGGTGAACGCTCGGGCAAGGTCGCCCGGCTGGCCGAGCTGCTGGAGGAGGCGCTGGCCGAAGGGGACCGGACGCTGGTCTTCACCCAGTACGCCGAGTTCGGCGCGATGCTCCGCCCGTACCTGGAGCGCCGGCTCGGCGAGGAGGTGCTCTACCTGCACGGCGGCCTGCCCCGGGCGCGCCGCGAGGAGCTGGTCGAGCGCTTCCAGTCCCCGGACGGGCCGCGGGTGTTCCTGCTCTCCCTGCGGGCCGGGGGCACCGGCCTCAACCTGACCGCCGCCAACCAGGTGATCCACCTGGACCGTTGGTGGAACCCGGCGGTCGAGGAGCAGGCCACCGACCGCGCCTTCCGGATCGGCCAGCGCCGGGACGTCCAGGTCCGCCGCCTGGTCTGCGTCGGCACCGTCGAGGAGCGGATCGACGGAATCCTCGCCACCAAACGCTCCTTGGCCGATGCGGTGGTGGGGGAGGGCGAGCACTGGCTCACCGAGCTGCCGGTCGACGCACTGCGCGAGCTGGTCGCCCTCACCCGGGAGGACGCCGTCGCGGAGGACACCGTCGCCGCGGACACCGACGAGGGCGACGTCGACGCAGCCGACGCAGCCGAGGAGGACGCATGACCGACCAGCCGAAGCCCGAGACGGTCACCATCGCCGCCTACTGGCGCGGCGACTTCACCCTGAGCCCCGACACACCGGAGGAGGAGCCGGACGAACCCTCGCTGCACCGCCTCGGCCGCTCCGGCATCACCGCGTACGGCCGCGACCTCGCCACCCTGCTCGCCCCCGTCTACGACGCCTTCCGCAGCTGACGGACCGCCACTACCGTGCGGTAGCGTCCCGGGGGTGACCGAGACTTCCGACCACCGGTCGACCGACCCGTCGTCGGCCGACACCCGCCTCGCCGACTTCGAGCAGCACCGCCGGATGGTCTTCGGCATCGCCTACCGGATGCTCGGCAGCGTCGCCGACGCCGAGGACCTGGTCCAGGACACCTGGCTGCGCTGGAGCCGGGTGACCGGCCCGGTCGCCAGCCCCGGCGGCTTCCTGGCCCGCACGGTCACCAACCTCGCCCTCAACCGGCTGGACTCGGCCGCCGTCCGCCGCGAGGCCTACGTCGGCCCGTGGCTGCCCGAGCCGCTGGTCACCGAGCCGGACGCGACCGACGGCGTCGAGCGCGCCGAGACCGTCTCGTTCGCCCTGATGGTGGTGCTGGAGAGCCTGTCCCCGCTGGAACGGGCGGTGTTCGTCCTCAAGGAGGCCTTCGGCTTCTCCTACCAGGAGATCGGCGAGGCGCTGGACCGCACCGAGGCCGCCTGCCGCCAGGTCGGCAGCCGGGCCCGGGCGCACGTCCGCGCCCGCCGGCCCCGTTACGACGCGCCGCCCGAGCTGCGCCGCCGCGCCACCGACGAGTTCCTGGCGGCCTGCGTCGGCGGCGACCTCAACCGGATGCTCGAACTGCTCGCCCCCGACGTCACCGCCTGGAGCGACGGCGGCGGAGTGATCCGCGCCGCGCTGCGCCCGGTCACCGGCGCGGAGAACGTCGCCCGCTTCACCCTCGGTGTGATCCGTCAGCTGGGGGAGGGCGCCGACGTCCATCCGGTCCTGGTCAACGGCGAGCCCGGCCTGGTGCTCACCGTGGACGGCGCGGTGGACTCCGTCTCGGTGCTCGACTTCGTGGCGGGGCCGGACGGCACGCTCCTGATCTCCGCGATCCGCGCGGTCCGCAACCCGCACAAGCTCACCCACCTCGTCCTGCCCGGCGGCGGCGCCGGCCTCGGCACCGCCGCCGACGAGCGGGCTTGACCCTCGACCAGGTCGAGCCCGCAGAGTCACCGGCATGGAGAGCGAGCTGCACAGCATCGGCGAGCTGGCCCGCGCCAGCGGCCTGGGCGTCGGCACCCTGCGCTACTACGACGGCGCCGAGGTGCTCACCCCCGCCTGGGTCGATCCGCAGACCGGCTACCGCTGGTACCGGCCCGGCCAGCTCGCCGACGCCCGGCTGCTGGCCCGGCTCCGCCGGGTCGGCCTGCCGCTGGCCGGCATCCGCGCCGTGCTCGGCGCCGCGCCCGGCAGTGGCGAGGCCGGCCGGGTGCTGGACGCCCACCTGCGGAGGCTGGAGGACGGCCTCGCGGACGCGCGCCGCGAGCTCTCCCTGATCCACTCGATGATCGACCAGAGGGAGCAACCGATGACCACCGACCCGCACCCCACCGCCCACCGCCTCACCGTCCGGGCCGAGGGCCTGGCCACCGCGCTGGACGCGGTCCGCTTCGCGGTCAGCGGCGACCCGGAGCTGCCCTCCCTCGCCGGGGTGCTGTTCGAACCGGACGGCCCGGTGCTGCGCCTGGTCGCCACCGACCGCTACCGGATGGCCCTCGCCGAAGTGCCCGCCACCGGCTCCACCGGCTCCACCGGCGCCGCGCCCGAACCGCCGGCGGCCGGCACGATCGTCCCGGCCCCGCTGGTGGACGCCCTGCGCGCCCTGCTCGGCCCGGGGGCCGCCGAGGTCACGCTCACCCTCGGCGACGGTCTGGTGCGCGCCGAGACCGGCGGGCACCGGATCGAGGGCACCGCCCTGGACTTCGACTACCCCGACCACCGGGCCGTCACCAGGCTCGAACCCGAGCACCGGATCACCCTCCCCGCCGCCGAACTGCGCGCCGCCGTCGAGACCGGCGCCACCCGTACCCTGCCCTCCGGCCCGCACGGTGCCGACTGCGAGGTCACCGTCCTCACCCTGACCGGGGACGGTCGACTGGCCGTCACCGCCGACCCGGGCCCGGAGGAGCTCCGACTGGCCGTCAACCGGGACTTCCTCCTCGACGCCCTCGACGCCGGCCGCCCCGAACAGCTCGTCCTCGAACTCGGCGGCCCCATCGCCCCCCTGGCCATCCGCACCCCCGGCCGGACGGGCACCTTCTCGGTCCTGATGCCCGTCCGCCTCCCCGAACCCGTCTGACCGACCCACCGGCCCGGGCCCCCGGAGCGGTCCCTGAGCGGTCCCTGCGAGGATCGCGGCATGAGCCTGCGCACGAGCGAGCACGCGAGCGAGCACACGAGCGGGCGCGCTGACCGCTCCCGGTCCGAGGTCCACCTGGTCCCCGCCCCCGGCGGGGGCCGGCTGTGGGCGGAGCGCAGCGGCTCCGGCACCCCGGTGGTGCTGCTGCACGGCTCCGGGATGGACTCCCGGCTGTGGGACGGCGTCCTCCCGGAGCTCGCCCGCCGCCACGACGTGGTCCGCTACGACGCCCGGGGCCTCGGCCGGTCCGCCGAGCCGGATCGGCCGTTCGACGACGTCGAGGACCTGCGCGCCGTGCTGGACCACTTCGGCCTGGCGAGCGCCGCGCTGGTCGGGCTCAGCATGGGCGGGGAGACCGCGCTGGACTTCGCGCTCGCCCACCCGGCGCGGGTCACCGCCCTCGCCCTGGTCGGTGCCTCGGTCAGCGGCCACCACTGGCCGGCCGCGCCGGAGACCGCCGACTACGCCGAGGCCCGCCGCCGGGGCGACGCCTCGGCGCTGGCCGCGCTGGAGCTGTCCGTGTGGGCCGCGATGGGCCGCACGGCACCGGGCGGTGAGCTGATCGCGGCGATGGTCGAGGAGAACGCCGCCCGCCGGATCGTCAGCGAGCACCACCTCGCCGGCGCCCCCGTGCGGGCCGCCGAACCCCGCCTCGGTGAGGTCGCCGTCCCCACCCTGGTCGTGCACGGCGACCGGGACCACCCGGAGATCGCGGCGATCGCGGAACGGCTCGCCGCCGACATCCCCGGCGCCCGGGCCCACCGCGTCCCGGCCGCCGACCACTACCTCCCGCTGCGCACCCCCGAACGGCTCACCGAGCTGCTGCTCGCCCACCTGGCGGCCTGAGCGCCCCGGCCGCCACGCCGCGTTTGCTGCCGCTAGCGCCCTGCTTGCATTTGCAAGCGGCGTGCTGCACGCTGTCCGCATGGCCTCACTCAACGTCGGCTCGCTGGGCGAGTACATCCGGGAGCAGCGCCGCAACGCGCAGTACTCGTTGCGGCAGCTGGCGGACGCCGCCGGCGTGTCCAACCCGTACCTCAGCCAGATCGAGCGCGGGTTGCGCAAGCCGAGCGCCGAGATCCTCCAGCAGATCGCCAAGGCGCTGCGGATCTCGGCGGAGACGCTGTACGTCCAGGCCGGGATCCTGGAGGAGCGGCGGGGCGAGGGCCTGGAGCTGCGGGCCTCGATCCTGGCCGATCCGCTGATCAACGAGCAGCAGAAGCAGGCGCTGCTCGCGGTCTACGACGCCTTCCTCAAGGAGAACGCCGCCCCGGCCCCCGGTGCGACGACCGACGACTCAGCCACCCAGAACACCCACCGGGAGGACCGGTAACCATGCCCATCACCGACGAGATCAAGAAGACCCTCAGCGACCCGACCCCGCTGTACGCCCTGGCCGGCGCCGGGGACCTCGCGTACGAGAAGCTGCGCGAGGTGCCGGGCAAGGTCGAGGCGCTGGCGGCGGACCGCAAGGGCGCGCAGGAGAAGGCCGGCGCCCGGCTGCAGGAGGCGCAGTCGCTGCTGGCCGGTGCCCCGGCCAAGGTCGGCGAGGCCGTCACGGCGCTGCCCACCGACCTCAAGGCCCTGCAGGAGCGGGCCCAGGGCTTCGCGCTGCAGCAGGTCGGCCGTGCGGTCGAGCTGGCGGTGAAGGCCAAGGAGGCGTACGACGAGCTGGCCGAGCGCGGCAAGGTCGTGGTGGAGAAGGCCCGTCCGGGTGCGGCCGCCGGGACCGAGCCGGTCCGGGTCGAGCGGGTCGAGTCCGCGCCCGCCGAGTCCGAGCCGGTCGAGGCCGAGCTGGTGCAGGACGCCGATGCCGCAGCCGCCCCCGCGCCCGCGCCGAAGAAGTCCGCCCGGGCCCGGAAGGACGGCTCCGCCGGCGCGGAGTGAGTGACGGCCCTCCGGCGGGGGCACGACCCAGGACCACGGGACGTTGACACCGGTGCCGACGGCCGCCGTGCCAGGATGGGCGGCGGTCGAAGCGCCGCAAGCGAGAGACAGAGGAGATCGTGATGGTCGGAGTGCTCCAGATTCTGGCCTTTTCCTACCTGAATCCGATCTGGTGGGCGACGATCGCCATCCTGGCCTACAAGCTGTTCGCCCTGGTCGACGCGGCCACCCGCCGGGAGGACGCGTACCGGGCGGCGGACAAGAAGACCAAGGGGTTCTGGGTCGCGATCCTCGCGATCTCCTTCGGCTGGGACTTCCTGTTCGGGGTGAACTTCTTCACCGGCATCGGCACCCTGGCCGGTCTGGTCGCCTCGATCGTCTACGTGGTGGACGTCCGCCCGGCGATCCGGGCGCTGACCGGTGGCGGCGGCCGGAGCAACACCGGCCCGTACGGTCCCTGGTAGGCCCGACGGCGGACAGCGCGACGGCCCGGGCGGTGAGTTCACCCGCCCGGGGCGTCGCGCTGTCCGGAACCGCGTCGGCCGCGGACCGCCAACCGGGGATTCACCACCCCGGGATCAACCGAGGATCAGCTGCACCGGATTGCGCTCCAGCAGCAGCACCGCGACGTCGTCGGTCAGCGCGCCGCCGTTCAGCTCCTCGACCTCGGCGATGGCGCTGTCGACGAGCCGCCCCCGGGTCAGCCCGGCGGCCTGGTGGTCGCCGATCAGGTCGGCGAGCCCGTCCTGGCCCAGACGGCGGGAGCCGGCCCCGACCCGTCCCTCGATCAGCCCGTCGGTGTAGAGCAACAGCCGCCAGCCGGGCGGGAGTTCGATCTCGTGCGCGGGCCAGGCGGCCTGCCCGTCGTGGCAGGGCAGCAGGCCGAGCGCGGGGCCGGCGTGGTCGGCGGGCAGGGTGACCGGCGCGTGGTCGCGGCCGAGCAGCATCGGGGCGGGGTGCCCGGCGAGGTAGAGCTCGGCGTGCTCACTCCTGCCGAGCGAGTCGAGGTCGCTGTCGGCGCCACCGGGCCGGATGACGACCATGCAGAGCGTCGCGAAGATCTCGTCGCTGCGCCGCTCGTGCTCCAGCACGTGCTGGAGGGTGGTGAGCAGGGCCTCGCCGGTGAGGCCCGCGAAGACCAGGGTGCGCCACGCTATGCGGAGCGCGACGCCGAGCGCGGCCTCGTCCGGGCCGTGGCCGCAGACGTCGCCGATCACGACGTGGACGGTGCCGTCGTCGGTGCGCACGGCGTCGTAGAAGTCGCCGCCGAGCAGGGCGCGGCGGCGGCCGGGGCGGTAGCGACGGGTGAAGGAGAGGCCGGCGCCGTCCAGCAGCGGGGTGGGCAGCAGGTGGCGCTGGAGGCGGGCGTTCTCCTGGCCGCGCAGCTCGGCCTCGACGAGGCGGCGCTGGGACTCGTCGGCCCGCTTGCGTTCGACGGCGTAGCGCAGGGCGCGGGCCAGCAGCGGGCCGTCCGTCTCGTGCTTGATGAGGAAGTCCTGGGCGCCGGCGGCGACGGCGGCCGCGCCGAGTTCGGCCCCGGCGGCGTCGGTGAGCACCACGACGGGGATGTGCGGAGCCCGGCGGAGCAGTTCGTGCAGGCCTTCCAGCCCGTCGGAGGAGTCGGAGGGGTGCGGCAGGTCGGCGGGCGCGGCGAGGTCGAGCAGCACGCAGCCGAACTCGGTGCCGCGGGAGCGTCCGCGCCGGGCCAGGGGAGGGGCCAGCAGCGCGGTGGCCTGGTCGAGGCCGCGGGCCCAGTGGATCTCGATCGAGGTGCCGCTGTCGGCCACCGCCGCCTTGATCAACTGGGCGTCCGAGAGGTCGTCCTCGATGACCAGCAGCCGCAGCGGTGCGTCGCCGTCGGCGGTGGCGTCCGGGCCGGGCGCCGTCGGGACCTCGGAGACGTGCGAGGGGTGGGCGGCGTGCGCCGCCCGTGCGGCCTGCGAGCGGGGGTGGGGTATCGGGGGAGCCGCCGTCGCCGGGCCGGTCGTGACCGGGCGGCTGCGGGCGCGGCCGACCGGGGCGCCGTCGTGGGCGCCCGGCAGGTTCGCGGCACCAGGTGCCCGCCCGTCTCCCGTTGCGGGCATCGGTGGTTCCTCCCTTTCCCCGACTGCGTAACGGTCGACGTCCGTCCGCAGTGCCCGCCTGGCACCGTGCGTCGGGGAACTTCTCGCGACCATAACGTGATCTCCGGGGATTTCTCTGGCCGACCGGCGCCGTTGTGGTTATTGCCACGCCGGTGGCGGTGTGGTGATCGGACTCGGACGACGGCTCGGATGCCCGGCCCGGCGGCTGCCGGGAAGGGCGGAAACGGGGGCAGCTGATGGTGACGCGGATCACCCTGGTCGAGGGTGACATCACGGAACAGCAGGTGGACGTGGTGGTGAACGCCGCCAACTCCTCCCTGCTGGGCGGCGGCGGGGTGGACGGTGCGATCCACCGCAAGGGCGGGCCGCAGATCCTGGAGGAGTGCCGTCGGCTGCGCGCCTCGCACTGGGGCAAGGGGCTGCCCACCGGGCGCGCGGTGGCGACGGCGGCCGGACGGCTGCCGGCCCGGTGGGTGGTGCACACCGTCGGGCCGGTCTACCGGTCGGAGGAGTACGGGGAGCGGGCGGAGCTGCTGGCCTCCTGCTATCGCGAGTCGCTGCGCGTCGCGGCCGGGCTGGGCGCGCGCACGGTGGCCTTCCCGGCCGTGTCGGCGGGGATCTACGGCTGGCCGCCGGCGGACGCGGCCCGGATCGCGCTGGGCACCGTCGCCGAGGTGCTGGACGGCGGTGACGCGGCGGCGGGCGCGGCGCTGACGGAGGTGCGGTTCGTGCTGTTCGGGTCGGAGATGTACGGGGTGTTCGAAGCGGCCCGACGGGAGCTGCTCGGGCGGGAGGGCTGACGGCCGACGGCTGGGCGTGGTGCGGACCGAGCGGCGTGTGGTGTCGCCGCTCGGTCGCGTCCATCGTGGCGTGACGAGGCGTCAACACGCCAGAGATATTCGATAACTCGTTCGAGTGAATGCATCGGATCGCTCACCAGCTCCCGCCCGCCCGGCCCCGCCCGTCCTGCGACCGGCCGTCCGGCTCCCGCCCGTCCTGTGACCGTCCGCCCGGCGGGCACCGCCGCCGCGGGACCTACGGCGCGAGCGCCGACCAGGGCACCGTGACCTCGCCCTGCCGCCACCGCCCGCGCGCGTCCACCAGCGGCCAGCTGCCCGCCAGCGCCGTGCAGGCCGCCACCCAGCGCTGCCGCGCCCCGAACGCCCCGTACGGCGCGGCCGCCGCCCAGGCCCGGTCGAAGTCGGTCAGGAAGGCGTGCACCGGCCGGCCCGGCACGTTGTGGTGGATCAGCGCCTTGGGCAGCCGCTCGGCGAGGTCGGAGGGCTGCACCAGGCCGCCGAGCCGGGCCGCGAAGGTCACCGTCCGGGGGCCCTCCGGGCCGAGCGCGACCCAGACGTGCCGCCGCCCGATCTCGTCGCAGGTGCCCTCGACCAGCAGTCCGTCCGGGGCGAGCCGCGCGCACAGCCGCTCCCAGACCCCGGCGACCGCCGCCTCGTCGTACTGCCGCAGCACGTTGGCCGCCCGGATCAGCTGGGCGGGCGCGCCGCCGTCCAGCGGCACCTCGAATCCGCCGCGCCGGAAGGTGAGCAGCGGCGGCTCGGCGTACGGCAGCGCGGCCGCGACCCGCTCCGGCTCGATCTCGATCCCGACCACCCGGACGTCCGGCCGCACCGCGCGCAGCCGCGCCGCGAGCTCGACCGCCGTCCAGGGCGCGGCGCCGTAGCCGAGGTCGACCGCCACCGGCGGTCGCCCCGCGGCCTGCAGCGCCCGGCCGAGGGTGTGGGCGATCCAGCGGTCCATCCGGCGCAGCCGGTTGGTGTTGGTGGTGCCCCGGGTGACGGTCCCCACCGGGCGCCCGGTCCGCCCACGGGAGGGCGCGGCGGTGCTGGGGTCGAAGGAGGCGGCCATGCCCAGAAGGGTAGTCGGGGAGTCGGCGCCCCCGTGCTGACCTGGGGTGATGGTGGTCGCTGCGGCTCGTGGGCCGGACCGGGAATGCCGGACGCCGCTCGTGTGGTTGGCACACTGGTGGTGATGTGTGCCCGGACGGGGCAGCGCACACCGGACAACGGGCGGCCCGGCGCGGACCGCCTAGACGGGCCGCACAGAGGAGGCTTCAGCCAGGTGATCCAGCACCCCGTCCGTTCGGTACGCCGTGCCCAGCCCGCCGTACCCGCACGCGGGCGACTCCAGTCGCTCGTCCCGGGCCGTCGCCGCCCGCGCCGGATAGCCATGCTGAGCGTGCACACCTCGCCACTGCACCAGCCCGGCACCGGGGACGCCGGCGGGATGAACGTCTACATCGTCGAGCTGGCCAAGCGCCTGGCCGACCTCAACATCGAGGTCGAGGTGTTCACCCGGGCGATCTGCTCGGACGACGCCCCGACCGTCGAGCTGGCCCCGGGCGTGCTGGTCCGCCACGTCACCGCCGGTCCGTACGAGGGCCTGGTCAAGGAGGACCTGCCGGCCCAGCTGTGCGCCTTCACCCACGGGGTGCTGCGCACCGAGGCGGGCCACCGGCCCGGCCACTACGACCTGGTGCACTCGCACTACTGGCTCTCCGGGCAGGTCGGCTGGCTCGCCGCGCAGCGTTGGGGGGTGCCGCTGGTGCACACCATGCACACCATGGCGAAGGTCAAGAACGCCGCGCTGGCGGAGGGCGACACCCCCGAGCCCGCGGCCCGGGTGATCGGCGAGACCCAGGTGGTGGAGGCGGCCGACCGGCTGATCGCCAACACCACCGAGGAGGCCGCCGAGCTGGCGCTGCACTACGCCGCCCGGCCGGACCAGCTGGCCGTCGTCCACCCCGGGGTCAACCTGGACGTCTTCCGTCCGGGCGCGCAGCGGGCGCCGTCCGCGGCCCGGGCCCGGCTCGGCCTGCCGCGGGACGCCGCCGTGCTGCTCTTCGCCGGCCGGATCCAGCCGCTCAAGGCGCCGGACGTGCTGCTGCGGGCGGTCGCCGCGCTGCTGGCCCGCCGCCCGGAGCTGCGCGAGCGCCTGGTGGTGCCGGTGGTCGGCGGCCCCTCCGGCACCGGGCTCGCCCGGCCGGAGAGCCTCCACAAGCTCGCCGCCCAGCTCGGCATCTCCGACGTGGTGCGCTTCCACCCGCCGGTCGGCCAGGACCGGCTCGCGGACTGGTACCGCGCGGCGACGGCCCTGGTGATGCCCTCGTACAGCGAGTCCTTCGGCCTGGTCGCGCTGGAGGCGCAGGCCTGCGGCACCCCGGTGGTGGCGGCCGCGGTCGGCGGCCTGCCGGTCGCGGTGCGGGACGGCGAGACCGGCACCCTGGTGCGCGGCCACGACCCGCTGGAGTGGTCGCACGCGCTGGAGCCGTACGTCACCGACCCGGAGCTGGTGGCCCGGCGCGGCGCGGCGGCGGCCCGGCACGCGGCGGGCTTCGGCTGGGACGCCTCGGCGGCGACCACCGCCGAGGTGTACGCCGGCAGTCTGGCCCGCCCGGCCGGTCGCCTGGCCACCGCCCGGCGTCGGCTCGGCTGAGGCCGCCCCCGCGGCGACCGGGGGCTGCGCCCGCCCGGTACCGACGAGTAACGTCAGCTCCATGGCAATCCGCACCAAGGACGAGGCCCTGACCCTCCTGCGCACCGCCCTGGACGACGCCGGGGTGGCCTGGGAGCCGGCCGCCACCGATCCGCACACGTTGGTGGCGACCCTCCCGGGCACCCGGAAGCTGAGCACCACCTGCGCCCTGCGGGTCGGTGACCACACCCTGTCGGTGAACGCCTTCGTGATCCGCCGCCCGGACGAGAACCACGAGGGCGTCTACCGCTGGCTGCTGGAGCGCAACACCAGGCTGTACGGCGTGGCGTACGCGGTCGACGCGCTCGGCGACGTCTACCTGGCCGGCCGGCTGCCGCTGGAGGCGCTCACCCCGGAGGTCGTGGACCGGCTGCTCGGGACGGTGCTGGAGAACGCGGACGCGCCGTTCAACACCCTGCTGGAGCTGGGCTTCGCTTCGGCGATCCGGCGCGAGTGGGAGTGGCGGACCAAGCGCGGGGAGTCCACCCGCAACCTGGCCGCCTTCTCCCATCTGGCCGCCCCGGACGCCGGCGGATCACCGGCCGCCGGCTGACCCCGGCCGCGGGGCGTTCAGGCGCCCACCCCGGCCTTCGCGCCCTCCCCGGCCGGCGCCGCCACGGCGTCGGCCGGCGCCGCCCCCGGGACACCCCCGGCGGGCGCCGCCGCCGGGACGGCATCGGCGGGGCCGGTGCCCCGCGCGGCGCCGGTCCGCCCGCCCAGCAGCGCGTAGCCGACGGCGGCGACGGTGCCGCACACCCCGCACGCGCCCCACAGCACCCCGCTGCCGGCCCGCTCCAGGAGCACCCCGCCGACGGCCGGACCGACGAAGGAGGCGAGCGACCAGGAGAGCGAGTAGACGCCCTGGTAGCGACCGCGGGCGTGGGTCGGCGACAGCTCGGCGACCAGGCCCATCAGGGTCGGGGTGTAGAGGATCTCGCCGACCGTCCAGACCGCCACGGTGAGGGCGTAGAGCCAGGCGGAGGACCCGGCCAGGGCGCTCATCCCGAACCCCCAGCCGATGAACAGCGCGGCGGCGACCAGCATGGCCGACCGGCTGCGGTTCTCGACCCACCGGGTGAGCGGGATCTGCAGCACCACGATCAGCAGCCCGTTCAGGCCGATGACCAGGCCGTACTGGGTGGAGCTGATCCCCCGGCGGCCCATGTCCACCGCGAGGGTGGTCGATCCCTGCTGGATCACCAGGGCGAGCAGCAGGGTGAGCCCGACCACGGCCATGAAGCGGCTGTCGCGGAACACCGTGCCCAGGCCGACCGTCGGCTCGTCGGCCTTCGCCGCCGGGGCGTCGGGCTTGGTCTCCGGGATCCCGATGAAGATCACCACCGCGCAGAGCACCGTGGAGAGCGCGTCCAGCAGGAAGAGCGTCAGGTAGCCATGGGTGGCGATCAGGCCCGCGACCGCGGCGGAGAGGCCGAAGCCCAGGTTGATCGCCCAGAAGTTCAGGGAGTAGGCGCGCACCCGGTCGGCGGCCGGGACGATGTCCGCGATGATCGCCGAGATGGCCGGCCGGGTGGCGTTGTTGCAGAAGCCCACCAGGAAGGCCACCACCGCGATCGCCACCTGGCCGTCCGCGAAGCCGAGCACGGCGGTGAACAGCGCGGTGCCGAGCTGGGCGGCGAGCAGGGTGGGCCGGCGTCCGATCCGGTCGGTGAGCACGCCCGCGACGATCGCGGAGGCCGCCGAGCCGAGGCCGAACAGGGCGGCGACCAGGCCCGAGTAGGAGGCCGAGTAGCCCCGGCTGCTGGTGAGGTAGAGCGCCAGGAAGGTGACCACGAAGGCACCGAGCCGGTTGACCAGGGTCGAGACCCAGAGCCACCAGAACTGGCGCGGCAGCCCGCCCGCCGTCTCCTGGAGCATTCTTCGGAAGCGGACGGCGTCGGGCATGCGGGCTCCCCCGGGGCGGGCGTCCGCTGAGCGGAGAGGGCGGGCCCGATCAGCCGACGCATGTAAGCAGCATTTGCGCGAAGCACACATTACCCAGCTGTCGTAGGTCCCCACCAGGGGTTTTCGGGCCCTCCACTAAGCTGGAGCGCATGGCTGACACGACGTACCGACTCATCCTGCTCCGCCACGGCGAGAGCCAGTGGAACCAGAAGAACCTGTTCACCGGTTGGGTCGACGTCGACCTCAACGAGAAGGGTGAGAAGGAGGCCGCCCGCGGTGGCGAGCTCCTGGCCGCCGAGGGTCTGCTGCCCGACGTGCTGCACACCTCGCTGCTGCGCCGCGCCATCCGCACCTCGCAGATCGCCCTGGACAAGGCCGACCGCCACTGGATCCCGGTCAGCCGCAGCTGGCGCCTGAACGAGCGCCACTACGGCGCGCTGCAGGGCAAGGACAAGGCCCAGACCCTGGCCGAGTTCGGCGAGGAGCAGTTCCAGCTGTGGCGCCGTTCCTACGACACCCCGCCGCCGGTGCTGGCCGACGACGCCGAGTACTCGCAGGCCGGTGACGCCCGCTACGCCGAGATCCCGAGCGAGCTGCGTCCGCGCACCGAGTGCCTGAAGGACGTCGTCGACCGGATGCTCCCGTACTGGTACGACGCCATCGTCCCGGACCTCGCCGCCGGCCGGACCGTCCTGGTCACCGCCCACGGCAACAGCCTGCGCGCGCTGGTCAAGCACCTCGACGGCATCTCCGACGAGGCCATCGCCGGCCTGAACATCCCGACCGGCATCCCGCTGGTCTACGAGCTGGACGCCGACTTCAAGCCCGTCACCCCCGGCGGCCGCTACCTCGACCCGGAAGCCGCCGCCGCGGCCATCGAGGCGGTCAAGAACCAGGGCAAGAAGTAAGCCTGAAAGCGGCACGGCCCCTGACCTGCGCACATGGCGCAGATCAGGGGCCGTCGGCATTCCCGGGCCGTCTGTGGGCCGTCAGTCTTCGTGATCTTGGGGCTTGAAGACCCCTTCGATCGCCTGCCGCGCCCGGTCCCGGCTGTCCGGCATCAGGTGCGCGTACACCCGCAGCGTCAGCCCGGGATCGGCGTGGCCCAGGTACTCGCTCACGGCCTTGATGCTCTCCCCGGCGTCCAGCAGCACCGACGCGACGAAGTGTCGGAGCGCGTGCATGCCGCGCTTCCGTGCGGAGGCGTAGGACTCGCCCTTGCCCGGCTTCGGGATGACCCCTGCGGCCGCGAGCGCGGGCTTCCAGTAGTCCTCGTTCAGCATCCCGCGCCAGACGATCCAGTCGGACGTGCTGGTGAAGATCAGGCGCTTCGTGACCGGCGGCCCGCCCACCTTCATCCACGGCAGCGTGATCTCCACCGGCGCGAACCGCTCCATGTGGGCCTTGAGCGCGTCGGCCACCGGCCGGGGGAGAAGACCTGAACAACTACGAGCACCTGCGGAAGCTGTTCACCGGCCTCAAGCTCGACTCCGCCTACGAGGTCATCCCGCCGTCCGGCATCGTGAACCTGAACCGCGAGCACCTGGTCGTCATCTGCGGGCCTCGGCTGTCCCCGATCGTGGCCCAGGTGCTCGAAGGTGACGACAACCTGCGGTTCCGCAAGGACTCAGCCTGGCACCTCGTGGACCTGCACACCGAGACCGAGTACCGCTCACCGCTCGACGTGGACGGCACGGCTGGGGACGTCGGCTACCTCGCTCGGCTTCCCCGTCTCGACGGCAAGGGGACCTTCCTGTACATCGCGGGCATCCACGCGATCGGCGCGAACGGCGTCGTGCACTACCTGGAGAACCACCTCAGCGAGCTGTACCGCGAGGTTCGGGCGAAGCGTTTCTCCACGCTCATCTCCTGCCGTTACGACCCGGAGACTCTGGAAGTTCTGGAGAGCAGCAGGGTCACTCCGATCTACCGACACGAGGGCTGAGAGATGCGCGTCTCCATCGCCACCGCACCGGGCGGCGCAAACCCCAACGAAGACTGGGTGGCGGCCACGCCCACGCTCGCCGTGGTCCTGGACGGCCTGAGCACGGCCGGGCTCGACACCGGCTGTCGGCATGGTGTCCCGTGGTATGTCGCCCATTTGGGCGGCCACCTGGTGGCCGCGCTGGCAGAGCCCGGTCGGCCGCTTGCTGACGGACTGGCGCAGGCCCTCGACCAGGTCGCCGCGCTCCACCCCGGGTGCGACCTCGGCAACCCAGGCACGCCATCGGCAACGGTCTCGATCCTGCGGGCCGGCGCCGATCGCTTCGACTACCTGGTTCTCGCCGACTCGCCGATCGTCTTCGAGCGGGTCGACGGCTACCAGGTGGTCACCGACCTGCGGGTGGACACCGTGGTGCCAGAACTCCGCGCCGAGACGGAACGGTTCGCCACTGGGACGCCCGAGCACGCGGAGGCCGTCCGCCGGATGGTCGAGGCCCAGCGGCTCACCCGGAACACCGTGGTTGGCTACTGGGTGGCTGCGTCCAACGGCGAGGCGGCACAGAACGCGCTGACGGGCACGGTGCCGCTGGCCGGCGTTCGGGCGGCGGCGGTCCTGTCCGACGGGGCCTCGCGACTCGTCACCGAGTACCGCGCTGCATCGTGGGCGGACGCCTTCGCGACGCTCCGGGAAGCTGGCGCGGACGGGCTGATATCGGCCGTACGAAAGGCTGAGGCCAGTGACCCTGATGGATTGCGATGGCGGCGATACAAGGTCAGTGACGACGCTGCTGTGGCGTTCTGCCAGCTGCCGTAAGCCAACCTGACTGGTCCTCGCGCGTGCTGTAAGGAGGTTCTCCGGGCGGTGATCCTTCGAGAAGAGGATGTTGGCATCAGCCAGAAGCAACGAGGAGCCGCGAGGAACCGCGAGGAACTGTGAGCAACTACGAGGAACTAAGAGAGCACGTTTCATGTGGCTTAGTTGATACAGTTCTCTTGTTGCTGCTCGCTGACAACAAGATCTTGTCAGCTGACAACTAAGCAAGTTGGTTTGAAGTCTGGAAGCAACGAACGATTGCTTCGCTAGCTTCTACAACAGAACGCCCGGACCTGGCTGCAACCAGACCCGGGCTCCTGTGTAGAGAGATCGAGTGAGTCCGGCCGACTAGACAACGGCCGGGCTTGCTCGCGCTAGCCCTGACGCCCGTCCGGTTCTGCTCTCGACCATGGGGGAGCGCTAGTTCAGCGCACCAGCTGCTCTACGCAGCTCGCGATAGCTGTCACCGCCGTAAGTGCTGCAATGAGGATCTGCCCCCAAGAGGGCCGATTCTCCCGCGTCTTGGCAGGTGGCCGCCGCTTTCCCATGTTTGCCCAGCTCCTCGGGTTAAATTGCCCCGCAAGTGCGAGGCCCTCGGCCGCTCGCCGAGGCGTGCGAGACCGTGGAGCTGAACATCAATCAGCATACCGGCTAAGAAAGGGCGTTAAGGCGCTTGTTGCCCTGAATAACTTTAAGTGAGATGGCGCGTTCGGAGGGTGACATCCCGGACGTTGGGGACTCGCGCTGAAGTGCGACCCGGGGGGCGCTCTTGGGCCGCCTGTGGGCCGTCCGGTGTCAGCCAAGGGTGGCCAGCGATGACAACTGTCGACACCTCGGCCCCAGGTCAGACCCCCTTGATCAGGCCCGAAAAAGCCGACAGGCCAGACCCAGGGCAAGAAGTAGTCCCGAAGGGCGAGCGGCAGGCCCGACCGCGCGCAGGCCCCGTCATCCGGTTCGCCGGGTGGCGGGGCCTTTCGGATCTCAACCGGCTTGCAGGGGCCGGGAGTTGGCCTAGATGGGGAAAGTGGTTCAGACCATTGACGGTTAGTGGGGGCGGCTCCTACCGTGAGGGCACCGGGTCGGCGCAGGCATGCCAAGGATCCCCCGTCCGGGCCGCACCCCCACGTGCGCGCGTCTGCGCCCCGGCGCACTCTCCATCCACCCCCACGGAGGAGCACCATGCGCACACGTCACATCGTCGGGGCGGTGATCGCCGCGCTGGCGGTACCGCTCACGCTCGCCTTCCCGGCGTCGTCACACGGGTACATCTCGACGCCGCCCAGCCGGGCCGCGCTCTGCGCCGCGGACGCGGTCGCCTGGGACTGCGGCGACATCCAGTGGGAGCCACAGAGCGTCGAGGGCCCGAAGGGCTTCCCGGCCGCCGGCCCCTCCGACGGCACCATCTGCGCCGGCGGCAACGCGCGCTTCGCCGAGCTGGACGACCCGCACGGCGGCGCCTGGCCGGCCAAGCAGGTGTCGGCGGGCCAACAGCTCACCTTCACCTGGAAGTTCACCGCGCGGCACGCGACCACGAACTTCACGTACTACCTGACCAAGCCGGGCTTCGACGCGAGCCGGCCGGTCACCCGGGCCGCCCTGGAGCTGACGCCCTTCCTGACCGTCCCGTACGGCGGGAAGCAGGTGCCGAGCACGCTCAGCCACACCGCGACCCTCCCGGGCGGGCGCACCGGCCACCAGGTGGTCGTCGCGGTCTGGGAGATCGCCGACACCGGGAACGCCTTCTACTCCTGCACCGACGTCAGGTTCTGACGCCCGTCTGACGCCCGATGGACGGGCGCCGGGCGGTCGGCGGGTGTGCAAACCGGGTGCACGGCCGTCGCCCACGGCGGTCGTGCACCCGAGGCCTTCAGTGGCCGCCGCAGCAACCGCCGTCGGCGCCGCCGCACTGGCAGGGCGCACCGGACTGGCAGCCGCAACCGCAGCCCGGACCGCAGCCGCAGCCGGCGGCGAGGACGGGCAGCAGCTTCGGGGCGGGCGGCTCGACGGTGTCGCGGGCGGGGGCCGGGCGGGTCGGGTTGGCCTTCATCGAGCTGTTCCCTCCGTGAAGCGGGCACACTCCGGCGCCCGATGCTTCGAGTGAAACCGCCGAACGGAGGGAGCGTCAACAGGCGCGCAGTGGTGGGGCGTCCGGGAAGCCGTGCGCCCGCACCACCCTCGCGACAGGTTTACTCACCCCTCGGGGGAGCGGCTCCGGGAGCGGAGCTCACTCCGGGGTGCCGGGCTCGGTGGCGGCCACGAACTCGCCCGCGTGCTCGCCGGTCACCAGGTAGACGACGCGCTTGGCGACCGACACCGCGTGGTCCGCGAAACGCTCGTAGTAGCGGCCGACCAGGGTGATGTCGACGGCGGTCTCGATGCCGTGGTGCCAGCGCTCGTCGATCAGGTGCGACAGCAGCTCGCGGTGCAGGCTGTCGATGGCGTCGTCGTCCTGCTCCATCTCCAGCGCCTTGTCGACGTCCTTGGTGGCGATGACCAGGCCGGCCTTGGCCACCAGGCGCTGGGCGAGCTGGCCCATCTCCAGGACGGTCGAGTGCAGGTCGCGCGGCACGGCCGAGTCGGGGTACCGCATCCTCGCGACCTTGGCGACGTGCCGGGCGAGGTCGCCGCAGCGCTCCAGGTCGGCGCTCATCCGCAGCGAGGTGACGACGATGCGCAGGTCGGTGGCGACCGGCTGCTGGCGGGCGAGGAGGTCGATGGCCCGGTTCTCGAGCTCGTGGTGCAGCTCGTTGACCTTCTCGTCGGCGGAGATCACGCTCTCCGCCAGTGCCAGGTCCGCGTCGAGGAGGGCGGTGGTGGCCCGGCCCATGGCCGATCCGACCAGCCGGGCCATCTCGATCAGGCTGTCGCCGATCGCATCGAGTTCCTCGTGGTACGCGTCGCGCATGCTCTCTCCTCAGTAGCTGTGTCGGTGGCGGTGCCGACCGGTCATCCCGTACGACCGGCGTTCCGGCGTTCGGGTGACCGCTGCTGGTGGCGCGCATCGTACGCGCACACCCGAGCCGGTGGCCGCCGAACGGCACACCGGTCTCTCCCACACGGGCTGCTCGGCCCACTTTCCGCCGCCAGAGCGACGGTGCACGGCCGGTGCGGTGAATCGGCAGCTACCTGAAGGTGAATTCTCGGCAACGTGTGATCGATGCCTTGATCCAGGCCTTGGGAAGGGGCCTGGCCGTGCGCTTACGCTGGCCACATGGACGTGAACGTGGCCGCCGCCGCTGCCTGCGCCATTGCCGGGCTCGGCGTCGGCCTCACCGCCTCCATCGCCTTCCGCTGGAGCGAGCGCGAGCAGGCCAGGGGCAAGTACGGCGGCACCAGCGGCAGGACCCACAGCCGGTACCAGGGACTCGGCACCGGCAACCCCGAGCCGCCCCTGCCCCCGGGGGTCGACACCGTGCTCTCGGTGCTGCGCTCCTGCGCGATCGTGCTGGGCGAGGGCGACGAGGTGGTCAAGGCCAGCTCGGCGGCGTACGCGATGGGCCTGGTGCGCGGTGGCGCGGTCGCCGTCGACCAGATGCTCGCGCTGGCCCGCGCCACCCGCCGGGACGGTGAGATCCGCCAGGTCGAGCTGGAGGTGCCCCGGCCGGGCGCGGCCCGCGCGGCGGAGCCGCTCGCGGTCTCCGTCCGGGTCGCCCCGCTGGGCTCCCGGCTGGTGCTGGTGCTGGTCGAGGACCAGACCGAGCGGCGCCGGGTGGAGGCCGTCCGCAGGGACTTCGTGGCCAACGTCAGCCATGAGCTCAAGACCCCGGTCGGCGCCCTGTCCCTGCTCTCCGAAGCCGTCGTCGACGCGTCCGACGACCCGGAGGCCGTGCAGCGCTTCGCCGGCCGGATGCAGGTCGAGGCCGCCCGGCTGGCCAGCCTGGTCCAGGAGATCATCGACCTCTCCCGGGTCCAGGACGACCGGTTGATGATCGACCCGGAGCCGGTCGCGGTGGACGAGCTGATCGCCGAGGCGATCGACCGCTGCCGCCAGCAGGCCGCCGCCAAGCAGATCCTCATCGCGGCGGGCGGCATCGCCGGCCTCTACCTGCACGGCAACCGCGGCCAGCTCGCCGCCGCGCTGGGCAACCTGGTGGAGAACGCGGTCAACTACAGTCCGCCCCGCACCCGGGTGGCGATCGCCACCCGCCGGATCTCCAGCGCCGCGGCGCTCGGGGAGGCGGACGGCGAGCTGATCGAGATCTCGGTCACCGACCAGGGCATCGGCATCTCCGAGAAGGACCGCGAGCGGGTCTTCGAACGCTTCTACCGCGTCGACCCGGCCCGCTCCCGGCAGACCGGCGGCACCGGCCTCGGCCTCTCCATCGTCAAGCACGTCGCCGCCTCGCACGGTGGCACCGTGTCGGTGTGGAGCGTCGAGGGCCAGGGGTCGACGTTCACCATCCGCCTGCCCGCCGGCCAGGCACCCGTCGACGACGAGCCGGACGACGAGCCGGACGACGAGCCCGAGAAGCCCGACGCGGCCGACGCCGGCGCCGGTCCCGCCTCCGCCCCCGGCGACGGACCGGATCGCGCGCCCGACCCCGGCGCGCCCGCCGCGGCACCCCGACCCCTCACCACGGACCGTGCGGATCGCCTGGACCGCACCGCCCGTTCGCTCCCCGCCGGGGAGCGGGAACAACACCTGTCAGACACAACCCCCCAGCTTGCCCCGGAGGCCTGATCGTGACCCGAGTACTGGTGGTCGAGGACGAGGAGTCGTTCAGCGACGCCCTCTCGTACATGCTCCGCAAGGAGGGCTTCGAGGTGGCCGTCGCCGCCACCGGCCCCGACGCCCTGGAGCAGTTCGAACGCAACGGCGCCGACCTCGTCCTGCTCGACCTGATGCTCCCGGGCCTGCCCGGCACCGAGGTCTGCCGCCAGCTCCGGGTGCGCTCCAACGTCCCCGTGATCATGGTGACCGCCAAGGACAGCGAGATCGACAAGGTCGTCGGGCTGGAGATAGGCGCTGACGACTACGTGACCAAGCCGTACTCCACCCGGGAGCTGGTCGCCCGGATCCGCGCGGTGCTGCGCCGCCGCGGCGAGGACGGCGGCGCGGGCGAGAACGGCGGCGGCCCGGGCGCCCTGGAGGCGGGCCCGGTCCGGATGGACGTCGACCGGCACGTGGTGACCGTGGACGGCGCCAAGGTCGAGCTGCCGCTCAAGGAGTTCGACCTGCTGGAGATGCTGCTGCGCAACGCGGGCCGGGTGCTCACCCGCATGCAGTTGATCGACCGGGTCTGGGGCGCGGACTACGTCGGCGACACCAAGACCCTGGACGTCCACGTGAAGCGCCTGCGGGCCAAGATCGAGCCGGACCCGGGCGCGCCGCGCTACCTGGTCACCGTCCGCGGCCTGGGCTACAAGTTCGAGCCGTAAGCCGCACCCGCCCCCGCGGTCAGGCACGCGGAAGGCCCCCGCCGGCAGCAGCCGGAGGGGGCCTTCGCGTTGCTCCCGACGGGCCCGGGCGGGCCCGCCGGAGGCGGTCACGGCGTCAGTGCGCGGCCGGAACGGCCGGGGTGGTGGCGCCGGCCGGGACGGCGGTGCCGGTGGCGGTGGCGCCGGGGGTCGCCCCCGGGGTGGCGGTGGCACCGGGGGTGGTGGCACCGGCGCTCGGGGCGGCCGCGGTGGGCGAGGAGCTCTTGGCGGGCGTGGCGGTCGCCGAGGGGGTCGGGCCGAAGCCCTTGTAGAGGCCCTTGCCGTCCGGGCTGACGCCGGCCTGGGCGTCGACCTTCTGGCCGTCCTTGAAGGTGAAGGTGGTGGGGGCGAAGCCGCCGACGTGGACCGAGGCGGAGGCGACGGTGGCGCTCGGGTTGCCCTGGCCGCCGATCGCGACCGAACCGCCGGCCGGGATGACGATGCCGGTCAGCGTCGCGCCCGCGGCGTCCGCCAGGGTGGCGGCGGAGGAGCCGACGGTGATCGACTGCAGCTCGGCCGGGGTGGTGGCGGTGTTCGAGATGTTGACGACCACGTTGGCGGGGCCGGTGTAGTCGCCCGAGGTGCCCTCCCCGGTGACGACCACGATGTTGTTCAGCCGGAGGTCCGTCCCGAGGGTGGCCGCCGCGTTGTCCGGCTTGATCTGCAGGGTGTCCGGCGTGTTGCCGGCGGCGCAGGAGGACAGCGAGGCGATGGCGATGGCGGCGATGGCGGCGATGCTGCCGCGTCGAAGGCTGCGGCTCACGGCGGCGGCTTCTCCTATGGGTCACGTGTCGGTAGGTCAGGTCTCAGATTATCGACCTCACTTATGCGCTCCTCACGGGGTGGTCCCCGTGTCGCACTCCCGGGGGCCGCCGGGGGCCGTCCGGCGGTACGGCCGCCATGTCCCGGTCACGGCGCGGACAAGCTTCGACCAAGATCGAATAACGATTCGGTCGCGACCGGAAAAGGGGTGAAAGCTCAAGATCCAATCATGGTTGCAGGGGTGTTGCGCAAGGGTTTCGCCGAACCCCGGAACCGCCTCCGACCTGCGGGAAGCCTCTCTCGAACACCGGTCGCAGCACGTGATGGGGGTGGTTGTCAAGCCCCGAGACCGGCCCTGACCTGCGAAAACGCCCTTCGGGTGCGCCGAGAAGCGTGTTATTCTGGAAAGCCACGGAAGGGGTCCTGTCACATGACGTTCAAGGTTGGCGACACGGTGGTCTACCCCCATCACGGGGCCGCGCTGATCGAGGCCATCGAAACTCGCCAGATCAAAGGTGTGGACAAGACCTACCTGGTGCTCAAGGTGCAGCAGGGAGACCTGACGCTCCGCGTGCCCGCCGAGAACGCGGAGTTCGTCGGCGTGCGCGATGTAGTCGGCCAGGAGGGTCTGGACCGGGTCTTCGAGGTGCTGCGCGCACCGTACACGGAAGAGCCGACCAACTGGTCCCGTCGCTACAAGGCGAACCTGGAGAAGCTCGCCTCGGGCGACGTTATCAAGGTCGCCGAGGTTGTGCGCGATCTCTGGCGTCGCGAGCGCGAGCGCGGCCTCTCGGCCGGCGAGAAGCGGATGCTCGCGAAGGCGCGCCAGATCCTCGTCAGCGAGCTCGCGCTGGCGGAGAACACCAACGAGGACAAGGCGGAGACGCTGCTCGACGAGGTCCTCGCCTCGTAGCGCACGCGCCACCGCAGTGCAGTCGGGCTGCCGCCCAACGCTCACAGCGCCCGGTGCCGGCGCGCCGCTCCTCGGACGAACCGTCCGGGAGTGGTGCAGTGGCACTCCGGGCGCTGAGGCGTGTCCGGACAACGCCTCCCGCCCGAGCCGGGCCGCGCGCGCAAGACCGTTTCCGCACCGCTCCGTGCGGGTCCTGCGGTTGGTGCGGGTTCTGCGGAGCTGTGCGGCGGGCAGCGGACCGTGGTTCTTCGGAAGGGGCCCGGTGCGCCCGCCGGGCACGCCATGGCCATACCCACTTCGCCGAAGGAGTGAAACCTGAACGCGTCAGCAGCAGTCGCAGCAGCAGTGGTGCCCGCCGCCGGACGCGGTGAGCGGCTGGGGCCCGGGGCCCCGAAGGCCCTGCGGGAGCTGGGCGGTGTGCCGCTCCTGGTGCACGCCGTCCGGGCGCTCGCCCGCAGCCGGGCGGTCGGCCTGGTCGTGGTCGCCGCACCCGCGGACGGGGTGGCCGAGGTGGTTGCCCTGCTGGACAGCCACGGGCTGGACGGCAAGGACATCCGCGTGGTGGCCGGCGGCGCGACCCGCCAGGAGTCGGTGCGGCTGGGCCTGGCCGCGATCCCGGAGGACGTCGAGATCGTCCTGGTGCACGACGCGGCCCGTCCGCTCGTGCCGGTCGAGGTGGTGGACGCCGTCGCGGCCGCCGTCCGGGCCGGCGCGCGGGCCGTGGTGCCCGCGGTGCCGCTGGCCGACACCGTGAAGCGGGTCGAGCCGAACCCGGGCCACCCCGAGCCGGTGCTCGACACGCCCGAGCGGTCCACGCTGCGCGCGGTGCAGACCCCGCAGGGCTTCGACCGCGCCACCCTGGTCGGGGTGCACGCCGAGGCGCTGGCCGAGGAGAGCGCGGGCACTGCCGGCGCGCCGGCCGTCACCGACGACGCCGGACTGGTCGAGCGCTACGGAGGCCGGGTCGTCGTGGTGCCCGGCCACGAGGAGGCGTTCAAGGTCACCCGTCCGCTGGACCTCGTGCTCGCCGAGGCCGTACTCGCCCGCCGGAGGGCCTCCGATGCCTACTGACCCGCAGCTCCCCGTGATCCCCCGCGTCGGGATCGGCACCGACGTGCACGCCTTCGAGGAGGGCCGCCCGCTCTGGGTGGCCGGACTGGAGTGGCCGGACGCCGGGGTCGGGCTCTCCGGGCACTCGGACGCCGACGTGGCCGCGCACGCCGCCTGCGACGCGCTGTTCTCGGCCGCCGGCATCGGCGACCTGGGTGCGCACTTCGGCACCGACCGTCCGGAGTGGGCCGGCGCCTCCGGGGTGAAGCTGCTCGGCGAGGCGGCCCGGTTGGTCCGGGCGGCGGGCTTCGAGATCGGCAACGTCGCGGTCCAGGTGATCGGCGTCCGGCCGAAGATCGGCAAGCGGCGGGCCGAGGCGCAGGCCGCGCTCTCGGAGGCGGCGGGCGCCCCGGTGTCCGTGTCCGGCACCACCACCGACGGGCTGGGCCTGACCGGCCGGGCCGAGGGACTGGCCGCGATCGCCACCGCCCTGGTGTACGAACGGCGTTGACGGCCCGCGGCCCGGACCGCCGAGCCGGATCGGGGAGCCGGCGGGGGGCGGGCCGGGAGGAATGACGCGCGGGCCGGGAAGAAACGCGCGTCTGACGGGTGTTCACCAGGGCGTGCGGGGGCCCGAGTCGATACTGTCGGCTCCGGGCCCGCGCGGGGCTTCCCCTCGGGTCGCAACCGTCGCCGATGAGATGAGGTTCGCCAGATGACCGCCCAACTCTCCGACCGTGCCAAGGCGTTGATCGACGGCAAGAGCTTCGCCGTGGTCTCCACGATCCAGCCCGACGGCAGCCCCCAGTCCTCGGTGGTCTGGGTCAAGCGGGACGGCGACGACATCCTGTTCTCCACCGTCGAGGGCCGCCGCAAGCACCTCAACCTGAAGCGGGACCCGCGCGTCTCGATCCTGCTCAACCCGGCGGACAGCCCGTACGAGTACCTGGAGGCGCGCGGGGAGGTCACCATGACCACCGAGGGCGGCCGGGAGCTGATCGACGAGCTGGCCGCCAAGTACCGCGGGGTGGACAAGTACACCTGGGACGGCCCGGACGACGTCCGGGTGATCGTCCGACTCACCCCGCGCAAGGTGGTCGGCAGCCTCTGACCGCCCTCCCGCACCAGCCGTTCCCCGGGATCCGCGCACCGTTGTCCCGGGGAATGTGGCGGGGCACCCCCCGCCGCCCACTACGCTTGACGCTGTGAGCATTCGTCTGTACGACACCAGCACCCGCCAGGTACGCGACTTCGTCCCGCTTGTACCGGGTTGTGTCTCGATCTACCTGTGCGGCGCTACCGTCCAGTCGGCGCCACACATCGGGCACATCCGGTCCGGCCTCAACTTCGACATCATGCAGCGGTGGTTCGCCTACCGCGGCTACCAGGTGACCTTCGTCCGCAACGTCACCGACATCGACGACAAGATCATCGCCAAGGAGCGCGAGCTCGGCACGCCGTGGTGGCAGATCGCCTACGCGAACGAGCGCGCCTTCAACGACGGTTACACCGCGCTGGGCTGCCTGCCGCCGACCGCCGAGCCGCGGGCCACCGGGCACGTGCCCGAGATGATCGAGATGATGCAGGGGCTCATCGAGAAGGGCCACGCCTACGCGGCCGACGGCAACGTCTACTTCGACGTGAAGTCCTACCCGGACTACCTCGCGCTCTCCAACCAGAAGCTGGACGACCTGCGCCAGCCGAGCGGCGAGGGCGAGACCGGCAAGCGGGACCCGCGCGACTTCGCGCTGTGGAAGGCGACCAAGCCCGGCGAGCCGAGCTGGGAGACCCCGTGGGGCCGCGGCCGTCCCGGCTGGCACCTGGAGTGCTCGGCGATGGCCCACAAGTACCTGGGCGCGGCCTTCGACGTCCACGGCGGCGGGCTGGACCTGATCTTCCCGCACCACGAGAACGAGATCGCCCAGTCCAAGGCCTACGGCGACGACTTCGCCAACTTCTGGGTGCACAACGCCTGGGTCACCATGGCCGGCGAGAAGATGAGCAAGTCGCTGGGCAACTCGGTGCTGGTCTCCGAGATGGTCCGGGCCTGGCGCCCGATCGTGCTCCGCTACTACCTGGGCGCCGCGCACTACCGCTCGATGATCGAGTACAGCGAGGAGTCGCTGCGCGAGGCCGAGGCCGGCTTCGGCCGGATCGAGGGCTTCGTCCAGCGCGCCGTCGAGCGCTGCGGCACCGTCGACGCGGCGCCCGAGGTGCCGCCGGCCTTCGCCGAGGCGATGGACGACGACTTCGGCGTGCCGCAGGCGCTCGCCGTCGTGCACACCGCCGTCCGCCAGGGCAACAGCGCCCTGAACGCGGACGACAAGGAGAGCGTGGTGGCGCGACTGGCCGAGGTCCGTGCGATGCTCGGTGTGTTGGGTCTCGACCCGCTCGACCCGCACTGGGCCGGGACGGAGCGCGGCGAGGACCTGCACGGCGTGGTCGACTCGCTGGTCCGCCTGGTCCTGGACCAGCGGCAGGCGGCGCGCGAGCGCAAGGACTTCGCCACCGCGGATGCCATCCGCGACCAGCTCGGCCTGTCCGGGCTGGCGATCGAGGACACCCCGTCCGGCCCGCGCTGGACGATCAACAACCAGTGACAACCAGTAACCCCGTCCCACGATCGGGGTGATGGGTGGGCCGTACCGGACCGGTGCGGCCCTCCCGCATGACGTAGCGCATGCCGCCGGCCGCCGCCGGACAGAGCGGGGCGGCCGGGGCATGCCGGACAGACAGGAAGTACAGCCATGGCCGGCAACAGCCAGCGCAGGAACCGCCGCAACCCCGGATCGAAGAAGGGTGCGTCTGTCGGTACCGGCGGGCACAGCCGGAAGGCGCTCCAGGGCAAGGGCCCGACCCCGCCCGGCGAGGCGCGCAAGGGCCACCCCAAGCAGCGCGCCGCCAACGCCGCGGTCAAGCGCGAGCGGGACGCCAAGGCCCGGGCCGGCATGCGCCGCGCGGGTGCCGGCGGCCGCGGAGGCCGCGGCGGCGCGGGCAGCGCCGAGCTGGTCTTCGGCCGCAACTCGGTGGTCGAGGCGCTGCAGGGCGACGTCCCGGCCAACGCGCTGTACGTCCAGCAGTTCATCGACACCGACGACCGCGTCCGGGAGGCCTTCCAGGCCGCCAACGACCGCGGCATCCCGCTGATGGAGGCCCCGCGGCCCCAGCTGGACCAGATGACCGGCGGCATGAACCACCAGGGCCTGGTGCTCCAGGTCCCGCCGTACGAGTACGCGCACCCCGAGGACCTGCTGGCGGACGCCGCCGACGCCGGTCAGGACGCGCTGATCATCGCGCTGGACGGGGTCACCGACTCGCGCAACCTGGGCGCCGTGGTCCGTTCCGCCGCCGCCTTCGGCGCGCACGGTGTGGTCATCCCCGAGCGCCGCGCGGCCGGCATGACCGCCGGTGCCTGGAAGACCTCCTCCGGCGCCGCGGCCCGGCTGCCCGTCGCCCGGGCCACCAACCTGACCCGCACCCTGGAGGCCTACCAGAAGGCCGGTCTGATGGTGGTCGGCCTGGCCGCCGACGGCGAGGCCGAGCTGGGCGACCTGGAGCTGCTGACCGGCCCGGTCGTGATCGTCGCGGGCAGCGAGGGCAAGGGCCTGTCCCGGCTGGTCTCGGAGACCTGCGACATGCGGGTGCGGATCCCGATGTCCGGCCTGACCGAGTCGCTGAACGCCGGTGTCGCGGCGGGCATCGTGCTGTACGAGGCCGCCCGGCTGCGCGCCAAGCGCTGAGGCCGCCCGGCGTCGCGTCAAGCGCTGAGGCCGCCCGGCGTCGCGTCAAGCGCTGAGGCCGCCCGGCGTCGCGTCAAGCGCGGAGGCCGCCCGGCTGCGTGCCGCCGCACGTGGTGTGGGCGCCCGTGAGCACTCAGCACATCTGCTGGGCGGGGCGCAGGCGTTCTTCCGAATTGTCCGCAAGCCGAGTGAAAGGCGATCGGGCCCGACCGGGTCCGATCGCTTTTTTCATGATCACTTCAAGTGTGCGCCGGACATCCACCCGGGAGAGTGTCCAAAGCGGCCGTCACCCGGTTAGACGGGCGTGGACACCAGAACACCTCGGCGCCCCCTGTTCGGCGGCGGCAGCACCGGGATAGACGCGGGCCCCGGCCTCAACACCGTCAAGGTGGAGTCGGACCCGGCGCGGCTCAGCAGCACCCAGGCGAGCTTCCGGCTCCGACTCGGCGCCCCGGTCGCGCCGCTGATCGAGGCTCCGGCCGGACTGCTGTCCACCGGCGCCGCGTTCGGCGACCCGTACGCGAACCAGGGCCTGATCCGTCGTCCGCTGGTCACCCCGCAGGTCGTCGTGCCGGCCTCCGCCGTCCCGGCCATGGCCGGGGCCGGTGCCGGTGGCGGCGCCGGTGGTGGACCGCGTCGCAAGGGCCGGGTCACCGCCGTCACCTGGACCGGTCAGGCGCCCCCCGGCGACCTGGCGGCCACCCAGCTGCTGGAGGCCGTGCGCCAGGGCGGTGCCCCGGCCCGCGGCGGCGGCGTCGGCCTGGCCGAGGCGGACACCCAGGTGATCCCCTCCCTCGCGGGTGCCCGGACCGTCCCCCGCCAGCCCCGCGAGGGCACCGGCAGCGCCACCGACGCGGGCGTCGGCCCGGTCGGCGAGCCGCACGGCTGGACCCCGAGCGGCGAGCTGCCCGAGGTCTCCGCCGCCGACGCCGAGGGCAAGCAGCCCTGGTACCCCGGCCGCCGGGTCGACCTCGGCCTGGTGCTGCTGCCGCTGCGCGCCGTCCTCGGCTCGCTCTCGGTCTACGCCGGGTTCAGCAAGCTGTGCGACCCGGTGTACTTCGACGGCGGCGAGCGCGGCTCGATGATGCGCTGGCTCTCCTCGCTGCACCCCTGGAAGGTCGCCGAGCCGCTGCTGGCCTTCGCCATGGCCCACCCGGTGGGCGCCGGCCTGGTGGTGTCGTTCACCGAGATCGTGGTCGGCGTGCTGACCGTCCTCGGCCTCTGGCAGCGGCTCGCGGCCGGGGCGGCGATGGCGCTCTCCGCCGTGCTGCTGTTCACGGTCAGCTGGCGGGCCGTACCCGTCTACGACACGCCCGACCTGATCTTCCTCGCGGCCTGGAGCCCGCTGCTGATCGCCGGAGCGCCGTTCGCCTCCCTGGACGGCCGGCTCAACCTGGAGGCCTGGCGGCGGTTCGGCACGGACGCGCCCGGGGCGCTGCGCCGCCGGGTGCTGCGCCGGGGCGCGGTGGTCACCACGGTCGTCGTCGGCCTCACCCTGCTGCTCGGCTCGATGCTCGGCGCCGCCGTCCGCACCGGCGCCCGCGCACACCAGGCGCCGACCCGGCCGGACACCGACTACGGCACCCCGGTGTGGCCGTCCGGCGGCCCGTCCGGCACGCCCGGGGGCAAGGGCCCGTCCACCTCGCCCTCGCCCGCCGCCCCGCGCCCGGCCACCCCGACGCCGAGCGCCACCACCCCGTCCGCCCCGCCGAGCGCCAAGGCGACCGGCCCCACCCCGAGCGGCAAGGCGCACTCCGGCAAGCCGGAGACCGGGGCGGGCTCCTCGCCGGCCCCCGCCGCCCCGTCCGCCGGGGCGGGCGGCTCCGCCCCCGCCCAGCGCAGCACCCCGGGCCCCGGCGGCTCGGGCCCGGCACCCAAGTCCAGCCCGAGCTCCGGCTCCGGGCTGCTCGGCGGGGTGCTGGGCAGCGCGCCGCTGGCCGACCTGTCCGGCGGCGGCCGCTCCTCCCGTCCGGGGGCGCCGACGGCGACCTGAGGCGGCCGGGGCGGCGTCGGGCGGCCGGCGGTGACGTCGGGCGGTTGACGGCCCGGCGCGGTTGACGGCGACGTCGGGCGGTTGACGGCCCAGGGCCGTCGGGACACCGGTCGGCCCGGGTGCTCCGTGGGGGAGCACCCGGGCCGACCGGTGTTCTGGCGTCCGCCGCCGTGCGGTTGTCCCGGGCGTCGCCCGTCGGTGCTACCGGGACTGGGGTGCGCGGCCGGCACCGGCCGCGAGCTCCTTGGCGGCCTCGGTGAGGTCCTTCGCGGTGTCGATCGCGCGCCAGTACACGCCCTGCGGCAGCTGGTAGCCCGCCAGCCGCTTGCTGCGGGCGAGTTGGGGGAACGTGGTGCGCTCGTGGTCCCCCACGTCCGGCAGCAGCTCGGCGAACTCCGGGCTGAACACGTACAGGCCGGCGTTGATCAGGAAGGGCGAGGGCGGCGCCTCGATGAAGTCCAGGACGTTGCCGAACTGGTCGGTCTCCACGGCGCCCCACGGGATCCGCGGCCGGGCCAGCGCGAGCGTCGCGACGGCGTCCCGCTCGTGGTGGAAGGCGGCCATCTCGCGCAGGCTGAAGCGGGTCCAGATGTCGCCGTTGGTGGCGTACCAGGGCTCGTCCGGGCGGGGCAGCGCCTTGGCCGCGTACTTGAGCCCGCCGCCGCGCCCGAGCGGCTCCGCCTCGACCACCGTGCGCACCCGCAGCGGCAGGTCCGCCTTGTCCAGCCACTCCTCCAGCACGTCGGCGAGGTGCCCGCAGGAGATCACCGCGTCGGTGACGCCCTCGGAGGCCAGCCAGGCCAGCTGGTGACCGAGGATCGGCGTCCCCGTCCCCGGGATCTCGACCAGCGGCTTCGGCCGGTCGTCCGTGTAGGGGCGCAGCCGGGAGCCCTGACCGCCGGCCAGGATGACGGCCTGGGTGACGGGCGTGGAGGTGGGCCGGTGCGGGGGGTGGGGCTGCGCGGAGCTGAGCGAACCCGGGGAGCTCTGGGAACCCGGAGCGCCCGGAGAACCCGGAGAGCCCGAAGGGCCGGGAGAGTTCGGGGAGTTCGGGGACGCGAGGTCGGCGGTGGGGCCGGAGTCAGCGGTCATGCCTGAACAATAAGCCCGCCGCTCCGGCCGGGACCGGTACTGGCGTCAGCCCACCACGCCCGCCGCGAACGCCCCGTCGCAGACCGGGCGGGCGAAGGAACGGGCCCGCTGGACGTCGCCCTGGTACTTGCGCACCGCCGCCTTGCCCAGCTCGGTGGCCAGCGAGGTGCAGTACGGCGTCAGCGAGGGCTGCTCGCGCATCGAGCGCTCCAGCAGGTCCAGCGCGGCGGACGGGTTCTTCGCCCGCAGCTCGTCCAGCAGGGCCACCCGCAGCGACTCCTGCGGGGCGAGCCCGTCGGCGGTCTTGGTCGCGGTGGTGGAGCGTCCGATCCCGGCGCCGTCCCCGCTGGACGCCGCCACGACCTGCTGATCGAGCCCGGTCGGCGGGGCCCACGGGACCCGGGTCACGGCGAGGGTGCCGGTGGTCACCAGGACGACCGGCAGGGTCAGGGCGACGGTCTGGCCGATACGGCGCACAAGCTGCTTCACCCTCAGGAGAGTAGCGGTGGGTGCGGGCCGGATCGCCCTCCGTTACACCATCGAGTGACACGGTGTCCGGGTTCGTCCCCGCGCCGTGTTGACGCGGGGGTGTACGGACGGAGCCCGTCGGACCCGGGGAGGGGTCCGACGGGCTCCGTCGGGGCGGTTGCGCCCGGCCTGCTCGGTTCGCCCGTGCCTACCGGGCACCGCCGGCTGCTCCCGTGCCTGCCGGGTGCCGCCGGCTGCTCAGTCGCAGACGCTCAGGCGAACCCCGGTGCCGGTCGCGAAGACGTGCGTCTCGTTGGCGATCGGCACCACGTGGATGGTCTCGCCGCGGGCCGGGATCTGGCGGCCGGGCACGCGGACGACCAGCTCCTTGTCCTCGCCGCCGATCTTGGTGGTGCCGTAGACGAAGCCGTCCGAGCCGAGCTCCTCGACCACGTTCACCGTCACCGCGACGCCCTCGATGCCGCCCGCGGGGACGATCTGGAAGTGCTCGGGGCGGACGCCGACCGTCACCGTCTTGTCGGTGCCGGCGCCGGCCAGGTTCTCGCGCGAGATGTTGACGACCGAGCCGCCGAACTTCACGCCGCCGTCCACCAGCGGAACCTCGACCAGGTTCATGGCCGGCGAGCCGATGAAGCCGGCCACGAACAGGTTGGCGGGCTTGTCGTACATGTTGCGCGGGGTGTCGACCTGCTGCAGCACGCCGTCCTTGAGCACCGCGACCCGGTCGCCCATGGTGAGCGCCTCGGTCTGGTCGTGGGTGACGTACACCGTGGTGATGCCCAGGCGGCGCTGCAGGCCGGCGATCTGGGTGCGGGTCGAGACGCGGAGCTTGGCGTCCAGGTTCGACAGCGGCTCGTCCATCAGGAAGACCTGCGGCTGGCGGACGATCGCGCGGCCCATCGCGACGCGCTGGCGCTGACCGCCGGAGAGCGCCTTCGGCTTGCGGTCCAGGTACTGGGTGAGGTCGAGGATCTTCGCGGCCTCTTCGACCTTGGTGCGGATCTCCGCCTTGTTCACGCCGGCGATCTTGAGCGCGAAGCCCATGTTCTCGGCGACCGTCATGTGCGGGTAGAGCGCGTAGTTCTGGAACACCATGGCGATGTCCCGGTCCTTCGGCGGCAGGTGGGTGACGTCCCGGTCGCCGATGCGGATCGCGCCGGCGTTGACGTCCTCCAGGCCGGCCAGCATGCGCAGGCTGGTCGACTTGCCGCAGCCCGAGGGGCCGACCAGCACCAGGAACTCGCCGTCCGCGATCTCCAGGTCCAGGGCGTTCACCGAGGGCTTGTCCGCCCCCGGGTAGACACGGGTCGCCTTGTCGTACGTGACAGAAGCCATGGTCGTTGCTCTCCTTCACCGGCAGGAACGTGCCGGACGATCCGAGTAAAGGGGGGATGTACTTGTCCGTCGCCCCGCCAATGGTCTGAACCACTAAACGAACCGACTCCCGGCGACGCTACCCGCGCCCCCGCGCCTTGTCAGCCCCCCGCCACCCCGATTTCGGCATCGGTTCCATCACGCCCACCCCGTCCCACCAACCCCCGGATATCCCACCACCCCGCCACCCCGGCCCGGTAGACTGCCCCCGGTGCCGCCGTGATCCCTCGCGGACGGCCACCGTGCCTCCTTAGCTCAGCTGGCCAGAGCACCGCTCTTGTAAAGCGGGGGTCGTCGGTTCGAACCCGACAGGGGGCTCAGCGGCGGGAACGCCAGAAGGGCCAGCTCACCGGGGTGATCCGGTGGGGCTGGCCCTTCGTCGTTGCTGCGGAGCTACTCGGGCCGTGCCGCGGGTGTGCCAGATGCGTCCGGAGGGTTGTCCTTGCCGAGTTCCCTTCGGGCGGCTTCGCCCATGCGGTCCGCGATGGCACGGTCCCGGTCGTTGCTCCGGTGCTGGTAGATCAGCGCGGCCCGGAAGGTGCTGTGGCCCATCCGCGCCATGAGCTCGCGGAGGGTCGCGCCGTTGCGCGCGGCGAGCTCGTTCCCGAAGTGCCGGACGTCGTGGAAATGGACCTCCGGCGGAAGGCCGGCCTTCTCCTTCGCCGCCACCCAGTCGTCCCGGAAGTTGCTCCGGCGTAGACGACCGCCCCGCGGGCCGACGAAGAACAGGCCGTCCTGCCCCGTGGCGGCGTGGACCTCCAGGTGGTGCTCCAAGTCCGGGACGATCAGGTCCGGGAACGCGACCGGACGGAAGCCGGCGTCGCTCTTGGGCGCCTTGGTGATGAGCTTGCCGGTGCTCAGCTCGGCTTGGTTGCGGCGGACCCAGAGGATGCGCGCTTCCAGGTCGACGTCCCGCCGGCGCAGGGCAGCCAGTTCGCCGAGCCGCAGTGCGGTGAACGCCGTCAGCAGCACGAGGGCCCGCCATTGGGGCTGGATGGCTTCCGCGACGGCGTAGATCTCCTGGATGGTGAGCACCGGGCGGTCCGGGACGTCGTAGGTGTCGGCGCCCTTGATCCGGCACGGATTGCGCTTGATCAGCTCGTCGTCCACGGCGGTGGTCATGATGCTGCGGAGGAGTTGGTAGGCCTTCACGACGGTCGGCTCGCCGACTCCCGCTTCCAGGAGGCGGGTTCGCCACGTTCGGACCCGAGCGGGCGTGATGTCGGACACGAAGCGGGCCCCGAACGTGGGCTTGATGTGCAACCGGAGTACGCCCTCGTACCGCTCCCTGGTGGTCTCCTCCAGCTTGCGGTCCTTGAGCCACTCGTCGGCGAAGTCCCCGAATTTCACCTTCCCGGCGTCCGGATCAGTCCACTGGTCGCGCTTGATGTCGGCCTCGATGAGCGTGAGCGCGACGTCGGCGTCCGTCTTGGTGGGGTAGGTCTCTTCACCAGGCCGCATAAGGCCGGCGACCGGGTCGGGGTAGCGGATCTGCCACCGGCCGGAGGGGAGTTGGCGGACCGAGCCGAAACGCCGGCGGTTACCCCTGGAATTGGCCATCACGCCACCTTCCGGACCGGCCGACGGCGAGCGGTCACCGGCTGCACGGTCCGTTCGGCGATGTAGGTCGCGACGGCCGAGGCCGGGATGCGCACGTGGTGACCGAGCTTGACGAAGGTGATGCGGCGCTCGGAGATCAGTCGGCGGGGGAATCGCTCCCCGCTGGTCTCCCAGGTGCCGAGCAGTTCGGCGACCTCCTTGGCAGTCAGCAGACGGTCCATGCCTGGTCCTCCCCTTCTCGCGCGATCTGCGCGGCTACTTCCTCTCGGGCTGTGGTGCGGTTTTCGTGCAACTCGCGTGCGATGGCGGCGGCGAGCATGGATTCGCCGGGGCTGTTCCCGGCGCCGGCGAAGGCCCAGTGGGCAATGACGACGGTTTCGGCGTCGGGCAGGTCGTCCAGGTCCGGGAGTCCGGCGGCGAGGAGCCGTTCGCGGAGTTCCTGGCGGGCTTGGTCGGCACGGTAGTCGGCGCGGACCTGCCGGAGAGCACCGAGGGTGGTCGAGTACTTGGGGGACTTGCTGGAGAAGTGGCCGCGGAAGCCGAGCATGTGGGACCAGTGGGCGAGCAGGCGGTCGGGGTAGTGCTTGTCCAGGTCCCAGCAGGCTTCGATGAGGCGGCGGGTGTGGGCGGGCAGGTCGTGCCGGTCGAGGTCACGGCGCTCCAGGATGCGGCGGTCCACGGTTTCGGTTGTCTCGGCGGACTTGGTGGCGTACTTGGCAACGTACGAGGCCACTGCCTGCTCGGTGATCTCGCCGGTCAAGAAGGCCCCGATCTGGCGGACGTCGACCTGCGTACCCCACTGAAGGACCCGGGCAGGCTGGTCACCTCCGGCGGCGACGGGGACGCCGGCGCGGCGGGTGGCTTCCCGGATCGCGGCGTCCAGCAGGCGCACGGTTGCCCAGTCGGGCGGAGGTGTGCCGGGACCCTTGGGGCCGTCGATGCGGATGACGGCGTGGAAGTGCACGGCGCCCCGGCGTTGGTACTCGGCGACCTTGCCGAACGAGAGCTTGGCCTGCTGCTTGAACTCGTACTGGTAGAGCCCGGTCATCTTCGCCATGACCCGGAACAGGTAGATCGTGAAGCGGCGCCACAGGTCCGGGGCGTGGTTGTTCCACAGCACCGCGTGCCCGTAGTCGTACGTCTCCGGGGCGAGCGGCGTGCCCAGCAGCGGCGAGCCCTTCGGGTGGGTGGAGCCGCAGCGGCAGGTGCCCTTGTCGGGCCGGTTGTGGACCGGGCCGAACGAGGGGGCGGTGAGGGTGGCGAAGACCCGGGGGTGGGAGCGGACCGTGGTCGGAACGTCCTTGGCGGTGTCTCCGACGAGGCCGGCGCGGATCAGGTGGTAGGTGTCCGCCGAGTAGGTGCGGGCGCACGAGGGGCAGCGGGAGGCCCGGCGATTGCCACAGGCGACCTTGAGGCGGTGGCCGGGTTCATGCTGGGTGGAGTAGCGGTGCCAGACGGCGCCGGTCGGGGCGTGCGTGAGGGTCCGGAAGCCGCTCAGGTGGATCGGGTTGGCGCACCCGCCGGTGCGGCGGATCTGATCCTGGAGCTTGGGCAGGTCTCCCCGGGCGGCGAGTCGCGCGAGGTCCTTGAGCGCCAGAGAATCGTGCGCCAGGTGGTTGGTGAGGGTGGTCATCTGCTCACCTCCGTGAGGGTGTGGGCCCCGGAGCCGGGCCGGTGGTGGCCGACGGCACCGGGGCGGTGGTCAGGACTTGTCCGGGTGGGGCTGCGGGTGTTGGTCGGTCCAGGTCTCGGCACAGACCTTGTGGACGGGCTTGCCGCGGTCCGAGCGCAGGTTCGTGGGCTGGTCGCAGACCCCGCAGGGCTCGGCTTTGGCGTTCCAGTGGCGGGAGTCGTGCCAGTCGAAGAGGGCGCCCACCGGCGTCAGCCGCGGGTGGTGGCGAGGCCGACGGCGGGGCGGGTCACGGTGCCGGTGCCGTGGCAGGCGGGGCAGTAGGCCGGAATGGTGGTGCGGGTGCCGTCGGGGTGGCGGGTGCCGGTGTCGATGGCGGCCTGGGCGAAGCCGTCGCAGTCGGGGCAGATCCGGGCCGGGGCGGGGGTGGTCTGGGGCATGATGAAGGTCTCCTTCTGGGCGTGGTCGAGTGCTGCGTTCGGATGGGTGAGGCCTTCCGGGGCGGCGGGATGCTTGGCGGCTTGTTGCCGCCCCGGAGGGTTGGTCAGCGGCGGCGGGACAGTCGGTCGCCGGGCTTGTGGGCGTACATGTCGCGGTCGGCGGCGGAGAGTGCCTCGGTCAGCAGCAGGGCGGCCGGGTGCGATGTGCCGACGGTGGCGCCGACGTCGAGGAGCAGGTCACCGACCGGCACGGGTTCCGTCAGCGCGGCCCGCAGGTCGTCGAGGCGGTGGCCGGAGTCAAGGACGACGGCGGCGAACTCGTCTCCGCCGAGGCGGGCGGCCATGCCGTGGGAGCCGCACCAGGCAGTGAGGCGCTGGGCCGTGGCGGCGAGCACGGAGTCGCCGGCGGCGTGACCGTAGGTGTCGTTGATCGCCTTGAAGTCGTCGAGGTCGACGAGCAGGACGGTCGTGCGCTCGGCGTGGGCGCGGATCAGGCGCTCGGCCCGCATGGTGAAGCCGTCGCGGGTGAACAGGCCGGTGAGCGGGTCGCGGCGGGCGGTGGCGAGTCGGTGGTGCAGCCAGGCGCTGTGGGCGGTCCAGCCGAGCAGGGGAGCACCGGCGGCGAGCATCGGGACGAGGTTCATCGGGCGTGTCCTTTCTGGCGGGTGGGCGAAGGCCGGGCGGGGCGGCGGGATGCTTGGCGGCTTGTGCCGTCCCGGGGCCGGGCGGGTCAGATCCGCAGGGACAGGGCGCGGGCGGCGGCCCGGTCGAGCAGGTGGTGCACGTCGGCCTGGCGGGTGGTGGGCGCGTCGTTGAACACGTCCGGCGAGCTGACGGGACGGCCGGTGGCGTGGAGGACTTCCATCACTCGGGTCCGGGCACGGCGGACGGTCTCCGGGGTGCCGTAACCGTGGGCGAGGACGGCGGCCTGGGCACCGAGGAGGCAGACGCGGCCGGCGGTGTCCCACATGGCGCCCTGGAGCCAGCCGAAGGCGTGGATGTAGCGGGAGGTGAGCCCCAGGTGGTCGGCGACTGTGACCGGGACGGGCCGGATAGGGCGGCGGGTGATTCGGTCGAGCAGGGTCGGGCGGGGCAGCGGGTAGCCGGCGTTCCAGGGCTGGAGCACGGTCCCGAGTGGGCAGACGTACGGGGCGGTGTGCCGGGCCGGGGCCGGAAGGGAGGCCAGGTAGGCCTCGATCTCGGCGACGAGGGCGGAGCCTTCCGGGGTGAGCAGCAGCGGTGCGGGGGCGAGGATGGTGCTCATGTCGGCCGGCCTCTCAGTGCTTCTGGGTCTGGTTGACGATCTGCACGCCGGACTTGGTGGTGTCGTCGATGGCGGAGGCGAGGAAGGTGTCGGCGAGGTAGAAGCCGAAGAGGCCGATCAGGACGGCGACCCACAGCCGGATGCCGAGGAACTTGATGGCGGCCCAGGTGGCGATGCCGAGGACGAGCACGACGGGCAGGGTGATGGTCATCGCGGAGGTCTCCTGTCAGCGGACGGCGCAGTGGTGGGTGCGGGCGGCGATCTCGGCGGCGGGCCGGGAGTCGTAGTCGGCGGAGAAGCCGCAGCGCGGGGCGGTGCAGGCGGCGGTGTGCTTCTCGCGGCCGCGGTTGTCGTAGTAGGTGGCGACCTGGACGGGGCCGATGCGGATCACGTTGCGCGGGCGGATCGGGCGCGGCATGTGGTGATCTCCTCTCTGGTTCAGGCGAGTTGGGCGGCGATGGCGTCGGCGAAGTGGGGCGGGACGCCGAGGCGGGCTCGGAGGGTGTCGGTGTCGATGGGGTGGCCGGTGCGGGCCTCGTGGTCGGCGGCGACCTTGCGGGCGTGTTCGACAAGGGCCGTGGGTACGGCGATCGGAGGCGCGGGAGCCGGGGCCGGATCGGGGGCTGCGGGAAGGGCTGGCGGGGTGTCGACGGCGGGCTCGATGGCCACCGGTTCGGGTTCGGGCTCCGGGACAGCCGCAGGCTCCTCCGGCTCGTCATAGAGCGGGTGTTCGGGCTCGGGGCCCTGGGCGGGCGGGTTGCTGTGGGCGAGGAGGGTGCCGCCGAAGAACGCGAGGGCGGGCCAGCCGGCGACCAGGATTCGCAACCAGGTCGGCACGTGGCCGAGGTCGAGCAGTCCGGCGGTGGCGACGTTGGCGCCGAGGGAGGCGGTCAGGGCGATGGCGAACCAGGTCCAGGCAGAACGGGCCGGGAGGCCGGCGGCGCGCAGGGTTCGCATCCGGTGCCAGGAGGCGACGAGGAGCAGGTCGACGGAGACGGGGTAGGCCCAGGCCTTCCAGTCGTGCTGTCCGGCGGCTTCGGCGATGTCGTGGAGGTGCGCGAAGGACAGGGCACCGGCGATGGCGGCTTGCACGATCACCGCATCCGGGCGGGGCAGGCGCATCGGTCGGTCTCCTTTGGGGAGTCGAGCCGAGGCCGGGCGGGGTTCGGGGCTTCCTGCCACCCGGCCCCGGCGTCTTGGTTACTCGGGGGTGGTGCCGGATCCGAGGCACGTCGGGCACAGGACCTCGACCTCACCGACGTCACGGGCTTTCCTGCCGCGTCCGGCACGGTGGATCTCGCGGACCCAGCCCTCACCGGCGCAGGCGGTGCACTTGGCCGGGGCGGCGGCCTTGGGCGTTCGTTTGGGCATCGGTGGTCCTCTCAGGCGGTTCCGGGCAAGGCTCGGGTAGGGACTTGGCGCGGAGCGGTCGCGCCGGCCGATGGTTCGCGTGGGGTTACTCGGTCACCACATGGGGCTTGACCAGCGACGTGGGCTCGGACGAGGCGGCGGCCGGCGGGACGTGGGGCCGGAAGCGGCTCAGGGTGGGCAGGTCCGGGACGAGGTGCGCGGTCTGCCGACAGACGGCCGCGGCTTCGGCGAGGGACAGGTTCGGGGTGCGGATGTGGGTCCAGCCCCCGGAGGAGTCCCCGGCCACCGCGACTCCGGGCATGTCGGGGGCGATCTGGGTTGCGGCGAGAACCGCCTCCGGTGAGATGTCGGCAAGCCCCATCTCCGCCGAGTACTTGTCGTTCACCCGGTGCACCACGCGGCCGGTGAGCTGAGCCCGGAGCATGGTCGCGCCCTTGCCGAGCTCGGAGCCGAAGCGCTGCCCGCAGATCTCCGCGAACATCCCGGCCGCACGGCCGAGTTGGGCCAGGCGGATCAACTGCGTGACCATGCGGTCGCGGCGCTCCTCGTCCTTGCGGGTGGCGACCAGGAACAGTTCGGCCACCTCGTCGACCAGCAGCACGATCGGTATCGGCCGCAGCTTCGCCGGCAGGCCCCAGACGTCCGAGGTGATCTCCTCGTCCGGCACCGCGCGTGAGATGCCTTGGTGCTGTCGGATCAGCTCGTACCGTTCCTCCATCTCCTCGACCAGGGCATCGAGCAGTGCGGAGGCCATCTCCGGGTCCGTGGCGAGTGCCGACAGGCGGGGCGCGAACGGGGCTTGCTCGACGCCGCGCTTGCAGTCGATCCCAACCAGGGCCACTCTTCGGCGGGCGAGCCCGGCGATCAGGTTGCGCATGTAGACCGACTTGCCGGTCAACGTCGCTCCGAGGGTCAGGCAGTGCGGGATGGCCCGGTAGTCCCGCACGTACGCGGTGCCGTCCTCCCGCATTGCCACCGGCACCAGCAGGTCACCGGTCGGCAGGTGGCGCGGCATGCGCACCCGTCGGAGCACGTTGAAGCCGGTCAGCCGCAGCTCCACCACCCCGGGCTTGATCACCGCGACGTGCACGGTGTGCACACCCCAGGCGTGCCGCAGGCGTTCCGCCGAGGCCGTGACATCTGCTGGTTCCTGGCCGGGAGCCAGGCGGAGGCGGATGCGCAGGCCGGTCGTGGTCGGCCGCAGCCGGCGGACCTTCGGCGGCACCGGGCGGATCTCCCGCCGGGTGGTGGCCCGCAGCATCAGCACCCGCAGTCGGGACGGCGTGACCGTCAGCCCGCAGGCGTCCATCGTGCTCGCGTACGTGGCGGCGAAACGCGCCGCGGTGACCGGCAGGCCGACGGCCGACCAGTAGACCGCCGGAGCCTTCACTCGGGCGAAGGCTGCACCACCGGCGACGGCGGCGAGCGGTCCGGCCACCTCAGCGAGTACCAGGGCCCCCGACACGGTCTCAGCCCCGAGCCGGGACGAGGGAGGTGACGGCCGTCGCGCGGAACGAAATCCCGTGCCGCTTCTGGCCGTTGAACTCGTTCTCCCAGTCGCGGGCCTTGAGGCCGGTGAGCGCGACCGGCATCCCGACGGCCAGCCCCTCGGACAGGCCCGTCTCCGGCACCGAGACGGTGTAGAGGCTCGCCTCACCCTCGTCCGCGATGGTCAGTCCGATCGTCATCATCTTCGCGCCGGTCTCCCGGTCGACGGCGATCTCTCCGGTCTGGCGGTTCACCACCTTCGGCGCCGGCGGGACGGCCACGAACACGAACGCGGTGGAGGTGTCGACCTTGAACACAGCCATGACGGCTCTCCTCTAGATGAGGTGATCTCCTGCACTCATGTACAGGAGCTACGAGTAGAAGAGTGCCCTACTCATGTACATAAGTAAACCCGCCGCGGGAAGAATCTCGCGGCGGGCTGCGGAGCTTGACGTTCCGTTAGTCCCGGGCGGGGAACCGGTAGTCCAGAACGAACTGGTCAGCGGCCATGACCGTGTCGCAGACCTCCACCACACGACCCGCCGTGGTGATGGCGTCCCGAACCAGATGGATCACTGGAGCGCCGGGGCTCAGCGCGAGAGCGGTCGTCTCGGGCTTGGTCGCGAGCCGCGCCCGCACGGTCTCCGTGAACTCGGCAAGAGCGTGACCGTGCTCTTCGAGGCGGGCGTAGATCCCGCCGCCACCGGGGTTTTCGGCGAAGACCTCGGGGATGTCCTTCACCACGTCCCAAGGCAGGTACGACGTGGCCTCCTCGGTCGGCACACCGTCGCGGAAGTAGCGGCGCTTGCGGGCAAGCACCTGCGCGCCGACCGGGACGCCCAACCGCTCGGCGATCTCCGCAGGAGCGTCGGTCGGACCGACGAACAGCACCGTCACCGAGGGGAGACCACCGGACACCTCGGCCTCAGCGAGGTACGCGGCCTTGCCGGCGTTGCGGTGAGCACGACGGAAGCGGTCCGACGACTTGCGCTGCACGGGTGGGCGCGAGCGGACGAACGAGCCGCGGCCGTGGTGCGTCTCGATGAGCTGTGCCGTACGGAGTTCCGCGATGGCCTTCCGGACAGTGCCCGACGCGACGCCGTACCTCTGCATCAGGTCGGCTTCACTGGGTACTGCCGCGCCAGGAGCGAGAGCCCCCGTCTTGATCTGTGCCGCGAGGTCATCCGCGATCTGCAGATACTTCGCCTTGGCCGAGGAGGCCACGTCACCACTCGCCATAGTCCTTCAGGGCTCCTATTCTCCTGTACATGAGTAACAGCGCCGCGAAGCCCCAGTCAACGCCGCTCCACTCCGTGTCTGTCGCCGGAGCTGTGGTCCGCGAGGACGGGCGTGTCCTGGCGATCCGCCGCGCTGACAACGGCACCTGGGAGCCCCCGGGCGGCGTGCTCGAACTGGCGGAGACCGTCGAGGACGGCGTGTGCCGCGAGATCTACGAGGAGACCGGGCTCAAGGTGAGCGTCGAGCGACTCACTGGCGTGTACAAGAACGTGACGCGTGGAGTCGTCGCCCTGGTCTTCCGGTGCCGTGCAGACGGTGGGACCGAGCAGCTCACGGACGAGTCGACCGCGGTGGAGTGGCTGACGCCGGCGGAGGTCTCTGAGCGGATGGCCGATGTCTACGCCGTGCGCATGCTGGACGCACTCCGAGACGATGTCGCCCCGAGCATCCGGACCCACGACGGCCGGAACTGGCTCAACGAGCAGGCTGCGAGCTGACGAGTCGGCCTACTGCTTGCCGAATCGGCTCCAGACAGGCCGCCGCCGTGCGATGTCGAAGAGGGACGCAACGCGGTGAGGTGGCAGAACGGCCGGCCGTGCTGTGAGGGCATCCGCTATCCGCTCGCCGTCCAAGACCATGACGTCGGGCTTGCCCTTGTGCGTCAGCTGACGTGCGCCGACCACAGCGATGACCGGCTGTACGGGCACCTCGACACCGGACCAATGGCGCAGCAGGGCAGCGGTCTTGGCGGCTTCGGCTGCTGACTTCTGAAGGTACGGGAAGCTGTTGCGGTTGACGGTCAGGTACTTGTCGCCGACCCACACGTGCGCGTCCGGATGGTGCTTAGTGTTCACGGTGAACACGCCCGGGGGACCGATCACCACATGATCGATGTCGGCGCCCGAGGGAAGCGGGATTCCATGCAGGACGTACCAGCCGGATCCGCAGAGTCCATCGAGGATCCCGCCCACACGTTCCTCACCGCCGAGCCCCTTGGTCAGCTCTGCACTGGCCAGGTCATCACCCACGATCCGGGCGACAACGCGCACCAGCCACTTCCGGCGGCTCTGGTCGGCCTGGATCATGCCTCGCACGCCGGTGCCAGGGCGGTTTCGCGCGAGGTCGTCCTCCTCGGAGAGCTGAGTCGGCAGAGCCGGGATCGTCGCAGGTGGCGGCGTCAGAGGCGTTGCGAGCGGAGCGGCAGGAGCTGACACACGCCGGGGCGTCGTCGGTCGTGCGGCGGGAACGTCAGGGTTCTTGGAGACCACGGTCAACGGCGGAATCGTGCGACCACAGGACTGGCACCACGCCGTGAGCTTCTGCACCGATGCATCGCGGTAGCTCTCGTCATTGATCGTGACGACCCCGGTTTGGCAGTCGAGCCATGCCGCGGCCTCACCCCGGACGCCGACCACGTTGACGTACACGCGGTCCTGCCCGGGCCGACGCCACGGCTTGACCGTCAGTTCCCCCACGCTGCCCCCTGCCGTCGGCTGTCCTACCAATGAAGACAGCATGCTCGCGGAGGGGCTGACAAGAACGTGATCAGCCAAGCCAGTTCAGCCCACAGACGGGTGGGAGAGGGGTGGTGAGGAAGTACTAAGGAAGGAGGGTGGATGGTGTGGGAGGGAGACTGTTACGAGTTTCGCTACTTCATCAAGGGCGCGCACAGCGCGCCAGCGCGCGGCCCAGCCGCTCGCCGTCGCTCCTGTCTTGCGCCCCGCTCCGGCGGCGGCCGGCCGCGCACATCGAGCGTGCGGCCGGGAGGGGTGCCGAGGTCAGAGCCCGTCGTGGCTGGGGTCGGGCGGCTCCACGGTTTTACCCACCTCCCAGGCTCGGGACCCGAGTCGAGCAAGAACGGGGGGCCACTCGGCCAAATTGCGGTCAGGCCCAAAGCCCTGACCGAGTCGCAACAGCTTACGGCCCCCCGATCATGCTCGACCCCAAACCAGGCAGGACACCGGCCAAAACCGCTCCACCGCCCTGAATGCCCTTCCTGGTCGTTCACGGGTCAGCAACGACGTACCACTGCCTCATGTCTGGATCGAACTCGTCCGGACCCTCCGTTAGGGGTATGAAGCCATTCCGAGCGGCCATGTGCTCACTGGCGCGGTTTCGCAGGTCGATCCGACATACGACGAGAGTGCTCTCGCTCCGAGACCGTTCGACTGCGTCACTGAGCGCCCTGTCGCAGAGCTCATCGGCTACGCCCCCGCCACTCTCGCGCCACTCCAACGCGACGCCCATCGCGGCCAGCAGTCGGATGGGTCCCTCGTATCCGCCCAGCGTTTCCCGAAGCCAGCTGTCGTACTCAGGGGCGGGGAGCATGTGAGCAGCCGCGGCAGCGAGCTTCTGATCTGCCGCGACTGCTACACACACGCGTGAATCGTCGGCTCGCCCTGGCAAAGCCAGAGACGGAGCAGTCTCATGGAACCACTTCTGAACGATCAGTTCCCACGGACGCGGATGAGGCACCGGCTTCTTGCGTTTAAACGCCGAAACGGGTGCCGGACGAGTGCATGTGAAGGTCTCAAGACGCAGCCGATCATTTGCATCGGCCAAGCGCCAGACCAGATCGTTCAACCGTGCGACCGCACCTTACGCCGAGCTAGCTGACCAGTTTGGAGGTGACGCCGGAGCTCTGCTGCTGCCTCCTGAGACATCGGCGCGCGCAGCCGGCGGTCGTAGGAGTCGACGTCCATGGCTTGATCAGCCGAGGCGTGTGGAACGGCTACGACCATGGGCCTGCTTTGCGCCACAGTGAGCATCCGGGTGACGTGGGCGGCCAAGGTGTTGGTCGTGGGCAAGCCGACTCGGATAGGACCGACACCATTCCCACTACTTAGCGTCATCGTCTGCGGTGTCACCGAGATCACTCCCCCCTGTCTTGTCGAAGATCTCAGTTGCGCGTTGCAGAACATCGATCAGCTCCTGCAGTCGGGCGCGCGAGAGTACGTATCGTCCCAGAGTCTCTACCCGGAGGGAACCCATCTCGCGTAGGCGCTGTTCCATCTGCGCGGGCGTTCCGTTCAGGATTGGCGGTTCTACCTGCCCGATCGTGAGGTAGACCGAGTCAGGCTGACCACTGGTGTCTGGCAGGCCTACCGATGCAAGGAACTGGTTGGCGGGGCGAGCGAGCTGGTCAGTGTTGTGCCAAGCCAGATCGATCGCAAAACGGCTGTCGGGGCTAGGCTCGGGCGCGGTCACACCAACAGTGTGCCACTGGTAGATGAGGCCTACTCGCTGTCTGCCAGGCTGGTGCTTGATCGCGTTCCCGCGTTGCGACTCTGACACCTGACATGTGGCCGTCTGTAGCCTTCCGGATTCCTTCGGTTTCAGCGAAGAGATGTCGGCCCGGTCGTGCCACAGACGTGCCAGATCGGGTGGTACATGGCGGTCACTCGCGGGCGCCGGCGGTGCAGCGGCCGGGGAAGCGGCAGGGTAGCCGAGCCGCAGGTCACGCCGGGTGTCGAACGCCTGTCCTTGTAAAGCGGGGGTCGTCGGTTCGAACCCGACAGGGGGCTCCGTGGTGAAGGGCCGGTCCGACGGGTGTCGGGCCGGCCCTTCGGCGTGGGTGGGGGTCAGTCGGGTGGGAGGGTGAGGGTGGCGAGGGCGCCGCCGGTGGGGTGGTTGGTGAAGGTGAGGGTGGCGCCGATGACGCGGGCGTGGCCGGTGGCGATGGTGAGGCCGAGGCCGTGGCCGCGGCCGCGTTCGGGGGCGTTGGTGCGGAAGCGTTGGGGGCCGTGCCGGAGCAGGTCGTCGGGGTAGCCGGGGCCGTGGTCGCGGACGGTGATGCGGTGGCCGTCGACGTGCAGGTGGACGGGGGCGGCGCCGTGGCGGTGGGCGTTGAGGACGAGGTTGCCGAGGATGCGGTCGAGCCGGCGCAGGTCGGTGCGGACCTGCCGGTCGGCGGCGACCTCGACCGTGACGTCCAGTCCGGTGAGGGAGACGGTGCGGCGCACCGCGCGCTCCAGGGGGACGGCGGAGAGGTCGGGGGACTCGGCGTCGGCGTCCAGGCGGGAGACCTCCAGCAGGTCCTCGACCAGGCCGCGCAGGGCTTGGACGCGGTTCTGGACGAGCTGGGTGGGGCGGCCCGGCGGCAGCAGTTCGGCGGCCGTGACCAGTCCGGTGAGCGGGGTGCGCAGCTCGTGGGCGACGTCCGCGGTGAAGCGCTGTTCGTCCTCCAGCCGGCGGTGCAGGGTGCGGGACATCAGGTCGACGGCGGCGGCGAGGTCGGCGACCTCGTCCTTGCCGTCGACGAGTTCGCCGATCCGGGTGTCCGTCCCGCCGGCCGCGATGCCGCGGGCGGCGGTGGCCGCGGTGCGCAGCCGGCGGCTGATCCGGTCCGCGACGAGCACGCCGACCAGCACGGTGGTGAAGACCGCGGCGACGACGGTGAGCAGGATGATCCGGTCCAGGTCGGCGATGGCCCGGCGGTCCTGGCCGAAGTCCACCCGGACGGAGAGCACGCCGTGCTGCACCGGGCCGGCCGCCCACATCGACTCGCCCGCGCCGCCGGCCGCGAGCATCGAGCCCTTCCGGCCGCTCTCGGCGAGGGTGCGCAGCCGGTCGGGCAGGGCGGGGTCGTCCAGCGCGGTGCCCGGTCCGGTCAGCTCGGGGCTGCGGCCGTAGCCGGTCAGGGCGGAGTCGAGGGCGGTGAGCGCGGTGGCGCGGGCCTGGTCGACGTGCTGACGGATCATCGCCCGGTGGACCAGCAGGCCGACGGCCACCGCGACCAGGACGGAGATGGCGGCGACGGCGGCGGCGATCTGGCGGCGCAGGGTCATGCCGGGCGCCGCAGCTTGTAGCCGAACCCGCGGACGGTCTCGATCCGGCCGGAGCCGATCTTGGCGCGCAGCCGCTGCACGTGGACGTCGACGACCCGGGTGTCGGCGCCCCACTCGTAGTCCCAGACCCGTTCGAGCAGGGTGGAGCGCTCCAGCACGATGCCGGGTGCGGCGGTGAACTCCAGCAGCAGCCGCAGTTCGGTGGGGGTGAGCGGGACGAGACGGTCGTCCACCCGGACCTCCATGCTGTCGGTGTCCACCCGCAGGCCGTCGAAGCTGCGGACGGCGGGGGAGGGGAACGGGGAGGGGGTGGAGGCGGCGGGTGAGGGTGAGGGGGCGTCGGACGCGGGGGCGTCGGTGGCCGGGACGACGCGGATGCGGCGTAGCACCGTACGGATCCGGGCGACCAGGACGGCGCTCTCGAACGGCTTGACGACGTAGTCGTCCGCGCCGGCCTCCAAGCCGGAGACCACGTCCACCGGGTCGGTGCGCGCCGACATCATCAGGATCGGCAGCTGGCTCTCCTCGCGGATCCGGCGGCAGAGGCCGACGCCGTCGAGCAGCGGCAGCATGACGTCCAGCAGGAGCAGGTCGGGCCGGACGGCGTGGAAGGCCTCCAGCCCCTCCAGGCCGTCGGCGGCCGTGGTGACCGGGAAGCCGTAGCGCTCCAGCGCCATCCGGGTGGCCTCGCGGATCACCTCGTCGTCCTCGACCAGGAGGATGTGCGGGTGGGCGGGGGTGGCGGCGGAGGTCATCGCTTCGGCTCCGGGGACGCGGCGGGGGCGGCGGGCTGGACGGGGGCGGCGGGCTGGGCGGTCGGCCGGGGTGCGCGCGGGGACGGGACGGCCGCGCCGGGGGCCGGGGCCTGCGGTCCGCCGGCGGGTGAACCGGTCGGCACCGCACTGGCCTTGGGGGTGGCGGTCGGTCCGCCGGCGTCCGCGCCGGTCGGCGGCAGCACACCGAGGCCCTCGTCCTTCCGCTCCAGCAGGACGAGCCTGCTCCCGTCCCAGCGGTAGTGGCTGCTGGTCCGGACGTAGACCGTGGTCGACTCGTACAGCCACAGCTCGGAGCCGATGGTCTCGGCACTGAAGTTCCGTTCGACGGGCACCCGCAGGACGGGCAGCAGACGGTCCTCGGCCAGGGTGTAGACGTGCAGCACCACCGGCCCGGGGGTGACGGCGGTGGTGATCAGCGAGAGCCGTCCGTCCCCGGTCAGGTCGCGGAACTCGGGGCTGCGCACCTCGCAGCCGGCGCAGGAGTCGAGCGCCTGCCGCTCCTCCTGGGTGACCGCGGGGTCCTTGGCGAGGACGGTGCGGACGTCGACGGCGGTGATGTCGCCCCCGGGGACGGTCAGGTCCGGTACGGGCTGCGGCGGCTGCGCGGTGCCGCCCGTACCGGTGGCGGACGGGGTCGGCGACGGCCCGGCGGTCAGGTGCGGCCAGAGCGGCTGGCGGACGGGCGGCGGCGTGACGACCGCGGCCGGGCCCTGGTCCTGCAGGCCGCCGGGGGACGACCGGCCGAAGGCCAGGGCGGCGAGGGCGAGGAGGACGACCAGGCCGGCCAGGGCGGCCACCGGGAGGGCGGCGGGTCGGCGGCGGGGTGGGGGTGTCGCTGCCACGGTCGGTGCTCTTCCTCCTGGTGTGCGGCGCGGTGCCGGGGCCGGGTGCCGGGGTCGGGCGTCGGCGCTGGTGCCGGTGTCGCGGCCGGGCCCGGTCCCGGCGCTTCGCCGCCGTGGGCGTCCTGGTGGTAGGTCGTCCCGGCGGCCTCCAGCGGTTCCGCCGCGTTCGGGCCGGCCGGACCGCCGTCAGTGCGGTCGGACCGCGGTCGGGCTGCGGTCGGACCGCGGTCGGGCCCGGCGGGCCAGGGTCTGGCCCGCCGGGCCGCGGTCAGGCCGGGTCCGCCAGCACGATGATGTTGTCCGTCCAGTGGCCGTCCGAGCCGATCCGCCCGCCGCAGGTGATCAGCCGCAGCGCGGGCGCGGGCGTGTCGCCGTACACCTGCTCGGTGGGGAAGCCGTCCTTGGCGGCCTGGAGCAGCGTGCGGACCTTGAAGTCCACGGTGCTTCCGTCCGCGCGCCGTACCCGGATCAGCTCGCCCGGCCGCAGCTTCGGCAGCTGCCGGAAGACCGCCGGGCCGTGCACGGTGTCGTAGTGCCCGATCAGGACGGCGGGTCCGGTCTCGCCCGGGGTGGGGCCGTTGCGGTACCAGCCGACCTCGTCGCCGCGGTCGGCCGGCGGCACCTGGACCGTTCCGTCGGCGTTCAGGCCGAGGTCGGTGACCGGCGCGTCCACCCCGGCACCGGGGATCAGCAGGCGGGTCGGCGGCGAGGCGGGGAGCGGCTTGGGGGCGGCGGCAGCGGGAGTGGTGGTGGTGGCGGTGGGCGGGGCCGCCGGCGGGGTGTCCGTGGCGCTGCCGTGGCCGGAGGCTTCGATCCGCACCACCGGGGTCTGCCGGCCGGACAGCGCCAGCGAGGTGCCGAGCACCAGGCAGAGCAGGCCCGCCGTGCCGAAGACCGTACGGCGCAGGGCGCTCGGGCCCGCCGTGGCGGCCCGGCGCCGTCCGCGCCGGCGGCCGGGCCGGTCGGAGCGCTGGTCGGGCCGGTCGGCGCGCTGGGCTTCGCGCCGGTGGCCGCCTCGGTGGCCGCCTCGGTGTCGGCGGCCGCGGCTGTCGGTCCCCACCACCGGGGCGGCCCCGGCGCCGCTTCCCCGACCGGCCAGGTGCGGGGGAACGGCGCCGGGGTGCCCGGTGGACTCGGGACCGGTGTCAGCCGCGCGCACCGGAGCGGCGGCGCAGGACGGCGAAGCCGAGTGCCGCGGCGCCGACGGCCGCGACGGCGCCGCCGCCCGCGAGCATCAGGCCGGAGCCGTCGGTGGCACCGGAGCCGTCACCGGCCTGCGCGGCACCCTTCGGCACCTCGCGGACCTGCGGCTGGGTGCCGGCCGGCGCCTGCGGAGCGGGCACGGCCCGCGGGGACGCGGCGGCCCCGCCCGGGGCGGCGGGGGAGGCGACCGGAGTGGGCACGGCCTTCGGGTCGACGGGCGCCGGGGAGGCTGCGGCGGGGGCCTTCGGCGCGGTGCCGGCCGGGGCGGCGGCGGCGCCGCCCGGAGCGGTCGCGGCGGGCTTCGGCGCGCCGTCGGCCCAGGCCTGACCGCCGGTGACGGCGGTCAGCAGCGCGGCGCCGGTCAGGGCGCAGACCGCCAGGACGCGGCGGGCGGGCGAACGGTCGGTACGGCTCCTGCTCATGCGGTGGTCTCCATCTGTGTCGGTGTCGGTGTCGGTGGGTGCATCGGTCTTCGCTGCGGCGTGGTCTCGCTGCGGCGCGGTCGCGGACGTTCGTCGTCGGCGCCGAACGCGGGCAGGCCCTCGTCGCGGACGCCCTCGGGCCGGTACGGCCGGTGCGGCCGGGGCGTCGACACTGACGGTAGGAGGGGCGTGTCGCGGTCCTCGGCCGGTCGTGTCACGGACGGCCATCGGCTGCGTAACGGCCGCTTCCGTCACAGTCGTTGCTCGTCACGTCCCGCCCGCTGGCAGAGATCGCGCCGCCAGAATGCGCGCTGCTCGATTTCGCGCCGGCCGGTGAGTGCCCCCGGCCCCCGGCGCGTACCTCTGGGTGGGGGACCGCAAAGGATCAACAGAGAGGTGGCAGCGATGAGCATGCTGGCCAACCTGGTGCCGGCGATGCGGCATCCGCACAAGCGGACCCGGACCGGCAAGGAGACCAGGACCTCGAAGACCAAGGACCGTCGTCGCCGCCGCCATGGCAGCAACTCGCGGCACTGACGGCTCCGCCGTCCTGTCAGGGCCGGGCCGCCGTAGGCCCGGCCACCTCCCCGGAACCGGACCCGTACCGTGTGGTCGCTGCGACGCCTGATGGCCGCGGCTGCGTCCGCGGACGCGAGGGCCGACAGCCGCGCGAACGACGGCCGCGGGGCCGACGACCCCGTGGCCCCCGTCGTCGAGCAGGCCCCGGCCGTCCCGCTGCGGCGGGTGTTCGGGCGGTTCTGGCCCTACACCCGCGGGGGCCGGCGCTGGCTGGCCCTGCTGCTGGGGTTCGTGCTGCTCGGGCCGGTGGTCGACGCGGCCGCGATCTGGCTGTTCAAGGTCGTCGTCGACGACGTGCTGGTGCCGCGCAGGCTCGGGCTGTTCCTGCCGGTCGCGCTCGGTTACGCGGGGCTGACGCTGCTGGCGGGGGGCCTGCGCTTCGCCGACGAGACGACCTCGGCCTGGGTCAGCGAGCGCTTCCTGCTCGCCCTGCGCACGGACGTGTTCCGGCACCTGCAGGGCCTGTCCCTGGGGTTCTTCGAGCGGCGGCGGCTCGGTGACGTCCTGTCGCGGCTGACCGCGGACGTCGAGGCGGTCGAGACCTTCCTCCTCTCGGGCGTCCTCGACGCGGTGGCGTACGTCGCCGAGCTGGCCGTCTTCCTCGGCGTGCTGTTCTACCTGCGCTGGGACCTCGCCGCGGTGGCCCTGGTCGTCGCGCCGGTGTTCTGGCTCGCCGCCCGGCGCTTCTCCGTCCTGGTGAAGGCCGCGTCGCGGGAGCGGCGGCGGCGCAGCGGCTCGGTCAGCGCGCTCGCCGAGGAGACGCTGGACAACATCGCGCTGGTGCAGGCGTACAACCGGCAGGACTGGGAGCAGGAACGGTTCCGCCGGGAGAGCCTGGCACGGTTCCGGGCGACGATGGTGGCGACCCGGCTGCGTGCGCTGTTCGCGCCGATCGTGGAGGCGCTGGAGCTGGTCGGCGCGCTGATCGTGCTCGGGCTGGGCACCTGGGAGCTCGCCAACGGCCGCCTGACGCTCGGCGAACTCCTCGTGTTCGTCGCCCTGCTGAGTCGGCTGTACGGTCCGATCCGCGGCATCTCGCGGCTCAGCAACGGCTTCTACTCCGCCTCCGCCGCCGCCGAGCGGATCATCGAACTGCTCGACCAGCGGCCGCAGGTGAGCGATCCGCCGAGCCCGTTGCGCCCCGCCCCGGTCCGCGGCTCGGTGGCCTTCGACCGGGTGTGGTTCCGCTACCCCGGCACCACCCGGGTCGCGCTGTTCGACGTGTCCTTCCGCGCCGAGCCCGGCGAGACGGTCGCGCTGGTCGGGGAGAGCGGAGCGGGCAAGTCGACGACCGCCAGACTGCTGCTGCGGTTCTACGACCCGGAGCGCGGTGCCGTCCGGCTCGACGGCGTCGACCTGCGCGAACTCGCCCTGGCCGACCTCCGGCGGCACATCGCGGTGCTGCTGCAGGAGACCCTGGTGATCCACGGCACCGTGCGGGACAACATCGCCTACGGGCGGCCGGGCGCGACCGATGCGCAGATCGTCGCCGCCGCGAAGGCCGCCGACGCGCACGAGTTCGTCAGCCGGCTGCCGGACGGCTACGACACCGTGGTCGGCCGGCAGGGCGGTCTGCTCTCCGGCGGGCAGCGGCAACGGATCGCGATCGCCCGGGCGATGGTCCGGGACGCGCCCGTCCTGCTGCTGGACGAGCCGACCACCGGACTGGACGCGGAGTCCGGGCGGCGGATCCTGGAGCCGTTGGGGCGGCTGATGAGCGGGCGGACCACGATCGTCATCTCGCACAACCTGCTGACCGTGCGGAACGCGGACCGGATCGTGCTGCTCCGCGGCGGCTGCGTCGCCGCCCGCGGCACGCACGAGGAGTTGCTGGCCCGCGACGACGGCTACGCCCGGCTCGACCGGCTGCACCGGGCACCGCTCCGGGAGGTGGCCTGATGCGCGCCGAACGTCCTGACCCCGAACGTCCTGACCCCGAACGTCCTGACCTCGAACGTCCTGACTCCGAACCTCCTGACCCCGAACGTCCACTCCCCGCAGGCGAGTTCATCGCCCCCGGCTACCAGGTCCTGGGGCACCTGTGCCGTACCGGCTGGCTCGACGTCTACGACTGCTGGAGCGAGGAGCGCGACTGCCGCTGCGTGGTCAAGGTGCTCCGGCCCGACCGTCGCCGCGAACGCCGACTGCGCGAGCGCCTGCTCCGCGAGGGGCGCTGGCTCACCGAGTTCACCCACCCCCACCTGGTGCGCGGTTACGGCACCGGCGAACGCCCGCAGCCGTACGCGGTCCTGGAGACCCTCACCGGCGAAACCCTCGCCCACCTGCTGGACACCCGACCGCGCCGCCCGGCCGCCGACGACCTGGCCCTGCTCGGACTGCACCTCTGCTCGGCGACCCGCTACCTGCACCGGCAGGGCCTGCTGCACCTCGACCTCAAGCCCTCCAACATCGTCATCGACTGCCGCCGCGCCAAGGTGCTCGACCTGAGCATCGCCCGCCCCCCGGGCCCGGGCACCCCCGGCATCGGCACGGACGGCTACCTCGCCCCCGAACAGGCCGCGGGCGGCACGCTCACGGCGGCCACCGACGTCTGGGGCATCGGCGTCACCCTCTACGAGGCCGCCACCGGTGAACTGCCCTTCGGGGGCGAGTCGTTCAGCCAGATCACCCCGATCGCCCCGGTGGCCCGAAGCCGTCGCCTCCCGCGTCCCCTCGCCGCCGCCATCGACGCCTGCCTCAGCCTCGCTCCCGACGACCGCCCTGACCTGCCCCAACTGGCGGAAACCCTGGACGAGTTGCTTCCCCGGAGCCGCCGCGCGGCGCCGCCCCCGGAGGAGTAGCGGCGGCCGGAGCGCCCCACCGTCCCCTGCGGCCGACAGGCGCGCCGGCCGTCGGGTTGCGCCGAGCCCGACGTCCCTGGTCGCCGCCAGCCCGGCACATCCCCGAGGCCCCTACCGCGCCCGGCTGCCCGTCCTGCCCTCCCGCGCCCCGCCTTCCCCCCGACCCTCCCGCTACCGCGCCCCACGCAGTCGGCGGAGCGTCCACCCCGGCCCGAGCGCCCCGGTGTGGGTGGTGAAGAGCTCGGCGGCGCGCCGGTAGGAGAGGCGGGCGCGGCCGGTGTAGGGGCAGCGGTCGGGGGCGGGGGTGCCGGCGGGGGCGCGGCGGTCGGTGAGGAAGAGCGGGCCCGTGCCGCGGCCGGCGACGAGGAGCGGCAGGAGGCGGGCGGTGCCGGGCCCCCAGTGGACGGGGGTGTGCCCGGGGCGGGTGCGGCGGTGGAGGAGGTCGAGGTGGTCGGTGTCCAGGGCCAGGACGGTTTCGATCGCGGCGCCGGACTCGTGCAGCAGGTGCCACAGCGTCTGCTCGCGCAGCGGCGCGCGCAGGGCGAACAGGGCGCGCAGCTCGTCCGGGGTCAACGGGGCGGTGGAGGCGTCCGGCTCGGGCAGGGCGCGGGGGCGCAGTTCGGCGGTCGGGTCGGCGTCGATCCAGCCGCGGGCCCGCCACCAGGCCACTGCCGCGCGCAGGGTGGCGAGTTCCCGGTTGAGCGTGCGCGGGTCGGTGCCGGCACCGCGGCGGGTGAGGGCGGTGCGGAGCCGGTCGGCGGCGTCCGGGTGGTCCAGCAGGGCCAGCGGCAGGACGGGCGGCCGGGCGCGCCGCCGTTCGGGGCCGGTGGGGGCGGGCCGGTCGGCGAGGGCCCAGGCCCAGGTGTCCAGTGCGATCCGGTAGATCCGCCGGGAGCCCTCGGCGAGTCCGGAGGCGGCCAGGTAGCGCTGTACGGCGGCGCCGTACTCGACCGGGGGGAGCTCTGTCACGCCAGCCTTCTTCCGCAGTAAACGACCGTATCCGGGCCTCGTCCGAGGCCATCGAAGAATACTCGCTCGCCGCAGTAAAGCCCAGGTGAACGCCCATATTCGTGTCCATTTACTGCGGCGATGAAGCCCCCTCCCGACATTGATGCCAAAAGGCTCAAGTTTTTCGCCGGAACCCCTTGAACCCCGCCTCCCCGGAACCTCAGACTTGCTGCCCATGGCAATGGACACCGAACGGATCCCGGCCCGCCGAAGGCGTCTGGGAGACCGTCTCGCCGTGCTGGGCGAGCGCGATTTCACCTGGTTCTTCACCGGGTACACCACCTCTCTCCTCGGCTCCTCGATGGCGCCGGTGGCGGTGGCCTTCGCGGTGCTGGACGGCGGCGGCAGCGGCAGCGATCTGGGCTGGGTGATGGCGGCCCGCATCCTCCCCGTGGTGGTGGTGCTGCTGGCCGGCGGGGTGATCGCCGACCGGCTGGGCAGCCGCCGGGTGTTGCTGGGGTCGGACGTCCTGCGGGGCCTGGTGCAGGCGGTGTTCGCCGGGCTGCTGGCGGCCGGGCACGCGCCGGTCTGGGCGATGGTGGTCCTGGTCGCGGTGTGGGGGATCGGCGAGGGGCTGTTCATGCCGGCCTTCGGCGCGATCGTGCCCGCCCTGGTGCGCCGCAAGGAGCTGATGGCGGACGCCAACACCCTGCTGGGGCTGTCCCGTTCGGTGTCCACGGTGGTCGGCCCGGCGGTGGCCGGCCTGGTGACCGCGACCAGGGGCCCGGCCGCGGTGCTGCTGGTCGACGCGGTGACGTACGGGGTCGGCGCCTTCGCACTGGCCCGGCTCCGGCTGCCCGGGCGGGCGGCAGCGGACGGCGGCGAGTCGATGCTGCGGGAACTGCGGGCCGGCTGGTCGGAGTTCACCGCCCGACCGTGGCTGTGGATCACCACCGCGCAGATGGGCCTGTTCAACCTGCTGGTGTGGGCGCCCTTCCTGGTGCTCGGCCCGCTCACCGCGCAGCGGGACCTCGGCGGTGCCCGCGACTGGGGCCTGGTGATGGGCGTGTACGGCGCCGGCGCGGTGCTGGGCGGCGTGCTGATGCTCGGCCGCAGGCCCGGCCGTCCGCTCGCGGTGGCCACGCTGGCAGGCCTGGGCTGGGCGCTGCCGTCCGGGGCGCTCGCGGCCGGGGCGTCGTTGCCCTGGGTGGTCGCCGGCGCGCTGGTGGCGGGGGCCGGCTCGGCGGTCTGCGGAACGCTGTACGCCACCACGATGCAGGAGTGGGTGCCGGTGGAACTGCTCGGGCGGGTGACCTCGTTCGGCGCGCTCGGCTCCTTCGTCCTGGGGCCGCTCGGTCTGGCGGCGGCCGGTCCGCTGGCCGCCCGGTCCGGGACGGGAACGGTGCTGCTGCTCGGGTCGCTCTGGCAACTGGCGGCCGGGGCCGTAGTGTTGGGGATACCGGCCGTACGGAATCGCCGCTGGGAGGAGGGCCCGGTGGACTGACCGATCCCTCGGACGGTTCCGGGGCGCACCCCCGGCCCCGGTGCGGTCCCACCGCGCACCGCGCCCGGCCGGCCCCGGAGCGAAACCGGCTGCCCCACCCGCGCACGCACGCCTCCGCGGCGGGCGGGGCGGCCGACCCGGTCGTACGGTGGAGGGTGCGGGGGGTGACGGAGGAGGTCTTCCCATGCCCGGTTCGCTCACCATCAGCCACCACGAGTCCGCGGTGGCCCTGGACCACACGGACGCCGAGCGGCTCGCCACGGTGCTGGCAGAGCTGGCGTACCTGCTGGAGATCCCGGGCCCGAACCGGATCAACGAGGCCCAGCTCGCCCTGCTGTGCGAGGGCCGCACGCCGGACCGCGCCGAGCTGGCCCGCTGGGCCCAGGCGCTCGCCACCCAGCTGAAGGGGCGGCTCTGACCGACTCCGTACCCGCTCGGCCCGACTCCGTACCCGCTCGGCCCGCCGACCGCCCGCCGTACGATGGCGCGCGGGGCGGGGACGCCCTCCGGGTGCCGGGGTGGCCGGCGGCCGGTCCGGCGGAGGGTGGGGGCCCGAGCGTGCCGCAGTCCTGGTCGATGTCCTGGCTGACCGTGCCGACGCCGCTGCCCAGCGGCCCGATGCACATCGCGGTGACCCCGCTCGGCGTCGCGGCGGCCGGTTACGGCGGGCGCGAGGGTGAGGCGCCGCCGTGCACCGACGAGTCGAAGATCGCCACCGTCACCGAGCGGATCGGCGCCTACCTGGCGGGCCGCACCCATGAGTTGGGCCTGCCGATCGACTGGAGCCTGAGCTCCGGACCGCACCGCGCCGTGCTGCAGACGCTCTGGCGCGAGGTGCCGTACGGCCGGACCGTCACGTACGGCGAACTGGCCGCCCGCAGCGGGGTGTTCGAGGACGTCACGGAGCCCGGTCTCGCCGCCCGGACGGTCGGGCAGATGATGGCCGCCAACCCGGTTGCGCTGTTGGTGCCCTGTCACCGGGTGGTGGCGGCGGACGGGATCGGCGGTTTCGGCGGCGGCCGGGTCGGCATCGAGGTGAAGCGCTGGCTGCTCACCCTGGAGGGGGTGCTGGAGCCGACGCTCGACTGGAACGGGCCGCTGTAGCCGCCGAGTTGCCGGACAGGAGTCACACCGATGGGGGAAGATGGGGTCCCGTCGGCCGACGGCGCGCGTCCTGTTCGAATAGAAAATCGAATGAATATCGATCAGGTGATCTAGTCGTACTATTTGTTCGGTTATTCCAAACCACTCGAATGAGTGATTGCGGACCGCCCTCGAACGGGCCCACGATGAAGCTGCGACACGAATGCGCAAGGTGACACTTCATCAGGTATCGGGTATGCGAAGGGCTCCCCTCATGTCGACCGAAACCAATGCCGGAATTCCCGCGCCCGGAGCGCAGCCGGAAGTCCGGCAGCAGCAGAGTCTGAGCACGGCGGGCGCGCGGAACCTCGCCACGACCACCAAGTCCGCGCCGCAGATGCAGGGCATCAGCCCGCGCTGGCTGCTCAGGAAGCTGCCCTGGGTGCAGGTGTCCGGCGGTACCTACCGGGTCAACCGCCGCCTGCGCTACGCGGTCGGCCGCGGCCGGGTGGACTTCGTCAAGACCGGTTCCGAAGTGCGGATCGTCCCGCCGACGCTCGCCGAGGTGCCGGTGCTGCGCGGCTTCCAGGACGAGGCCGTGCTGGAGGAGCTGGCCTCGCGCTTCGTCCAGCGGGAGTTCGCCCCCGGGGACGTCCTGGTGGAGGCCGGCGCGCCGATCACCGAGGTCTTCCTGATCGCGCACGGCAAGCTCGACCGCATGGGCACCGGCAAGTACGGCGAGGAGACGGTCGTCGGCACCCTCGCCGACGGCGACCACCTCGGCGACGAGGCGGTCCAGCAGAACGGCGGCACCTGGCCGTACACCGTCCGCGCCGCGACCTCCGGCACCGTGATGGCGCTGTCCTGGCCCTCCTTCCAGGAGCTGCACGACCGCTCCGAGGCGCTGCAGCTGCAGGTCATCGAGTACCTCAACGGCTTCCAGCGGGCGCAGAACAAGCACGGCGAGGCCGCGATCGACCTCTCCGCCGGCCACCACGGCGAGTACGAGCTGCCCGGCGCCTTCGTGGACTACGAGCTCAAGCCGCGCGAGTACGAGCTGAGCGTCGCGCAGACCATCCTCAAGGTGCACAGCCGCGTCGCCGACCTCTACAACCAGCCGATGAACCAGACCGAGCACCAGCTCCGGTTGACCATCGAGGCGCTGCGCGAGCGCCAGGAGCACGAGCTCATCAACAATCCCGAGTTCGGCCTGCTGGAGAACGCCGCCTACGACCAGCGGATCCAGACCCACTCCGGCCCGCCCACCCCGGACGACATGGACGAGCTGCTCAGCCGGCGCCGCAGCACCAAGATGTTCCTGGCCCACCCCAAGGCCATCGCCGCCTTCGGCCGGGAGCTCAACAAGCGCAGCCTCTACCCGGGCACGGTCGAGGTCGACGGCAAGCAGGTCATGGCCTGGCGCGGGGTGCCGGTCTTCCCGTGCAACAAGATCCCGGTCGTCGGGAACACCAGCTCGATCATCGCGATGCGGGTCGGCGAGGACAACCAGGGTGTCATCGGGCTGCACCAGACCGGAATTCCGGACGAATACCAGCCGAGCCTTTCGGTGCGGTTCATGGGAATCGACGACAAGGCCATCATTTCCTACCTGGTGACCGCCTACTACTCCGCCGCGATCCTGGTGCCGGACGCCGTCGGCGTCCTGGAGAACGTGGACATCGCGCAGCGCTGACGCCCGGCGGGGCCGGGCGCGGAACCCGCGCCGTCCGGTCGGAGGTGCCCGGCGCACCCCGGCCGGACGGCGCGTCCCGCCACGTCCCGACCACGGTCCCGATCGCGTGCGGGCAGGGCTTCGCGCGGGCGTCCCGCCGCGGTACGCCCGCCGTCCGTGCGCCCCGCCGTCCCCGCACCCCACCGTCCGTACGCCCTGCCGCCGTACGTCCCGCCGTCACCGTGGGCCCGGCCGGCCCCGCACCGACCGGCCCCGGCCCGCGTCCGAACACCGCCCGACACCCACAGCGCTACCCGGGCCCGCCCACGCCGGGCCCATCCCACGACATGCGCCGACAAGGGGGAGACCCATGACGAGTCCCACGCTGGAACGGGACCACAAGGAGGGGCACGAGGCGGCGGACATCCTCGCCCGTGCCCGCGCGCTGGTCGACCCGGTCATCCGGGCCGCCGTCGACTCGCTGCCCGGCACGATGCGCAAGGTCGCCGGCTACCACTTCGGCTGGTGGGAGGCGGACGGCACGCCCTCCACGGCCTCCGCCGGCAAGGCGATCCGGCCTGCCATGGTCCTCGCCGCCACCCAGGCCCTGGGCGGCTCGCCCGCCGAGGCCGCGGCCGCGGCCGCCGCGGTGGAGCTGGTGCACAACTTCACGCTGCTCCACGACGACGTCATCGACCGGGACGACACCCGGCGCCACCGGCTCACCGCCTGGCGGGTTTTCGGCACTACCGAGGCCATCCTGGCCGGGGACGCCATGCACTCCCTCGCGCTGCGCCTGCTCGCCGAGGACGGCCACCCGGCCGCGCACGGCTCCATCCGCCGGCTCGCCGACTGCGTGGTCGAGCTGTGCGAGGGCCAGCAGATCGACTGCGCCTTCGAGCAGCGCAACGACGTCTCGCTGCCCGAGTGCCTGGCGATGGCGGAGGCCAAGACCGGTGCCCTGCTGGGCGCCGCCTGCGCGATGGGTGCCCTGTACGGCGGGGCGTCCGAGGACGCGGCGCAGGCGATGGACGGCTTCGGCCGGGAGATCGGCCTGGCGTTCCAGCTGATCGACGACCTGATCGGGATCTGGGGGGATCCGGCGGTGACCGGAAAGCCGGTCGGTGCGGACCTGGTCGCCCGGAAGAAGTCGCTGCCGGTGGTCGCGGCCCTGGGCTCCGGCACCGCGGACGGCGAGCGGCTGGCCGAGCTGTACGCGCTCGAACGTCCGCTGACCCCGGAGGAGTTGGCGCAGTGCGCGGCCGCCGTCGACGGGGCCGGCGGGCGCGGTTGGGCGCAGGGGCAGTCCTGTGAGCGGATGGCCGCGGCGATGGCGCAGCTGGCCGCCGCCGTCCCGGAGCCGTCCGCCGCCGACGAACTGCTGGCGCTCGCCGAGCTGGTCACCCGCCGCACGCACTGAGGGCGCGGCCGGGAGGCGGGTGGTCGGCCGGGCCGACTTCCCGCTCCAGGGCCCGCCTCCGCTATCCCAGGGCGTCCAACAGGCGCCGCTCCTTGGCGGGTTCGATGCCCAGTGGCGTCGCCGTGCCCGGCCGTCCCTTGCGCCCCTCGGCGTCGGTGTCCTCGGCCGGGCCGCGCGTCCGCAGCCACTCCCAGGTGTCCCGCGCGGTCTCGGCGAACGGCCGACAGCGCAGCCCGGCCGCCTCCGCCCGGCCGGTGTCGGCGAGCCAGGTGCCGGCCAGCTCGGGCAGATCCGGTGCCCAGAGGGGCAGTTCGCTCCACGGCTCGACCCGGTCCGGTCCCTCGGCGAGCAGCGGCCCGTCCGCGACCCAGACCAGTTCGGTGCCCGTGCCGCCCGCGACCGCCCGGCAGGTCTCCAGCCATGCGCCGAAGGTCAGCCGCCCGGGCGGCGCCGTGGTGAGGAACCGGCCCGCCGTCCGGGCCGTCAGCCGGTCCAGCCCGAACGCGGCGAAGTCCCGGACGTCGATCACCTGCATGCTCCGCTGCGGGTCCCCCGGGGCGAGCACCCGCCCGCCGCGCGCCATCCGCTCCAGCCACCAGGGCAGCCGGCCACCGATCTCGTACGGTCCGATGAGCAGCCCGCTGTTGAGGACGAGCGTGCGGTCGGCCCCGAAGCCCTCCAGCACCGCGCGCTCGCAGCCCGCCTTCAGAGCGGGGCTGAACGGCCGGCCGGGCGGGGTGTCGGCGGGGCAGGGGTGCCGCGGGGAGTCCTCGCCGATCACCCGGGCGGGCCAGTCCGCGAAGGCGTGCACGGAGGAGACGACGGTGTAGTGGCCGGCCCGCTCGCGCAGCAGTCGCGCGCTGAGCGCGGCCTGGGCGGGCTGCTGGGCGGAGGTGTCGACGACGGCGTCCCAGCTCCGGCCGTCGACCAGCCGGGCGAGGTCCTCGGCGCTGTCGCGGTCGCCCCGGACGGCCTCGACCCCGGGCAGGTCGGCGGCGCTGCGGCCGCGGTTGAAGGTGGTCACCTGGTGGCCCCGGGCGAGGGCCTCGGCGGCGTAGGCCCGTCCGAGGAAGGACGAGCCTCCGAGCAAGAGGATCTTCATACCGCCCACCTTCTCCCCGTCGCCCCGCCGGTACGCCCGGATTCGCGCTGAGCAGATGCCGCGCCCTCCCGGCCCACTTAGCATCCGATCTGTACCGGTCTGCAACGGTTCGACCCGATTAGGCAGTGGGAGAGCGACAGCATGGTCAACCCGGCACTCGTGGACCCGGCCACCGTCCGCGCGACCGCCGCCGAAGCGTGGATCCGCGCCCAACCGATGCTGCGCAACTACCGCTCCCTCTACGCCCAGGCCCTGGACGACGCGGACCCGTCCTACCTCGGCGGCTTCGGCCGCTTCCGCCACCACCCGCGGCCGCCCACCTCCGCCGACCCTCCGAGCGGGGCGGGCCGCGGCGCCGAGCCCGGGGACACCGCGTACTCCCGCGCCTGGCTCGACCTGCGCGCCGAGCCCTGGGTCGTCTCGGTCCCCGCCGAGGACCGCTACCACGTCCTCCCGCTGCACGAACTCGACACCGTGTACGCCGGTTTCCTCGGCTCCCGGACCACCGGGCCCGACGCCGGCGACCACCTGGTGGCCGGCCCCGACTGGCACGGCGGGCCCCCGCCGGGCATCCGCAGCGTGATCCGCACCGCCACCCGGCTGGTCGGCATCGTCGGCCGCACCCGGCTCACCGGGAACACCCCCGCCGAGGTCGCCGAGGCCGCCGCCGTCCAGCAGAGGTACCGCCTGCGCCCGCTGCACGAGTACGCCGGCACGCCCGCGCCGCCGCCCGCCCCCGAGCCGGTCTGGCCGGTCTGGCGCGAGGAGGTCCCGGACGGCCTGGAGTTCCTGGCCTTCCTCGACTTCCTGCTCGGCTTCTTCCCCCTGGCCGGTCCCGTCCCGCTCCCGCCCGCCGAGACCGACCTGCGCGGCCGCCTCACCGACCTCGGTATCGACGGCCGCGGCGAGTTCGAGCCCGCCGCCCTCCCGCTGGAGCTGCGCGCCGAGATCGCCGACGGCATCGCCGACGGCCGCGCGAGGCTGGACCGGGCCATCGCCGAACTCCGCGACCGCGCCGGACTGTTCGGCACCCGGGAGCAGCTCGGCGCGGACTTCCTCCGCCAGGCCGTCGGCGCCGCGACCGAGCTCCACGGACTGCCCGCCGAGGAGGTCTGGTCCGGCTCCTGGGAGGCGGACGGCGCGGGCCGCCGCCCGCCGCACGCCGGCGACCGCGACCACGTCATCCGCTTCGCGCCGGACGCGCTGCCGCCGGCCCGCTTCGGCTGGTCCGCCACCCTGTACGAGCTCCCGGAGCGCCGGCTGGTCGACAACACCCTGAACCGCCACGCGATCGGCGACCGCACTCCCGGCCTGGTCAGCGACCCGGACGGCGGACTCACCCTCCACATCCGGCACAAGCGGCCCGCCGACGCCGACCACTCCGCCAACTGGCTGCCCGCCCCGGACGGCCCGTTCACCGTGGTGCTCCGGCTCTACGGTCCCGACCGGGTCGTCCTCGACGGCCGCTGGCACCTCCCGCCGCTCGACCCGCGCTGACCGGAAACCCCGGCGACCGACCCGACCCGATCCGACCGACCGACCGTGCGAAGGACCCCCGATGAACCAGCCCGAGCTGGAGGCCCTGGCCGCCGACGCGTACGTCTACGGCTACCCGATGGTCGCCGGCCTCACCATGGTCGAGCGCTTCACCAGGGGCGGCCTGGGCACCCTGCCGGCGGCGCCGTTCAACCACTTCAGCCACGCCACCCGGCTGGCCGGTCCGGACGACCGCTTCGTCTCGGTCAACAACGACACGATCTACTCGATCGCCCAGCTCGACCTCTCCGAGGGCCCGCAGGTGCTGAGCGTCCCGGACACCGCGGGCGCCTACTACGTGCTGCAGTTCATCGACGCCTGGACGGAGAACGTCGCCTACATCGGCCGACGCGCCACCGGGACCGAAGCGCAGACCTGGCTCCTCGTCCCGCCCGGCTGGCACGGCACCCCGCCGGACCGGGAGCGGGTGATCGAGCTGCCGACCACCGTCGGCACCGTCGTCGGCCGCTTCGCCTGCACCGGCCCGGACGACCTGCCCCGGGTCCGGGCCCTGCAGTCCGCGCTCGCCCTGGAACCGCTGGAGCCGGGTGGCCTGGCCGCCGGACTGCCCGAGCCCGACCCGGACGTCCCCGAGCGGCTGGCCTTCTTCGAACGCCTGCGGGTGTGGATGCAGGCCTTCCCGCCGGCGACCGCCGACATCGAGTACCAGCGGCGCTTCGCCCCGCTCGGCCTGCTGGACGACGGCGCCTCGCCGTACCGCGCGGCCGCCCCCGAGTGGACCCTCGCGCTCGCCAAGGGCCTGGCCGCCGGCCGCGAACGGGTCGAGGACGCCACCCGCCCGCCCGAGGACCACCCACCCGGCGAGTGGCGCTCCGCGCTCCACCTGTTCGACTACAACACCGACCACCTGGGCCCCGGCACCCTGGACGACCCCGAGTGGCGCATCCCCGACCGCCGCGCCGCCTACCTCAGCCGCGCCGCCGCAGCCCGGGCCGGACTCTGGGGCAACCACGCCTACGAGGCCTCGTACGCGATGACGTACGACGACTCCGACGGCCGCCCCCTCAACGGCGCCAACAGCTACACCCTGCGCTTCGACCAGCCACCTCCGGTCGGGGCCTTCTGGTCCGTCACGATGTACTCCGTCCCGGACTACTACCTGGTGGAGAACCCGATCGACCGCTACTCGATCGGCGACCGCACCCCCGGCCTGGTCCACGGCGACGACGGCTCCCTCACCATCACGCTCCAGCACGACCAGCCCGAGGACCCGGTCGCCGCCGCCAACTGGCTCCCCACCCCACCCGGCGACTTCCGCCCGATCATCCGCCTCTACCAGCCCGAACCCCCCGTCCTCGACGGCACCTACCAAATCCCCCCGATCCACCGCACCTGACACCCCCACACCCCGCGCACGGAAGCTCGGCCCAGCCGACTTCCTGCGCACCCCCCTGCCCGCCGTGGCCCAAAACTGCGGACCGGTCTACCTGCTCCTCAGGGGCGCCCGCACAACCCTCCGCATGAAAAGTCGTTCCGGCCGACTTCCCCGCGCATTCCGAAAGGGACCGACACGCGAACTCGGCGGGCGCATGAATATGTCGACCGGTCGACATATCTCGCACATGGGCCTCCCGCCGTGCACAAGAAGTCGATTGCGCCGACTTTCCGTGCGCACCGACGCGCGCCTCTGGCTGGGGCCGCGTTGGGGCCGAGCCGTGCGCGCGAGAAGTCGGCCCGGCCGACTTCTCGCGCGCGGCCTGGTCGGCGCCCGGCCTAATGGGCCGTCGGTGACGGCGTCGGTGTCCCCGTCCCCGTTGCCGTCGGGTGGGGGGAGGAGGTGCTGGGGGGAGGCGTCGTGGTCGGCGTGCCCGAGGGGGACGGTGTGCCCGTGGGCGAGCCGGTCGGCGTCGGGTTCGACGGCGAGGGTGCACCCGTGGGGGCCGGGGTGGCCGTGGCGGTGGGGGCCGGGGTGGTGGAGGCCGTCGGCGCGGGGGTGGCCGGGGAGGAGGGGGAGCCGCCGCGGTTGTGCGGGCCGCCCTCCAGGGTGACCACCGCCTGCGAGGGCGGCAGTGCGATACGGGCGGTCCAGTGCGTCGTCGGCGCGAGGTCCTCGTCCACGGTGACGATCACGGTGATCCGCTGCCCGGGCGCGAGCGTGCCGGAGTCGCGGCTGAGCCGGAGCCAGCCGGCGTCCGTCACCGCGCGCCAGCGGATCTCGGTGGTGCCGGAGTCGGTGAGGGTGAGAACGGTACGGCTGCCGTACTCGGCGGCTTCGACGGTGAGCAGTCCGGCTGGGGCCGGGTCGGTGGTGCCCGGGCCGGAGGTTCGCTCGACCACGGGCTCCGGGGCGGCGACCAGGGTCGGGCTGCTGAGCGGGGTGGAGCCGTGGGCCGGGACCGGAACCACCGCGCCTTGGAAGGTCAGTCGCGGAACTCCCGGATGCAACGTTTCTGCACCGTTGACTCCATCGGCGCCGGCGCCACCCGCGCCCGCCAGTTCCAGCCCGGGCATCCCCGGCGCGCCCCGCCCGGCCTGCCACGGCTGCCGCGGTCGTTGCGCGGCGGACCGATCGGTCTCGTCCACGCGCACCGCCGAGACCGAGGCCGTCGCTCCGGATCCGCCGCCGCTCCGGTGCCCGGCCCAGAGGGCGATCACCGGCGCCGCCAGGACGGCTGCCAGGACCCCGGTGGTCACCACGCGTCGACGGACCGCCAATCCGCGACCCGCGTCCGGCACCCGGTGCCGGGGGAAGCCGCTCTGGTCGAACCGCAACCCGGGCTCCCCGACCGCAGCACCCCCGGCCCCCGGCCCGCCCACAGCACCCACGACACCCACGACGCCGGCCGCACCCCCCGCCCCCACGGAAGCCGGCGCCACCAGCAGCGGCAGCCCCGAGAGCCCCGCCGCGCCCTCCGCCGCCTCGCCGGCCACCCGCTCGGCCGTCCCGCGACAGGTCGGGCAGTCCACCACGTGCTGCACCAGCTCCCGCCGCAGCGCCGGGCCGAGCACCCAGTCCCGCCAGGACTCCGCCCCGGCCCCGCCGAGCCGGTCCAGCTCCGGGCAGCTGCCCACGCCCAGCACCAGCAGCGCCGCCCTGGTCCGGGCCACTTCGGCCTCGGCGCCGGTGAGCAGCTCCCGGGTCCGCTCGAACGGCAGGCCCAGCACGGCCGCCACCTCCAGCGGGGTGAGCCGGTGCCGGACGGACAGCTCCAGCGCCTCGCGCTGCTCCGGGTCGGTACCGGCCGCCTCCGGCCAGGCGAGCGAGGCCAACTCGCGCCGCCGCCGGGCCGCCTCGGTCTCAACCCCGCCGGCCCCGCCGGTCCCGTCGGCAGCCCCGATCCCGCCGACCCCGTCGGCAGCCCCGGCCCCACCGAGGGGGTCGGTCCCACCCTCGCCCCCGCCCCCGTCCGCGAGCCGCCGCAGGCAGCAGTACCGGGCCAGCGAGAACAGCCACGCCCGTACCAGCCCGGGCTCGGCCAGCCGGGCGCCGTGCCGCTGCGCCAGCTCCCGGACCTCGCGCAGGGCGTCGGCGGCGGAGTCGTGTTCGCACAGCACCGAGAGGCAGTAGGTGAAGAGGCCGTCCACGTGCCGGTCGTACGCCGTGAGCACGGCGGCGGCGTGCGGCCCGACCGGCCCCACAGTTCGCGTTGTCACCCGTCCGACGGTAGAGACCCCGGACGGCACGGCCCCGCCATTCGCGCCGTATGTACTTCTTTCGGGTAACAACATCGCCCATCCGTGTGGACGCCCGGCGAGCCCCCGCAGCGGGCCGGCGGCGCCCTGCTCGGGCCTCGCTGTCGTACCCAGGCGCTACCGTGGGCGCCATGCCTCCGCGTTCCAAGACCACCGCCAAGCCGCGCCCGGCGTACCGCTGCACCGAGTGCGGCAACCAGCTGCCCAAGTGGGTCGGCCGGTGCCCGGAGTGCAACGCCTGGGGGACGGTCGAGGAGTACGGCGCGGTGCCGATCCGGACGACGGCCGCCGGTCCGGTCAGCGCGCCCGCCCGTCCGATCGCCCAGGTGGACGGCCAGGTCGCGACGGCCCGCTCGACGGGTGTGCCGGAGCTGGACCGGGTGCTCGGCGGCGGGCTGGTGCCCGGGGCGGTGGTGCTGCTGGCCGGCGAGCCCGGCGTCGGCAAGTCCACCCTGCTGCTGGACGTCGCGGCCAAGGCGGCGACCGACCGGCACCGCACGCTCTACGTCACCGGCGAGGAGTCGGCCGGACAGGTCCGGCTGCGCGCCGACCGGATCAACGCGCTCTCCGAGCACCTCTACCTGGCCGCCGAGTCCGACCTGGGCGCGGTGCTGGGGCACATCGAGGCGGTCAACCCCGGCCTGCTGATCCTGGACTCGGTGCAGACCATCGCCTCCGCCGAACTGGACGGCGCCCCCGGCGGCCCGGCCCAGGTCCGGGAGGTGGCGAACGCGCTGATCCGGGCGTCCAAGGAGCGCGGCATGGCGACCCTGCTGGTCGGCCACGTCACCAAGGACGGCCAGATCGCCGGTCCGCGCCTGCTGGAGCACCTGGTGGACGTGGTGCTCAGCTTCGAGGGGGACCGGCACGCCCGGCTGCGCCTCATCCGCGGGGTCAAGAACCGTTACGGCGCCACCGACGAGGTGGGCTGCTTCGAGCTGCACGACGAGGGCATCGTCGGCCTGGCCGACCCGTCCGGCCTCTTCCTGACCAGGCGTGACAAGCCCGTCCCGGGCACCTGCCTCACCGTCACGCTGGAGGGCAAGCGCCCGCTGGTGGCGGAGGTGCAGGCGCTGATGGTGGATTCGCAGATCCCGTCGCCGCGCCGCACCACCTCGGGCCTGGAGTCGCCCCGGATCGCGATGATCCTGGCCGTGGTCGAGCGGCACGGCGGGGTGAAGCTCGGCAAGCAGGACATCTACACCGCGACGGTGGGCGGCGTGAAGCTGAGCGAGCCGTCCGCCGACCTCGCGGTGGCGCTCGCGGTGGCCAGCTCCTCCACCGACACCCCGCTGCCCAGCAACCTGGTGGCGATCGGCGAAGTCGGTCTGGCGGGCGAGGTACGGCGGGTGACGGGTGTGCAGCGGCGGCTCGCCGAGGCGCACCGGCTGGGCTTCACCCACGCCCTGGTCCCGCCGGACCCGGGCAAGGTGCCGCCGGGCATGAAGGTGGTCGAGGTGGCCGACATCGGCGAGGCGCTGCGGGCCATCCCGGGCCGTCGCCGGGCCGCCGCCAAGCCGCGCGGCGAAGCCCGCGGAGAGGCCCGCCCCGATGCCCGCCCGGACGGCCGCGCGCAGTCCCGTGGTGAGGCTCCGTCGGCGCCGCCCGCGCCCCGCTCGGCCCCGGTCGCGGCCTACCCGGAGGAGCTGATGGACGGCTGGGAGCCGCTCGACTCCGACGAACTGCGCTGACCCAAGCCCTGCCGCAGCCACACGCAGTTAGACTTTCCCCAGTCTCATTGGCCAGAAGGCAGTACCGAGCGGTACTGAGCGACAGAGCAACAGACCGCGGACGGGCGCACGGCACGAGGCGCGCGGCACGGGGTCGACCGGAGGAGTCACGTGGCAGCCAGCGACCGGGGGGCGGACAAGGCCTCCCGTGAGGAGGCCCTGCTGCGGGCCTCCCTCACCGCCATCGCCCCCGGCACGGCGTTGCGTGACGGCCTGGAGCGGGTCCTGCGCGCCAACACCGGCGGCCTGATCGTGCTGGGCTTCGACAAGACGGTCGAGTCCATCTGCACCGGTGGTTTCGTGCTGGACGTCGAGTTCACCGCCACCCGGTTGCGCGAGCTGTGCAAGCTGGACGGCGCCGTGGTGCTGGACAAGGACATCACCAAGATCGTCCGGGCCGGCGTCCACCTGATGCCGGACTCGACCATCCCCACCGACGAGACCGGCACCCGCCACCGCACCGCGGAGCGGGTCAACCGGCAGACGGGCTACCCGGTGGTCGCGGTCTCGCACTCGATGCGGCTGATCGCGATGTACGTCAACGGCACCCGCCGGGTGCTGGAGGACTCCACCACCGTGCTGTCCCGCGCCAACCAGGCGCTGGCCACGCTGGAGCGCTACAAGCTGCGCCTGGACGAGGTGGCCGGCACGCTCTCCGCGCTGGAGATCGAGGACCTGGTGACGGTCCGGGACGTCACGGCCGTGGCCCAGCGCCTGGAGATGGTCCGGCTGATCGCCACCGAGATCGCCGGCTACGTGCTGGAGCTCGGCATCGACGGCCGCCTGCTCTCGCTGCAGCTGGACGAGCTGATCGCGGGCGTGGAGCCGGAACGCGAACTGGTCGCCCGGGACTACTTCCCGGAGCGGGCCGCCAAGAAGGGCCGGACGGTCAACGAGGTGCTGGCCGACCTGGAGGCGCTCACCCACGCCGAGCTGCTCGACCTGCAGACGGTGGCGAAGGCGCTCGGCTACTCGGGCTCGCCGGAGTCGCTGGACTCCGCGGTCTCGCCGCGCGGCTACCGCCTGCTGGCGAAGATCCCGCGCCTGCCCAACACGGTGATAGAGCGCCTGGTCGAGCACTTCGGCGGCCTGCAGAAGCTGCTCGCCGCGAGCATCGACGACCTGCAGACGGTCGAGGGCGTCGGCGAGACCCGGGCCCGCTCGGTCCGGGAGGGCCTGTCCCGCCTTGCCGAATCGTCCATCCTGGAACGCTACGTCTGATCCGACGCTCGGACGGTTCACGGCCCCTGGGGAAACGCTTCCCCAGGGGCCGTCCCGCGTCCCCACCCGCGCCCGTCCCCGGGTCCGCGTCCCCACCCGCGCCCGAACGGCGCGTGCCCGCCGACGCCGGAGCCCCCGGCCGCGCGGCCGGGGGCTCCGAAGCGAGGTGACCGTCCCTCAGTTGTCCAGCCTGATCGAGGCCCGCGCCGAGACCTTGTCCCCGGCGAGGCCGGTGAGTTCGGCGAGCACCACATAGGTGCCGTTGGCCGGCGGCGTCTGGTCGGCGGCGGTCGCGCACTGCGGCTTGCTGCGGCTGCGGTCCCAGGTGAAGGTCTCGGTCTGGCTGCCGTTGGCGGCCAGCTGGACCCAGATGCTGCCCTTGTCGTTCGGGCAGTCCCCCGAGGACCAGACCCGGTCGCCGTTGCTGGCGCTCACGGTGATCGCGGAGGCGATCCGGCCCAGGTCCACCCGGCAGTTGGCGCCGGAGTTCTTGACCGTCAGGGCGAGCCGCGGCTTGTCCTTGGGCTGGAACGAGTTCTGGGTGCCGGCCAGCTCCAGGGCGACCTGCGAGGAGGCGCAGACCGGAAGCGCCATGATCTCCGGGGTGTTGACCGCCGGAACGCCGCCGCCCGTGCCGCCCGAACCACCGGAGCCGCCCGTGCCGCCCGCCGCACCGCCGCCGGTCCCGCCGCCCGCGCCGCCGGAGCCGCCCGCGGGGGCCGGGTTGGCGCCCGTGCCGCCGCTCAGGTTGACCTCGGTGCCACCGCCTCCGGCCACCGGGCCGCCGCCGCTGCCGCCCGAGCCGCCGCCGGGGCGCGCCGCGGGGCCGCTCGGCGAGGCGCCGGGCGTGATGGCCTGGGCCGGGGTCTGGGACGGAACGGCCTGCGCGGCCTTGCTCCCTGAGCCGTCGTCACCGCCTCCGCCCTGGTCGGTCATCAGCCAGGCGATCAGGGCGATGACCGCCGCGACGGCGGCGAGCACGACGACGCGCCGGCGCCAGTAGATCGAGGCCGGCAGTGGTCCCACGGGTTGACGCAGAGAGGGCACGATCAAACTCTACGAGACCGTGTGTGGTGATTGACTCATCAACACCGCACAGTCGTCCCTTCCTTCACATGATCCGCCATTTGATCCGTTCGAGGGAGCCCCGAACGGCTGATTTCCGGGACATCGCCGAGGGGATCCGGACCGACGCCTTCCGCTTCGATCCCGCCTCGATCCCGCCTCGATCCCGCTTCGACCGGACCGTCGGGCGTGGGAGGATCGAAGGGCCATGACTGCCATCACCGCCACCTCCACCGCCACCGACGCCACCCGTCTGCCGCTGCCCCTGCCGCTGTTCCACTCGACCGTCCTGGACTGGTACGAGGCGACCAAACGGGACCTGCCCTGGCGAGCCCCCGACGCGACGCCCTGGGCGGTCATGGTGAGCGAGTTCATGCTCCAGCAGACCCCGGTCAAGCGCGTGCTGCCCGCCTGGGAGGCCTGGCTGACCCGCTGGCCGACCCCGGCCGCGCTCGCCGCCGAGGCCCCCGGCGAGGCGGTCCGGATGTGGGGCCGACTGGGCTACCCACGCCGCGCGCTGCGGTTGCACGCGGCCGCCGTGGCGATCACCGAGGAGCACGGCGGCGCCGTCCCGGACGACCACGCCACGCTGCTGTCGCTGCCCGGGGTGGGGGAGTACACCGCCGCGGCGGTGGCCTCCTTCGCCTTCCGCCAGCGGCACGTGGTGCTGGACACCAACGTCCGCCGGGTCTTCGCCCGCGCGGTGACCGGCGTCGAGTACCCGGCGCAGGCCACCACCGCCGCCGAGCGCCGTACCGCCACCGCGCTGCTGCCCGACGACGCCGAGACCGCCGCCACCTGGGCGGTCGGCGTGATGGAGCTGGGTGCGCTGGTCTGCACCGCGCGCGGCCCGGAGTGCGGGGAGTGCCCGCTGTTCGCCGGCTGCGCCTGGCAGCGGGCCGGCCGCCCGCCGTACGAGGGCCCGGCCCGGCGCGGTCAGTCCTACGAGGGGACGGACCGCCAGGTGCGCGGCAAGCTGCTCGCGGTGCTGCGCGAGGCGCACGGCGAGGTCGAGCAGGCCCGGCTGGACGAGGTCTGGCCGGACGCGGTGCAGCGGGCCCGGGCCCTGGACGGGCTGGTCGCGGACGGCCTAGTCGAGCCGGTCGAGCAGGGCGTCTACCGCCTGCCGCAGTAGGAGGAACGACGGCGCCCCCGGGAGGCTCGAAGCCTTCCGGGGGCGCCGTGTCCGTACGGCCGGGCGGACCGTCAGGCGGCCGCCGCCTCCAGCGGGGCCTCGGCCGGCTTCTCGCCCTGGCCCGTCCCGCGCAGCGGCACCTCGCGCAGGAACAGCGCGGCGGCGATCGCGATCACGGCCACCCCGGCGCCCCAGAGGAAGACGGTGTGCATGCCGTTGGACACCGCGTGGTGGTAGGCGTCCTGGATGTTCTCGGGCAGCTTGCGCAGGGCGGCCGGGCTCATCTGGCCCGGGTCCTTCACACCGCCGCCCGCGGCGGCCTGCTCGCCGAGCTTCTCCTTCATGGTGTCGGTCACCCGGTTGTTGAACAGCGCGCCGAACAGCGCGACACCGAAGGAACCGCCGATGGTGCGGAACAGGGTGGCGGTGGAGCTGGCCACGCCCATGTCCTTGAGCTCCACGCTGTTCTGCGCCACCAGCATGGTGATCTGCATCAGGAAGCCCATGCCGGCGCCCAGCACGATCATCCAGCAGGCCGAGGTGAAGCTGCTGGTCTCGGTGCCCATGGTGGAGAGCAGGACCAGGCCGCCGGTCATCACGACGGTGCCGATGATCGGGTAGATCCGGTACTTGCCGGTCTTGGTGACCGCCTGGCCGACCACCAGCGAGATCACCAGCATGCCGAACATCATCGGCATCAGCAGCAGGCCGGAGTTGGTCGCCGAGGCGCCCTGGACGATCTGCTGGTAGAGCGGCAGGAAGACGGTCGAGCCGAACATCACGAAGCCGACGATGAAGCCGATGATCGAGACCAGGGTGAAGTTCAGGTTCTTGAACAGGGTCAGCGGGAGCATCGGCTCCTCGACCCGCTGCTCGACGTAGCAGAAGGCGATCAGCGAGGCGGCGGCGAGCGCGGCCAGGCCCAGGATCTGCTTGGAGCCCCACGCGTACTGCTGGCCGCCCCAGGTGGTGATCAGCACGAGCGAGGTGATGCCGACGGTGAGCAGGACGGCGCCCAGGTAGTCGATCTTGGCGGTGCTGCGGACCTTCGGCAGCTTCAGGGTCACGATGACCACGGCGAGCGCGACCACGCCGAGCGGCAGGTTGATGTAGAAGGTCCAGTGCCAGCTGAGGTGGTCGGTGATGAAGCCGCCGACCAGCGGGCCGCCGATGGTGGCGAGGGCCATCACCGCGGCGAACATGCCCTGGTACTTGCCGCGGTCACGCGGCGGGACGAGCGCGCCCATGATCGACATCACGCCGACCATCAGGCCGCCGGCGCCGAGGCCCTGCACGGCGCGGAAGCCGATCAGCTCGTTCATGTTCTGCGACAGGCCGGACAGTGCCGAGCCCACCAGGAAGATCACGATCGAGGTGAGGAAGGTGCCCTTGCGGCCGTACATGTCGCCGAGCTTGCCCCAGATCGGGGTGGAGGCGGCGGTGGCCAGGGTGTAGGCGGTGACCACCCAGGACAGGTGCTCGGCACCGCCCAGGTCGCCGACGATGGTCGGCATCGCGGTGCCGACGATCAGGTTGTCGAGCATGGCCAGCAGCATGGTGACGACCAGACCGACCATCACGAGGCGGATCTCGCGGGGTGACCGCGGCTGTTCCTCCTCGGCCTTCTTGTCCTCCGGTACCGGGCCGGCGGTCTTGGACTGTGACATGAGGTGGGGTCTCCCGGAGGGGTGGTTCGGACGGAGCGTCGGGCCGTGCGCGGTCACTTACTTGTCGCCCGGCTAGTTTATCGATCGTCGGCACGGTAGGTTGTTCCCTAGCCGGTCGTCAAGCCAGTTTCCGAACCGGGCACCTGGGCAGGGAGAATGTTGCCCGGGGCGGACGCCACCGGGAGTCCGCAGCAGTCACCGACGCAGTCATGAGGCAGGCCATGGGCACTCCGCACAGCCCCCGCAGCGACACCCGGGCTCGCATCATCGAGGTGTCGCTGGAGCTCTTCTCCGAGCAGGGGTACGAGCAGACCTCACTGCGCGAGATCGCCGACCGCCTGGGTGTGACCAAGGCCGCGCTCTACTACCACTTCAAGACCAAGGACGACATCGTCCTGGGCATCGTGGAGCGGATGGCCGCGCCGATCGACGAGACGATCGCCTGGGGCCGGACGCAGTCCTGGAGCCCGGAGATGCGCGACGAGCTGATCCGCCGCTTCGCGGACGGGATGGCCGAGCGCGCCCCGCTGCTGCGCTTCTTCCACGAGAACCAGCCCGCGCTGCGCGAGTCCCCGGCCGGCCTGGCCTTCCGGGACCGCATGATCACCATGATGCAGCTGGTGCACGGGCCGGAGGCCGGCTTCCCGGACCGGCTGCGGGCCGCGATGGCGCTCTTCACCGTCCACTCGGCGATGTTCCTGCTCAAGCAGGACCACACGGACGGCGGCCACGCCGAGAACGTCTGGGGCGAGCCGCTGGACACCTCGACGGCCACGCTGGACGAGGCGATCGGGACGGCCCGGGACATCGCCCTGGAGATCGGCGGCCGGATCAGCCACTCCGCCCCGGCCCGTTCGTGAGCGCCGGAGCCCGCCCCTGAGGGCCGGTCAGAAGTTCGTGACGCCGTGCCCCGCGAGGTACGCGATCGGGTTGATCACGGCGCCGTAGCGGTTGCTGGTGCGGATCTCGAAGTGCAGGTGCGGCCCGGTCGAGTTGCCGGTGCTCCCGGACAGTCCGATCCGCTGGCCGGCCGACACGTGCTGGCCCGCCGAGACCGCGAGCGAGGACATGTGCGCGTACTGCGCGAAGCGCCCGTCCGCGAGCCGCAGCACGATCTCCTTGCCGTACGCGCCGTCCCAGCCGGCCGACACCACGGTCGCGTTGCCGACCGCCAGCAGCGGCGTGCCCGGGGAGATCGCGAAGTCCACTCCGGTGTGGTACCCGGCCGCGTAGCTGCGGTTGGCGACCCCGAAGGGGTTGCTGGTCGGCGCGTCCGGCACCGGCGCCGACCACTCGGGCGCAGGCGCGGGAGCGGGCGCGGGCTCCGGCTGGGGCGCGGGCGCGGCTTCCGGCGCCGGCGCGGGGGCTGCCTCGGGCCCGGCCGCCGGGGCGGGCGCCTCCACCGGCAGCAGGTTGGCCGCCACCGCCACGAACTGCTGGGCCGAGTCGTCCTCGGGCAGCTTGTACGGGCTCGGCCCGGCCACCTGGACCAACCCGGGGCTGGGCACCTCCGCCCGCGGCGCGGTGAAGGCCGAGCTGCCCGGCGTGGTGGGCAGCACGGTCTGCGCCGAGGCGCTGCCCGAGCCGACCGCCAGCAGGACACCGGCGAGCAGCGCCGTGACCGCCCCGGCCGAGGCCAGCGCGTGGTCGTGCTCGGCCCGCTGACGGCTGCCCGGCAGGGTGGTGTGCCGGGGCGTGCCGAGCGTGCGCAGCGGCGCCGTCTGGGTGCGGACGGCATGGCCGAGCCGGGGCTGCCAGGCCGCCGCCTGGGCCACCGTACGGGCGGCCGCACGGGCGGCGAGCCGGCGCAGGGCCGGCCCCACGGGCGGGACGGTGGACATCGGTGGCCATACCTCACGGGTCGGACGGGGGCAGCGCGAAGCGCCCGTTCGGGCGGCTGCTGGGCGGGGGACCACTCAGGTGTAACCGTCACCGAGCGGAGTCCCAAACGGTGTGACGTACTACGGCGTGTAGTGGGCGCACTGCCGGAGATTCCGTCCGACGGAACAACGATCATGTGGTCCGGTCCTTCATGACCGCTTCGGGTGAGTCGGCTCATCGCCCCGGGCCGGCTACTACCGCCGGTCGTACCGCGCCGGGGGCCTGTGACCAGTGCCACGCGTGGCCGTGGTTTGACCGACTCGAACAGCTTTCCGTCCGCACCGCTGACCGGCCCCGCCCGCTGCGGGACCATCGACGCATGTATGGCAACAGGACCGAAGACCCCGACGCCGGTGACCGCCCGAGCCCGGCGGACCGCCGCTTCGCCGCCCTGCGCGGCTGCGAGCGCATCCTGTCCGGCACCCGGCCGCAGACCGTCCGCGAACGCCTCGCGGCCCTGGCCGACCCGCCGGACGGCCGGGGAGCCGTCCCCGACCTGGACGCCCGGCCGGACCAGTACGGCGACGGCGTGGTCCGCGAGCTGGAGCTCCGGACCGCCGAGCTGCTCGGCACCGAGGACGCGGCCTTCTTCCCGACCGGCACGATGGCCCAGCAGGCCGCCCTGCGGATCCACGCCGAGGCCGCCGGGCTGCGCACCGTCGTCACCCATCCGCTGGCCCACACCGACCGGCACGAACGGCACGCGCTCGGCGTCCTCTCCGGACTGCGCAGCCTCTGGCCGACCACCGCGCCGCGCCAGCCCACCGCCGAGGAGGTGCGCGCCCTGGAGGAGCCGTACGCCGCGCTGAGCCTGGAGCTGCCGCTGCGGGACGCCGGCTTCGTCCTGCCCGGCTGGGCGGAGCTGCGGGCGGTCTCGGAGGTGGTGCGGGAGGAGCACGGCGCGGCGCTGCACCTGGACGGCGCCCGGATCTGGGAGTCGGCCGTCGCCCTCGGCCGCCCGCTGCCGGAGCTGTCCGCCCTGGCCGACTCGGTCTACGTCTCCTTCTACAAGACGCTCGGCGGGATCAGCGGCGCGGCGCTGGCCGGTCCGGCCGGTTTCGTCCGCACCGCCAAGGCCTGGCGGCACCGCTACGGCGGGCAGCTCTTCCAGCAGTGGCCGGCCGCCCTCGCCGCCCTGGCCGGGCTGGAGCGCGAACTGCCGCTGCTGGGAGGGTACGTGGCGCACGCCCGGACGGTCGCCGAGGCCCTCGCCCGGGCCTTCGCCGCCGTCCCCGGCGCCCGGGTGCACCCGGCCCCGCCCCACACCCACCAGTTCTGCCTCTGGCTGCCGTTCCCGGCCGAGGAGTTGGAGGAGGCCTCGCTGGCGCTGGCCGAGGAGAGCGGGATCGGGCTGTTCGGCGCCTGGCGCGAACGCGAGCTGCCGGGGCTGGCGATGACCGAGGTCACGGTCGCCGCGCCCGCCCTCGACTGGACCGGCTCCGACGTCGAGGTGGCGGCCGCCGCCTTCCTGGACCGGTTGTCCACCCTCCGCAAGGTCTGACGGAGCGCAGCGAACGGAAAAGCGTCCGGCCCGCCCCCGCGCGATGCGGGGACGGGCCGGACGTGGAGCTGTCAGAGCCGCCTGGTCACAGGCTGATCGCTACGGGCTCGATCAGTTGTCGACCGGACGGACCCGGATCCAGGTCTCCAGGTAGTTCGAGGACTCGTTCTCGACCTCGATGCTGGTGCCGGTCTTCGGGACCTGGACGCTGCTGTACGGGTTGTCCTTGGTCCAGTAGTCCTTCAGGTCCGAGAACTCGTCGACGCCCTTGGACTTCGGGATGACGGTCTCGACGCCGGCCTTGTGCAGGGTCAGCGCCGGGACGCGACGCGAACCGAAGGTCGAGTCGGCGCCGTTGATGCGCGGACGCATCAGGGTGCCGTCGGACCACTTGAGCGGGGTCGGGTGCGAGTCGACCGGCAGGATCAGGCCCTGGCCCGGGTGCGCGCTGACGTTGTTGTCGGTCTGCGACTCGTCCCAGTACCAGATCAGCAGGCCGGGCTGGTACGAGTAGTGCTCGACCCAGTTCGGCTTGTCGGCGAAGCCGAAGTTGTACGGGCCGGTCTTCAGCGTCTGGTCGAAGGACACGTACTGCCGGTTCTCCGCGATGTAGTACTGCGCGTAGTCCTTGGTGTACGAGCCGCCGAAGCGGGTGAAGCCGCTGGAGACCCAGCCGTTGTCACCCTTCTCGACGTCGTCGCTGAACAGGGTGGCGCCGTCGGCGACGACCGCGATGTTGTCCAGCGCGAGGCCACGGAAGTGCAGGCCGCCGTCGGTGGTGTTGTGGTAGCGGAACTGGATCTTCTGGCCGGCGTAGGCGTCCAGGTTGAACGACAGGTCACCCCAGGTGGCGAGCTGGCCGTTCACGGCCGGGCGGCCGTTCTCCTTGGGCAGCGCGGCGCCGTTCCAGGTGCCGTCCACGACGGTCCAGGTCTTGCCACCGTCGGTGGAGACCTCGCCGAAGGCGTAGTCGAAGTCCTGCTCCAGCTCGTACCAGGCCTTGGCGTTGATGCTGGCCTTGGTCTTGCCGGTCAGGTCGATGTCACGGGTGAGCGTGACGTTCAGGTTGTCGGCGCTGCCGCTCCACCACTCACCGGTGCCCGCGAAGGGCTTGTTGATCTCGGTGGTGATGCTCTTCTTCGGCAGGTCGACGATCAGGGCCTGCGGCAGGTTGGAGTTGTACTCCGCCGGGCCGATGTGGTGCGTCGACTCGGTGCCGGCCTTGGCGTGGTCGGCCTTCAGCCAGCCGAGCTTGAACTTGCTCCAGGCGTCGAAGTCGTTCGGCATGTCGCCGATCGAGTTCTTGCCCTCGCCGAGCCAGGAGCCGGAGGACATGATCGACCAGAAGCCGACCGAGTTGTCGATGCCCTTGCCGGCGGTGTCGTAGAGGTCCGGCAGACCGAGGTCGTGGCCGTACTCGTGCGCGAAGACGCCGAGGCCGCCGTTCTCCGGCTGCATCGTGTAGTCGCCGATCCAGAGGCCGGAGTTGCCGACCTGGACGCCACCGAGCTTGTTGCCCTCGGGGCCGGCGGAGCCGGTCAGGTTGCCGTAGACGTACGAGCGGTGCGCCCACAGGGCCTTGCTGCCCTGCTTGCCGCCACCGGCCGACTTGTCCTCACCGGCGTGCACGATCTGGAAGTGGTCGATGTACCCGTCGGGCTGGTTGAAGTTCCCGTCGTGGTGCGAACCGTAGCGGTCCCACTTGTCGTACGTGGCCAGGGTCGCCTTGATCTGAGCCTCGGTCTGACCCTTGGCCAGCTGGTCCTTGTACCAGATGTCCACGGCGTCGCGGATCAGGTCCTGGGCGCTGGCGCAGACGTTGGAGCCGCAGTAGTCCGAGCCGTACCGGGCCTCGTTCCACGGGACACGGACCCAGTCCTGGACCACGCCGTCGACCGAGTAGCGGCCCGAGGACTGCTTCTCGTAATAGGTCTTCAGCGAGGGCTTGTCCTTGCTGAAGTAGAGGTCCTGGTAGTGCTGCTGGTTGTAGTCAGCCTGCCAGGCGGTCGAGTTGTTGGTGGCCGGGTCCGGCTTCGCGATCTCGTTGTGCTTCGGGCCGGGCTCACCGCCGTACTTGACCTTGCCGTCGGCGGTCTTGGTGGTGTTGTCGACCTGGTCGCCGAAGTCGACGAGGATCGTGAAGATCTTGTCCGTGCGCTCGCGGGCGAGCTCCACGTACTTGTCCTTGCCCAGCTTCACGCTGGTGCTGCCGTTGTGCTCCTCGACCTGCGCGGTGCCGGCGAGCAGCTGGTCGGTGGCGGCCTTCTGCTCGGCCTCCACCTTCGCGGTCAGCGGGCCCGGGATGTTGTGCTCGGTGTTCTGGACGGCCTCGGCCGGGTCCTTCGGCGCGGGGGCCGAGCCGGCCGCGACGGCGGTGCCCGGGAACATGCCCGCGCCGAGCGTGACTATGACCGCTGCGGCGGTCGCGACCGCAGCGGTTCTCCTGGTGTTCTTCAACGTTGTGACGTCCTCCCCGACCGGGGCCAGCTCATGGCCAAAGCCCGGCAAACCAAAATGAAAGACAGGTGGACGTCATTTGATACAAGCGTGCATAAAAAAGATAGACCTTGACCGTGACATGGTCACGGCGCTATGCTCCGCGACTTCCCATCAGCTGACCATCTGTCAACCGTATGCTCATTAAAGCTGACTGAGAAATCGGACGCACCCATACCAAGCAGCACAGAAGCCCTGCACTTCTGCCGGTGCGGGGGAGCACTCCGGCGACGCGGAACGCACCGAGCCCCCGGCGCGAACGCCGGGGGCTCGGTTGCTGTGAAGTTGTCTGTTAAAAGTTGGGCTACTTCGTCAGGTCGGGACCGGACGAGGCGACCGCGGCCGGGGTGTCCGCGACGGCCGACTTCTCCTCGCCGCGGAACGTGAACTTGGCGTCCTTGCCCTCGCCCTCGACGTCGACGACGACGATGTGGCCGGCCCGCAGCTCGCCGAAGAGGATCTTCTCGGAGAGGTGGTCCTCGATCTCGCGCTGGATGGTGCGGCGCAGCGGACGGGCACCCAGGATCGGGTCGTAGCCGCGCTTGGCCAGCAGCTTCTTGGCCTCGACGCTGAGCTCCAGGCCCATGTCCTTGTCCTTGAGCCGCTCGTCCACCTTGGCGATCATGAGGTCGACGATCTGGATGATGTCGTCCTCGGACAGCTGGTGGAACACCACGATGTCGTCGACACGGTTCAGGAACTCGGGGCGGAAGTGCTGCTTGAGCTCCTCGCCGACCTTCGCCTTCATCCGCTCGTACCCGCTCTGGGTGTCACCCGTGGCCGCGAAGCCCAGGTTGAAGCCCTTGGAGATGTCCCGGGTGCCGAGGTTGGTCGTCATGATGATGACGGTGTTCTTGAAGTCGACCACGCGGCCCTGGGAGTCGGTCAGGCGACCGTCCTCCAGGATCTGCAGCAGCGAGTTGAAGATGTCCGGGTGGGCCTTCTCGACCTCGTCGAAGAGGACGACCGAGAACGGCTTGCGGCGGACCTTCTCGGTCAGCTGGCCGCCCTCCTCGTAGCCCACGTACCCGGGCGGGGAGCCGAACAGCCGGGAGACGGTGTGCTTCTCGGAGAACTCGGACATGTCGAGCGCGATCAGCGCGTCCTCGTCGCCGAAGAGGAACTCCGCCAGCGTCTTGGACAGCTCGGTCTTACCGACACCGGACGGACCGGCGAAGATGAACGAACCGCCGGGGCGCTTCGGGTCCTTGAGGCCCGCACGGGTGCGCCGGATGGCCTGGGAGAGCGCCTTGATGGCGTCCTTCTGGCCGATGACGCGCTTGTGCAGCTCGTCCTCCATGCGCAGCAGGCGCGAGGTCTCCTCCTCGGTCAGCTTGAAGACCGGGATGCCGGTGGCGGTGGCCAGGACCTCGGCGATGAGCTCCTCGTTCACCTCCGCGACGACGTCCATGTCGCCGGCCTTCCACTCCTTCTCCCGCTTGGCCTTGGCCTGCAGGAGCTGCTTCTCGTCGTCGCGCAGGGACGCGGCCTTCTCGAAGTCCTGCGCGTCGATCGCGCTCTCCTTCTCGCGGCGCACGTCGGCGATCTTCTCGTCGAACTCGCGCAGGTCCGGCGGCGCGGTCATCCGGCGGATGCGCATCCGGGAGCCGGCCTCGTCGATCAGGTCGATCGCCTTGTCCGGCAGGAAGCGGTCCGAGATGTACCGGTCGGCCAGGGTGGCGGCGGCGACCAGGGCGGCGTCCGTGATCGAGACCCGGTGGTGGGCCTCGTAGCGGTCGCGCAGACCCTTGAGGATCTCGATGGTGTGCGGCAGCGAGGGCTCCGCGACCTGGATCGGCTGGAAGCGGCGCTCCAGCGCGGCGTCCTTCTCCAGGTGCTTGCGGTACTCGTCCAGGGTGGTGGCACCGATGGTCTGCAGCTCGCCGCGGGCCAGCATCGGCTTGAGGATGCTGGCGGCGTCGATGGCGCCCTCGGCGGCGCCCGCGCCGACCAGGGTGTGCAGCTCGTCGATGAACAGGATGATGTCGCCGCGGGTGCGGATCTCCTTGAGGACCTTCTTCAGGCGCTCCTCGAAGTCACCGCGGTAGCGCGAGCCGGCCACCAGGGCGCCCAGGTCCAGCGTGTAGAGCTGCTTGTCCTTGAGCGTCTCCGGGACCTCGCCCTTGACGATCGCCTGCGCCAGGCCCTCGACCACGGCGGTCTTGCCGACGCCGGGCTCACCGATCAGGACCGGGTTGTTCTTGGTGCGGCGGGACAGCACCTGCATGACCCGCTCGATCTCCTTCTCGCGCCCGATGACCGGGTCGAGCTTGGCCTCACGGGCGGCCTGGGTCAGGTTGCGGCCGAACTGGTCCAGGACCAGCGAGGTCGACGGGGTGCCCTCGGCGGGCCCGCCGGCCGTGGCCGACTCCTTGCCGCCACTGGTCTGGTAACCGGAGAGCAGCTGGATGACCTGCTGGCGCACCCGGTTGAGGTCGGCGCCCAGCTTCACCAGGACCTGGGCGGCGACGCCCTCGCCCTCGCGGATCAGGCCGAGCAGGATGTGCTCGGTGCCGATGTAGTTGTGGCCGAGCTGCAGGGCCTCCCGGAGCGACAGCTCCAGGACCTTCTTCGCCCGGGGGGTGAAGGGGATGTGGCCGGACGGGGCCTGCTGGCCCTGGCCGATGATCTCCTCGACCTGCTGGCGAACGGCCTCAAGAGAAATCCCGAGGCTCTCCAGGGCCTTGGCGGCGACGCCCTCGCCCTCGTGGATCAGACCCAGGAGGATGTGCTCGGTGCCGATGTAGTTGTGGTTGAGCATCCGGGCTTCTTCCTGAGCCAGGACGACAACCCGCCGCGCGCGGTCGGTGAACCTCTCGAACATCGTTTATCGCTCCTCAGAGCGGTCGGGCAGTTCGGGGTCCGTCCCCGCCCTGTCCTTCCGCATGCTAGTCCCGCTCAGCGGCGCGGCCCACGGATTCACTCCCCGGTAGAGGAGCGAGATGCTGCGCGACCAGCCGACACCAATCCCAACCTGATGCTGGGAAACGGTGTTCCCACTGGTGGGCCGGATGCACCGGAATCCGCTACGCCATCGGCGAACAAGCGCCGCCGGGGCGCGGCCGGACCCTCTCCGACCGGTCGCGCATACTGCCCCTGGACGGGTCCGAGAACCCGTCCACCTGCATTCATACCCGGTATCGGGGTGGTTCTCGCGCAGTTTCCGCGGTGGCGGTGTTCGCCTGGCGAGAAGTCGGGCCGCGGTGACGGTGGTTGAACGGCGGCCCGGATGGTCGGTACGCCATCCCGGTGGTGTCCGCGTTACCGCTTCGCCCCTACAGCGTTGCACAGCTCGTGATTGTTCCGCCGCCCGAGCCCGCACCCCGGACGCCGCCCGGCACCGGTGGCGCCGCGGTCGTCCGGGCGCGCGCCGCGGGGCGCGGAGGAGAGTCCTCCGCGCCCCGCGCGTGTGTCGTCGTCGCCGTGTGCGGCCACCGGGGCCCCGCACCCGCTCCGGCGTGCCGGCGGCGCCGGGGTCAGGACGCGTTGGCCGCCTCGTAGGCCTCGCGGACACCGCTCGGCACGCGGCCGCGGTCGTTGACGTCCATGCCCTGCTCCTTGGCCCACGCGCGGATCTTCGCGGTGTCCGGAGCGCTGCCCGCGGTGCGCTGGGCGGCGCCGCGGCCCGGGCGGCGGGCGCCGGCCAGCCGACCGCTCTGCTTGCGGCCCTTCTCCACGTACGGCGCCAGCAGGCCGCGGAGCTTGTCCGCGTTGGCGCTCTTCAGGTCGATCTCGTAGGCAACGCCGTCGAGCGCGAACGTCACCGTCTCGTCCGCCGAACCACCGTCGAGATCGTCTTCAAGAATGACCTGCACCCTCTGTGCCACGGGCTTCCCTTTCCGCTAAACGACCCATTGCCTAAGGAAAGGAAAGCGCCTTTCTCCGAAAAACACAAACCCTTGACCCCGGTGGAGCGGCTCAGAGGTGCAGCAGCATGCGCGAGTTGCCCAGTGTGTTGGGCTTCACCCGCTCCAGGTCAAGGAACTCGGCGACGCCTTCATCGTACGAGCGGAGGAGTTCTTCATAGACATCCGTAGCGATCGCCGCCGGGTCTGTCGTACCATCATCGGTTTCCTGGAGCTCCCCGATCTCGACGAAACCGTGTTTCGCGAAGAACGGGACCTCGAACGTCAAGCAGAAAATCCGACGGACGCCCAGCCAGCGTGCCGTCTGCACCAGCTTCTCCAGCAGGAGGTGCCCGATCCCGAAGCCCCGGCAGACCGGGTCCACCGCGAGCGTCCGGACCTCGGCGAGGTCCTCCCACATCACGTGCAGGGCGCCGCAGGCCACCACGACGCCGTTGTCGTCGCGTTCCGCGACCCAGAACTCCTGGACGGATTCGAACAGTGTGACAGTGGGCTTGTCCAGCAGAATGCCGTCGCGCGAGTAGGCGTCGATGAGCCTGCGTACTGCCCGCACGTCCGTGGTCCGTGCGCGGCGGATGGTGACCTCCATGGCGGGACGTTATCGCGTCGCGCCCGGCGCGGTCTCCCCGGTATCCGGTGTGCCGGTATCCGGCCCGTCCGCCGCGGAATCCGCCCCCGGCGGATCGGACGGGAACAGAGCGGCGACCCGCAACGCGTCCCGGAGCGCCTCGCGTTGCTCGGGCGACATCAGGCCGAAGAAGTGCACCAGTGCCGCCGCCGGATTGTCGCTCGTGGCCCACGCGTCGTTCATCAGGGCCGCCGTGTACGCCTCGCGCGAGGAGACCGGTTCATATCGATAGGCCCGGCCCGCCCGCTCGCGGCGCAGCCAGCCCTTTCTGTGCAGCTTGTCCAGGACGGTCATCACGGTGGTGTACGCGATTTCGCGTTCCGACTGCAGATCCAGGAGAACCTCGCGAACCGTCACCGGTCGGTTCCACCGCCACACCCGGGTCATGATGGCGTTCTCAAGTTCGCCGAGTTGCCGGACCATAGTGCGGCCAGGATAGGGAGTGAATGGGGCAAATCTTGTGAAGTGCGCCAAACCGGCGCGCCGCCACCCCCGGGATTCGGGAATGGCGGCGCACCGGTCGTTCGGGGCGGCTGACGGCGTCAGTCGCGGGTTCGCTCGCGGTCGTCCGGGGCCCGGACCGGCGGGCCCGGGGAATCAGTCGAAGTCTTCCTTGGCCTTCTGGCTCCCGCCCTGGCTGCGGAAGATGGCCCGCACCAGGAACCCGAAGCCGATCGCCATGACCAGCGGCGGCACGATCGCGCTGACGTAGTCCATCAGGTCACTCCTCCTCGGTCTTCTCCGCCGTCGCGGCGGCGGCCTTCGGCTCCGGCTTCACCAGCGGGAAGAGCACGGTCTCCCGGATGTTCTTGCCGGTCAGCAGCATGATCAGGCGGTCCACGCCGAGGCCGAGGCCACCGGTCGGGGGCATCGCGTACTCCAGGGCCCGCAGGAAGTCCTCGTCCACCTGCATCGCCTCGACGTCGCCGCCGGCGGCCAGCAGGGACTGGGCGGTGAGGCGGGCGCGCTGCTCGACCGGGTCGACCAGCTCGGAGTAGGCGGTGCCGATCTCGGTGCCGAAGATCACCAGGTCCCACTTCTCGGCCACGCCCGCGATCGAGCGGTGCTGGCGGGTCAGCGGGGAGACCTCGGTCGGGTAGTCCTTGATGAAGGTCGGCCGGACGGCGTTCTCCTCCAGCAGGCGCTCGACCATCTCCAGCACGATCTGACCGTGGCCCCACTCCTTCTCGAACGGGATGCCGTGCGCGGTGGCCAGCTTGCGCAGCTCCTCGACGGTGGTCTCCGGGGTGACCTCGACGCCGAGGCGGGCGGAGACGCCCGGGTAGACGCTGACCTCCTCCCACGGCTCGGCCAGGTCGATCTCGTGCTCGACGCCGTGCGCGTCCACGCCCTTGATCACCGTGGTGCCCAGCGCGTCCCGGGCCGCGTTGACGATCGTCTCGCGGATCAGCTCGGCCTGGGTGTCGTAGTCGCCGTAGGCCTCGTACGACTCCAGCGAGGTGAACTCCGGGTTGTGGGTGGAGTCCGCGCCCTCGTTGCGGAAGTTGCGGTTGATCTCGAAGACCTTCTCGGCGCCGCCGACCACCAGCCGCTTGAGGTACAGCTCGGGCGCGATGCGCATGTAGAGGTCGATGTCGTACGCGTTGATGTGCGTCTTGAACGGGCGCGCGTTGGCGCCGCCGTGCACCGGCTGCAGCATCGGGGTCTCGACCTCGATGTAGCCGCGGTCCTCGTAGGTGCGGCGGATCGAGCGGACGACCTTGCTGCGCAGGTGCAGGATCTCGCGGGCCTCGGGGTTGACGATCAGGTCCACGTAGCGCTGGCGGACCCGGGCCTCCGGGTCGGTCAGGCCCTTGTGCTTGTCCGGGAGCGGACGCAGGCACTTGGCGGTGAGCTCCCAGCGGTCCACCATCACCGACAGCTCGCCGCGCTTGGAGGTGATCACCTCGCCCTCGACGCCGACCTGGTCGCCGAGGTCGATGTCGGACTTCCAGGCCGCCAGCCGCTCCGCGCCCAGCTTGTCCAGGGAGAGCATCACCTGGAGGTCGCCGGTGCCGTCGCGCAGGGTGGCGAAGCAGAGCTTGCCACCGGTGCGGGACAGGATGACCCGGCCGGTGATGCCGGCCCGCTCGCCGGTCGCGGTGTCCGGCTCCAGGTCCGGGTGCTTGGCACGCAGGTCCGCGATGGTGCTGGTGCGGGGGAATCCGACCGGGTACGGGTCGACGCCGGCCGCCCGGAGCCGGTCCAGCTTCTCGCGCCGGACGCGCATCTGCTCGGGAAGGTCGTCGGTCGCGGGAACAAGGCTCTGATCGCTCACCCCACAAGGGTAGCCAGCCACACGCCGTGCTCCGCGCCGGGACCGCGGCCGGCGGGACCGCCGCAGGTGGGAACGCGGGGAGGGGGAGACCGCCGGTGCGGTCTCCCCCTCCCCGGGTGCGGGTGCGGCTCAGCCGGTGCCGGTGGCGAGCTCGACGTCCTCCGGGGTCTGGTCGGCCGGCGGGGCGGGCCGGGCCGGGGGCTTGGGGCGGCGGCCGAAGAGCTCGGCGGGGGTGGGCATCCGCTGCGGGCGGGGCGGCGTCGTCGCGGCGCCGGGCTCGGCGGGCTGCTCCGGGCGGGAGTCGGTGCTGCTCATGGTGGTCCGTCCTCCTACAGGGGTGGGGTGACTGCTCGGGGGTGCGGCGGGGCTCGGTACGGCCACCAGGTGGCGCGGCTGTCCGGCGGTGAGGGCGAGCCGCTCGCGGACGGCGGCCTCGGCCAGCGCGTGGCAGCGCCCGGCCAGCCGGGAGCGGCGTGACCGTTCGCCCTGGCCGCAGGGCTGACGGGTCAGCCCGCGCAGCGCGGTGAGGTCCTCGGGGCCGGGCAGGTACCCGTCGGACACCGCCTCCTCCAGCCGTTCCAGGTAGCCGGGCGCGCTGCCGGGCAGGGCGGAGCGGTAGCGGCCGAGGTCGGCCAGCAGGAAGGCGCGCAGCCGGCCGCCCTCCTGGACGGCTTCGTCGATCGCCTCGGTGAGGCGCAGCGCGTCCTGGACGTCCTCCGCCCAGAGTTCGGCGCCCGGCCCGGCGAGCGCCGTCCGGTCGGGCCCCTGGAGGTGGACGGGGACGGCGGGGTGCAGGGCTTGGGCGAGGGCTCGGCGCAGCACGCGGACTTCGTCGGCGCTGAAGGCCATGCCGCCGCGCGATCCGTGTGGCGTAGGCATGGGCTGACACTACGTGACGAATATCCGATTTGTCGGTAACGTCGCGCCGGATTCCCCACGTTCGGCCGGGTGGTCCCCGGCCCGGGCGTCAGGCCGGCCGGTTGCGCTCGTAGACCAGGCGCAGGCCGATCAGGGTGAGCCAGGGCTCGTGGACGTCGATGGTGGTGGCCTCCCCGAGGACGAGGGTGGCGAGGCCGCCGGTGGCGATCACCTGGACGTCGTCCGGGTCCTTGGCGAGTTCCCGGGCCATCCGCTCGACCAGGCCGTCGACCTGGCCGGCGAAGCCGTAGAGGATGCCGGACTGCATGCCCTCGACGGTGTTCTTGCCGATCACGTTGCGGGGGCGGGCCAGCTCGATCTTGCGCAGCTGGGCGCCGCGGACGCCGAGGGCCTCGACGGAGATCTCGATGCCGGGGGCGATCGCGCCGCCGACGTAGTCGCCGCGGGCGTTGACGGCGTCGAAGGTGGTCGCGGTGCCGAAGTCGACCACGATGCACGGGCCGCCGTACAGGTGGTTGGCGGCCAGCGCGTTGACGATCCGGTCGGCGCCGACCTCCTTGGGGTTGTCCATCAGGACGTGCACCCCGGTCTTCACGCCGGGCTCCACGATCACCGCGGGGACGTCGCCGTAGTAGCGGCGGGTCACCTCGCGGAGCTCGTGGAGCACGGCGGGGACGGACGAGCAGATCGCCAGCCCCTCCACCGCGGCCTCCCGGACCGCGGTGTGGTTGCCCATCAACCCCTGCAGCAGCACCGCCAGTTCATCGGCCGTGCGGCGCGGATCGGTGGAGATCCGCCAGTGTTCCACCACGTCCTCGCCGTCGAACAGGCCGAGCGTGGTCTGGGTGTTGCCGACGTCGATGGTGAGGAGCACGGGGACGCTTTCTGCGAGTCGGGACGGGGCCGGGCGGTCCTGACGGTCAGGCGCGCAGGTCCAGGCCGATGTCGAGGATCGGCGAGGAGTGCGTGAGCGCGCCCACGGCCAGGTAGTCCACCCCAGTCTGGGCGACCTCGCGCGCGCTGGCCAGGGTCAGTCCGCCGGAGGCCTCCAGCTTCGCCCGGCCGTTCACCAGCGCGACGGCCTCCTTCAGCTGCTCGACCGTGAAGTTGTCCAGCAGGATCAGGTCGGCCCCGGCCTCGAGCACCGGCGCGATCTGGTCCAGGGTGTCCACCTCGACCTCGACCGCGAGGTCCGGGTACGCGGCCCGGACGGCCCGGAAGGCCTCGGCCACGCCGCCGGCCGCGACCACGTGGTTGTCCTTCACCAGGGCGGCGTCGGACAGCGCCATCCGGTGGTTGGCGCCGCCGCCGCAGCGCACCGCGAACTTCTCCAGCGCGCGCAGGCCCGGGGTGGTCTTGCGGGTGTCCCGGACGACCGCGCCGGTGCCCTCCAGGGCGTCCGCCCAGGCGCGGGTCGCGGTGGCGATGCCGGACAGGTGGCAGAGCAGGTTGAGCGCGCTGCGCTCGGCGGTCAGCAGGTCGCGGGTGCGGGAGCGGACCGAGAGCAGCACCTGGCCGGCCTCGACCCGGTCGCCGTCCTCGACGTGCCGCTCGACCTCGAACTCCTCCTCGCAGACCAGCGAGACGACCGCCTCGGCGATCCGCAGGCCGGCCACCACGCCGGCCGCGCGGGCGGTGAAGTCGGCGGTGGCGACGGCGTCGGCGGGCACGGTGGCCACCGAGGTGACGTCCTCGCCGCCGGCCAGGTCCTCGGCCAGCGCCAGGGTGGCGATGTCCTCGACCTCGACCGGGTCCAGCCCGGCCTGCTCCAGCAGCTCGGCCAGCTGCGGGTCCAGGCCGGTCTCGTAGCCCTCGCCGTCCCCGCAGGCGCAGCCGTCGCCGCAGCCGCCCTGCTCGACCAGGGGGAGTTCCTCGTGGGAGTGGGTCATGGTTCTACTGCTCCTCAGGGGTGCTGACGGGGTCGCCGTTGGCGGCGAGGGTGGTGATCAGGTGGCGCCGCCAGTGGGCGTCGTCGCGCTCGGGGAAGTCCTCGCGCCAGTGGCAGCCGCGGGTCTCCTCGCGCTGCGCCGCCGCCGCGACCAGGGAGGTCGCGACCAGCAGCAGGTTGGCGGCCTCCCAGGTCTCCACCCGGGGGTCGGCCGGCTTCTCCTCGGCCACGTGCGCGTACGCCTGCTGCGCGATCAGGGCCAGCCCGGCCGCGGTGTCGGCCATCGAGGCGGCCGAGCGCAGGATGCCCGCGCCGCGCGACATCAGCCGCTGGATCTCGGCGCGCGCCTCGGACGGGGGCAGCGGGACGGGGTGCGCGGCGCGCGCCGCGGCCACGTCCACGGTGCGCTCGGGCAGGCGGCCGGCCGCGTGCCGGCCGGCCAGGTCGGCCGCGATCCGCTCGGCGAAGACCAGGCCCTCCAGCAGCGAGTTGGAGGCCAGCCGGTTGGCGCCGTGCACGCCGGTGCAGGCGACCTCGCCGCAGGCGTACAGGCCGGGGACGGTGGTGCGGCCGTGCCGGTCGGTGCGGACGCCGCCGGAGGCGAAGTGCGCGGCCGGGGCGATCGGGATCGGCTCGGTGACCGGGTCGATGCCGTGGGCGCGGCAGGAGGCGAGGATGGTCGGGAAGCGCTCCGCCCACATCTCGGCGCCGAAGTGCCGCCCGTCCAGGTACATGTGCTCGGCGCCCTGCTCCTGCATCCGCCGGGTGATCGCCTTGGCGACGACGTCGCGCGGGGCCAGCTCGGCCAGCTCGTGCTGCCCGACCATGAACCGGACGCCGTCCGCGTCCACCAGGTGGGCGCCCTCGCCGCGGACGGCCTCGGAGACCAGCGGCTGCTGCCCCTCGGCGTCCGGGCCGAGCCAGAGCACCGTCGGGTGGAACTGGACGAACTCCAGGTCGGTGACGGCCGCGCCGGCCCGCAGGGCGAGCGCCACGCCGTCCCCGGTGGAGACCGCCGGGTTGGTGGTGGCGGAGAAGACCTGGCCCATGCCGCCGGTGGCGAGCACCACCGCGCGGGCCCGGACGGCGCCGACGCCGTCGCGCTGGCCCTCGCCCATCACGTGCAGGGTGAGTCCGGCGGCGTGGCCGTCGGAGTCGGTGAGCAGGTCGAGCACCAGCGCGTGCTCGATCAGCTCGATCTCCGGAGCGGCGCGGACGGCCGCGACCAGGGCGCGCGATATCTCGGCGCCGGTGGCGTCCCCGCCGGCGTGCACGATCCGGCGGCGGTGGTGGCCGCCCTCGCGGGTCAGCAGGACCTCGCCGTCCTCGCCGCGGTCGAAGGCGGCGCCGTTGGCGATCAGCCGGCGGACGGCGTCCGGGCCCTCGGTGACCAGGGTGCGCACGGCCTCCTCGTCACAGATCCCGGCGCCGGCCACCAGGGTGTCGTCCAGGTGTTGCTCGGGGGTGTCCCCCTCGCCCAGGGCGGCCGCGACGCCGCCCTGGGCCCAGCGGGTGGAGCCGTCGTCCAGCATCGCCTTGGTGACCACCAAGGCCCGCAGGCCGGCTTTGCGGACGTCGAGCGCGACGGTGAGGCCGGCGACCCCGGAGCCGACCACGACCACGTCGGTGGTGGCGGTCCAGCCGGGGGCCGGGGCGGTGAGGCGGTGCGTGGACATGGGTGGGTGACTCCTTCAGCGCGAGGCGGCGGTGGCCGCGCCGTTGTCGCCACCGTACGCCGCGTCGCCGCGCAGCAGTCCGGTGCCCTCCCGGGCTTCGGCGGGGTCGCCGCCCAGGCCGGTGATCCGGTTCCGCTCGTCCACGAAGACGATCTTCGGCTCGTAGCCCTTGGCCTCGGCCGTGTCCATCTGCCCGTAGGCGATGAGGATGACCAGGTCACCGGGGTGGACCAGGCGGGCGGCGGCGCCGTTGATGCCGATCACGCCGGAGCCGCGCGGGCCGGCGATGGTGTACGTCTCCAGCCGGGCGCCGTTGTTGATGTCGACGATGTGGACCAGCTCGCCGGGGAGCAGGTCGGCGGCGTCGAGCAGGTCCTCGTCCACCGTGACGGAGCCGACGTAGTGCAGGTCGGCCTGGGTCACGGTGGCCCGGTGGATCTTGGACTTGAGCATGGTGCGGAGCATTGCGGGTCACGCCTCCTGTGAGTGCATGCCTGAAGGGGTCGGAACTGCCGGAACGCCGGGCTACCGGACGATTCCGTGCTTGATGCCCATCCGCCTAGCGGCAGATGAGGTGGACGTTGTCGATCAGGCGGGTCGAGCCCACCTTCGCGGCCACGGCCAGCACCGCCTCGCCCTGGAAGTCGTCCGCCGCCTCGGAGAAGTCGTGCGGGTCGATCAGGGCGAGGTAGTCGAGGGTGATGCCCTCGGCGGCGTCGAGGACGGCCGAGGCGGCCTCGCGCACGGCCTTCGGGCCCTGGGCGGCGGCGTCCCGGCCGGCGAACAGGGCCTTGGACAGGGCCAGGGCGTGGGTGCGCTCCTCCTCCGAGAGGTAGCGGTTGCGCGAGGACAGCGCCAGACCGTCCTCCTCGCGGATCGTCGGCACGCCGACCACCTCGACGTCGAAGTCCAGGTCGGCGACCATCCGCCGGATGACCGCCAGCTGCTGGGCGTCCTTCTCGCCGAAGAAGGCGAAGTCCGGGTCGGTGATGTGCAGCAGCTTGGCGACCACGGTCAGCACGCCGTCGAAGTGGCCGGGGCGGGTGGCGCCCTCGAAGCGCTCGCCCATCGGGCCCGCCACGATGCGCACCTGCGGCTCGCCGTTCGGGTAGACCTCCTCGACGGACGGGGCGAACACCACGTCGGCGCCGTTCTCCTCGGCCAGCTTCACGTCGGCGTCGAGGGTGCGCGGGTAGCGCTCCAGGTCCTCGCCGGCGCCGAACTGCAGCGGGTTGACGAAGACCGTCACCGCGACCCGGCCCTCCCGGCCGACCTGCTTGCGGGCGGCCCGGATCAGCGCGGCGTGGCCCTCGTGCAGCGCGCCCATGGTCATCACGACGGCGTTGTCGACGGGCTGCTCGTCCGGCCAGAACGCGGCCTCGAAGTCGTCCACGGTGCGGGTGACCACGGCCCGGTGGACCTTCGGCGTCCGCTGGGGCTTGCTCGGCTGCTTTCCGCGTGCCATCTCTAGCGCTTCTCCTCGTTCAGTACGTCCAGCAGCGCCGCCGCCGACGTTTCGTCGATCGATCCGCGGGCGAGCGCCCGCTGCGCGGTGGCACGGGCCATCGCGCGGTAGGCCGCCGGGATGTCGGGGGACACCGTACTGAGCTGCGCCAGGTGGCGCCGCACGGTGCCCGCGTCGCCCCGGGCGACCGGGCCGGTCAGGGCCGCGTCGCCGGAGCGCAGGCTGTTGTCCAGCGCGGCGCCGAGCAGCGGACCGAGCATCCGGCCGGGCTCGGCGACGCCGGCCGTGCGCAGCAGCTCCATCGCCTGCGCGACCAGCGTGACCAGGTGGTTCGCGCCGTGCGCGAGGGCGGTGTGGTAGAGCGGGCGGACCTCCTCGGGCACCCACTCGGGCTCGCCGCCCATCTCCACCACCAGCGCCTCGGCGACCGGCCGCAGCTCCTCGGGGGCGGTCACCCCGAACGGGCAGCCGGCCAGCCGGGCCAGGTCGACGGAGGTGCCGGTGAAGGTCATCGCCGGGTGCAGGGCCAGCGGCAGCGCCCCGGCCCGGGTGGCGGGCTCCAGTACGGCGACGCCGTGCGCGCCGGAGGTGTGCACGACCAGCTGCCCGGGGCGGACCGCGCCGGTCGAGGCCAGACCGGCCACCAGGTCGGCCAGCGCGTCGTCCGGGACGGTCAGCAGGACGAGGTCGGCGGCGGCCAGCACCTGCGGCGGGGTGACGATCCGCACCCCCGGCAGCAGCGACTCGGCGCGGCGGCGGGAGGTGGCGGACACCCCGGAGGCGGCGACCACGGTGTGCCCGGCCAGCTGCAGCGCGGCGCCCAGCGCGGGGCCGACCCGGCCGGTGCCGACCACGCCGACGGCGAGGCGGGCCGGCCGGTTGCCGGGATCGCTCGGGTCGCCGAGACCGTCGGCGAGCGGGGCGAACTCGCCGAAGTCGGCGAAGTCGGACGGATCCACGCGTCCACCCTTGTCCTGATTGGCCGTTCCGGTCCACTCGTCGGGTACCGGACGTACCGCCCCAGTCTACGGTCGGCGTCCGACCACCAGGGAGGCTCGGGTACCGGCCCGGCGGCGGGCCCGGTGCGGGCTCAGTCGGTGGCCCCGGCCCGGATCAGCCCGGCCTCGTACGCCAGCACCACGGCCTGGACCCGGTCGCGCAGGCCGAGCTTGGCCAGGATCCGGCCGACGTGGGTCTTCACCGTGGCCTCGGAGAGCACCAGCCGGGCCGCGATCTCACCGTTCGACAGACCCTGGGCGACCAGCAGGAACACCTCCCGCTCGCGCTCGGTCAGCGGGCCGAGGACGTCCGAGCCGGGCGCGCTCTGCGGGGTGGGCAGCACCTCGGCGAAACGGTCGATCATCCGGCGGGTGGTGGTCGGGGCGACCACCGCGTCCCCGCCGTGCACCGCGCGGATCGCGGCCACCAGCTCGGTCGGCGGGACGTCCTTGAGCAGGAAGCCGCTGGCGCCGGCCTTGAGCGCGGCGAAGGCGTACTCGTCCAGGTCGAAGGTGGTGAGGATCAGCACGTGCGGGGCGTTCGGCAGCGGGCTGCCGTCCTCGGCCAGGCAGATCCGGCGGGTCGCCTGCACGCCGTCCAGGCGGGGCATCCGGACGTCCATCAGGATCACGTCCACCTCGGTGTGCCGCAGCAACTCCAGGGCCCGCGCGCCGTCGCCCGCCTCGGCGGCGATCTCGATGTCCCCCTGCGACTGGAGGATCATCCGGAAGCCGGTGCGCAGCAGTTCCTGGTCGTCGACGAGCATCACGCGGATGGTCAAGGTGACTCCTAAGAAGGGGGAGGGGGCATCAGTGTGCGGCCTTGAGCGGGAGGACGGCGCGGATCCGGAAACCGCCGCCCGGGCGGGGGCCCACGTCCAGGCTGCCGCTGACCATGCCGACCCGTTCGCGCATGCCGATCAGGCCGTGGCCCAGCCCGTCCACGCCGCCGGAGGCCAGCTGTTCGGCGGTGCTGCCCCGCCCGTCGTCCTCCACCAGGACGGCCAGCTCGCGCTCGCCGAAGTCGACCGCGACGCGGGCGTGGGCGTCGGGGCCGCCGTGCTTGCGGACGTTGGTGAGGGCTTCCTGGACGATCCGGTAGAC